>JACRDO010000060.1 GCA_016212885.1 Elusimicrobiota bacterium | reverse complement strand
TTCTAAAAAATGATCGCTGCGAGTGCCCAGGGAACCAGATCAAGGGGAAAGACGGGAAGTGCGGCTGCGGTACTCATGGTCTGATTCTGAACTCCGCCGGGATGTGCGTTTGCCCGAAAGGCCAGGTTCCGGTGAAACCACCCTGGTGGAATATTCTTGGCTCAGAGACATGCATGCCTGGTTGCGGAGGCACGGCATACGACCCGAAGAAGGACTGCTGCGATGCGGGCTGGAATCTGCATCCAGGGCAAGTCTCGAATGGGAAAGGGAAGTGCAGTCCGGGCTGCGGAGGCAAGCCGTATGACCCGGACAAGGACTGCTGCGATAAGCTCGGGAATTTCCATCAAGGGGAAGCGCCGAGTTGGTGGGAATTTCGGTGTAGTAAGGAGGCATTACAGGATAAAAAGGATACAGCGGCGATACAGGCATGGAATATCAAGACTAATAATGGCGATAAGGCGACAGGCCAAGTGGTATGCGATAACAAGGGCGGTTTCCGGCCCGATCTGGGACTATTGGTCGACGCACCTTGTGGCTTGATGGAGTGTTCTCGCGCCCACGAGTATTCCCATATTGCCGATGACAATAAATTTTATCCAAATCAATGCACCCTGCTGCATCTGACAGAGGGGCAGCCCCCCAAATTCCCAGGGGAATTTGTTGGCCAATCAGACTGTCGCGCTTATCTAGATGTTATGGTGCCCTGTTTGGCCACTACAATATCTCAAACTGCGAGTACTGCATGCACGAATTTCTTGAAGAAGTGGCGGCAACGTGCCATCAATATGGCCTTTGATGACCCCCCTAAGGGGCGTGACTGTTACCAATATGGTTATGATCCTTCAAAATATGGATATCCGTTACTCATGTATCTTCAGTAAGCTCCGCTTTCGGAGTTTATGGATTCCTGTTCTTGGGCTTGCGATGGGCCTATGCGGCTGCATGTTTCAAAACTCCAACGGGTGCCGCAAGTTGAAGAAGACTGATCCCGCAATTCGCCTCCTTGCAAATAGTTGTATCGCAAAAGCAAGTTTGCCCAATGGAACAAAAGCGAGTTCGGTTGAAATTGATGCCATATCAGGAGATGCTAAGCATTGGTACGTCGGCTATAGTCTAAAAGGTGGAATGCGGTATCAGGGGGGGCGTTGGATTGTCGAAATTGATCGGTGTACTTGTAAAGCTGAATTCCACATCGAAGGGCTATAGATGGCGGGCAGTCAGCTTATGCATAGCGCTTGTGATAGGCTTGGTGGGTCTCATCTGGTACGTCTATCCTAAAATAACTGGCTGTCGCAAGCTGAAGAAGACCGATCCCGCTATTATTGCAATTGCCAACCATTGCGCAGCTCAAGTGCGCGACGTTAATTCATTGAAAATCTCTAATATTTTCGAAAAAAACGATTACTGGTATGTTTTTTATGTTGTAAAGCAACGAAAAGTGTCGGCCGATGGATTATACGCTGAACTGGATTTAAGTGATGGGTTAGCAGTCGAAATTGATCGCACTACCTGTGAAGCCAAGCCAATGCCGCGAATGTAATTCTACTAGAGGATTGCCGCTGTCGGAGTTTATGGATTCTTGTTCTTGGACTCCCTACCCCTAATGGAAGGGAAAACCGCTGCCGTATTTGAGCAGCGCGACCATGCTGCCCGCGCGCTCGTCATATTTCTTGGCGCCGACTTCCTTGGGCGGCTGCGCCGTGAAGATCTCCCCGCATAGGTTGCAGCGGAGCTTCTCGAGCTGGTAGATCGTGGCGTCCACCGGCGCTTGTGCCCCGTCATCCGCACCAAGACCCCCGGATCGCCTTGTTCGTAGACCTTCCCCTTGCGGCAGCCGGAACAGTGTCCCCCGGCTGGAGCTTGCCGTGCGGCACTGCCACGATTTCGGCTTGGCGGTAGTCGGCCGCGCCGTTGCGGCCGTGTCCCGGCGGACGGGGTTTCTTGGCATGGGGCCCCGGCGCCGGCTCGGCTGACGGCGGGCAGCGCCGGTTGCCGCCTCTGCCTCTTTGAGTAGTTCATATTCCGTTCTTCTGGCGGCTTATCGACTGCTCTTTCGGGATAGGCGGTTTTGTTCCGTTCTGGTTGTGCTTGAAATACGTTCGAGAGCTGGAAAGCATCCAAAAGAATTGAGAATCAAGGCTTTCCGGATATTCGGTACGCCTTGCGTCCCAGCACGAAGGTCACGTTCTTGCCGAGCGACAGCCAGCCGCGGACCTCGGGGTGGTCTTTGAGCAGGTCGAAATACCTGGGGCTGAGGAACTCGATCTCCTCCACCGCCAGCCCTTTCTCGGCCTCGAAGGCGCCGTCCACCCACGCGTCGCCGCGCTTGTAGAAGGTCTTCGAGCCGATCTGCCGCATCTCGGAGGCCTGCGGCCTCTGCGGGAGGCTTCTTTCCGATTTAGCGAAGGCCTTGGCTTCAGCGGCTTCCGCGGGTGATTGCGCCGCGGCCTTTCCCCCCGCCGAGTCCGCCGACGCCATGGGGCCGATTGCGCTGGACTGCGCCGCGCCAATCAGGGAACTGAGTGACCCGGACTTCGCTTTCGTGAGGGCCCGGCTGAACGCCTGCCCTCGGACCGCGGACGCCGGGGAGGCTCCGCCGGCGTCCTCCCGCATCTGCTCCATGGCGAAGTCGCCCCCGCCTGAGGGCTGCGGCCGCCGGAACTGGGCCATGTCGCTGTCTTCCGCGATCAGGAGCGAGGTGTAGGGGGTGACGATGCCGTAGCGCCTGGCCAGCTTCTTGATCTCGTCGATGATCTCGGAGTTGCCCCCTGCGAGGCGGACCTCGTCGAGCAGATGGGCGATCTTCTTATAGGCCCAGAGCCTGGGCAGGTAATTCTCCTGGGTCCTTGTCTTGGGGAAATCGACCGGTATCTCCACCCGTGCCGCCTTGCCTGCGGACCTGCCTGAGAGGATCAGCTGGCCCTGCCCCTCCTTCGGGTAGCGGCCGAAGAGCACCACGGGGTCCCCGTAGTAGATGTCCGTGATGTCGCGCGGGTAGAGCTGGGAAGCCTCGACGCCGCTCCATTGCAGTTGGACGTTGCTGAAGGCGGGCTTGGCGATGCGGTCCACCATCTGGCCGAGCTTCACCTCGATATCCTCGCCCGGCAGGACGTAGTCCCGGCTGCCGTGCTGGCCCTCGGCCAGCTTGTCCAGGAACAGGCTGTTGACGTCCTTGCCCACGCCGAGGCAGAAGAACCGGGTCTTGAGGGCGGCGTTGCGGCTTTGCACCAGCCTGAGCAGGCCGTCGGTCTGGGTCTCGCCGACCGTGGGAAGCCCGTCCGTCACCAGGAGCAGCATGGGGATGCGCTCCGGGGACTTCCCCGCCTCAAGCATCCGGATCGCCTCTTCCAGGGCCCCCTGCAGGTTGGTCCCGCCTGAGGCCTCAATCTTGTCCACGTAGCTCTGGGCTCGCTGCCTGTTGCCGGGGTCCGCGCTGACCAGGGCGCCGGAGAAAGCCTCGACCCCGGTGGCGAAGTCGATGATCCCGAACCGGTCATTGGGGGAGAGGTGGTTGATGCTGGACTTGAGCGCCTTGCGGGCCTGGAGGATCTTGCCGTCGTCTTCCATGCTCCCCGAGCGGTCCACGAGGAAGATGATGTCCTTGGGCCCGGACTCGGCGCTGGCCCGCACCCTCGGGGAGAGGCTCAGCATGAAATAGCCGTCCTCTCCTTCTTCGCGGTAGCTCAGCAGGGAGGACGCCAGCCGTCCCTCGGCCAGGGAGTAGAGGACCACCATCTCTCCGCCGGTCCCCGCGGCCTTGTACTCGACGCTGGCCTTCTTGTCGCCTTCCTTGTGGATGGTCACGGCGTGGGTGGGGGAGTAGAGCAGGCGGATCGGGGTCTCGGATTGGAGGTTGACCTTCACCGATTGAGCCGTCTCCTTCCGATCGACGTTGGCGAGGGGCAGCCGCAGGGTGTAGAGGCCTCCGGCCAGGGGGAGGACCTGCGTGTAGCTGAAGCGGAGCGTGACGGAGGAGTGCGGCTCGATGGGGTAGACGCGGGCGCGCAAGAGCCTCTCGGACTGCAGCTCCAGCAGGGCCGGGTCGCGCATCTGGCGGACGATGTTCTCATAGGTGGTCCGAGCCTGGTTGGCGTCCAGCAGCTCAGCCTTCATCACCTTCTCGCCCAGGCGCATCTCCATCTTGTCGATGACCACGTCGGCCGGGATGGGGAGGAACAGCTCGCCCTCGAGCCTCTGGGGGGTGTCGTTGCTGAACACGGTTTCCAGCCAGAGCTGGGCCACCTGGCCGCGGACATTGCCCTCGAGGTGCTGGCCTCCGAGCGGGAGGCCGATCACGTCCGGCCGGGGCTCCGGCATGGGCATGGGCCGCGGAGGCCTTGGCCACGGAGGGACCAGGATGGGCGCGGGCCGTCCGATGGGCCAGGCGATCAGGTGCTGGGCCTGGGCCGGAGCCGCGGCAAAGGCCGCGGCCAGAATGAGCAAATTCCTGATGCGCGTCCTTTTCTGGAATGGGTTCATCGTTCGTCCTCCGGCTTCTTAGACCCCGCGATCGCTCGAAGGTTCCACAGGTTTGCTCCGGGCTTCGGGCTCCAACAAATAGTCCACCAGGGCCAGCTGGGCTTGGATGTCCGCCTCGTCCGTGATCTCCGGCGCGGCCCGGTTGAGCGCAGTGTAGAAAATCGAGACGAGATATGGGAGCCGGCGCTCCAGGGGGCCCGCTGCATCCAGGCTGCGGATGAGCGGGTGTGCCGTGTTCAGCGTCACTTCCTTGGAGGAGGCGCTCACGATCAACCCCTCCCATTGCAGGGGCTCGAGACGCACCGCGGCGATCTGCTCAGGCTGCAGGGGAGAGGCGTTTCCGAGGAAGAGGTCCTTGAGCCAACGGCGGAACTCGCCCTGCGGAGTGAGGACGAGGTCCTCCGCCGACGCCGGCTCAGCCCGGCTTTGCGGCTGAGGTTCCGTCCGAGGGAGCTCTTGAGCCGCCGGCTTGACTGAAGTGGCGGGGGCAGAGGCTGCGGGAAGCTTCCGCCTGGCCTTGGGTGGGGGCGGCGGTTTTGGGAACGCCGTCCCCGAAAGGCGAGGCCGTTCTCCGCTCGCCGAAGGGGGCGGCGCCGCGGGTGCTTTCGCCTGCTGGATAGGCTCGATGCCTGTGACCAGCTTGGAGGAGCCGAACAGGGCTTGGATGTGGTCCGGGTAGCCGTAGGTGATCTCCCTCAGCGACTCTGGATGCGGCGAGGCGGAGAGGCGGCGGGCCTTTCCCGCCGCGGCGGCCTCGCGGAGCTCGCGCATGGAAAGCATCGAGCCGCGGGCATCGCGGAACAAGGCGAGCTCCTCCAGCCAGGCGTGGGCCTTCCAAGCTCCGCGCTCGGGGTCCCAGGACATCGTTGCCAGGTCCAGGAGATGCTCGCGGATGACGGCCTGGCGGGGAACGGCTTGGGAGGGGTCGTACTCCGCGGCGATCTTCCGGTAGGCTCCCAGCGCGGCTTCAGCTATCGCGTTGAGGCACTCGGCCGCGGACTGCGTCTCCTCCTTCACGGTCCGCGCCCTGCCCAGCGCGGGGTTCTCCACAGCGGCCTCGATCCTGAGCCCCTTGAGCTGCTGGAAGGAGACCGAGATGGGCCGGCCGTCCCTGAGCCAGCGGATGCGCGAGCTGCGGGTGTGCGGCGTCAAAGAGAGGCCGATCTCCCCGACGGCTTTGCCGAATCGGAAGGGGACGGCCGCGAGCAGGTTGGGCTCGTTGAGCGCGGGCCTGGCCCCGGAGAAGTCCGAGCTCTGCACGAACTTCGCATTCGGAAAGAAGTCCTGGATGAAGCGCCGCTCGCAGTCCTTGAAGATCCATGCGATCCGGAAGCCCTCTGCTCCGCCGGCCAGAGGGTCCTCTGCCATGGGCACGTAGCCGAGCCAAAGGCGCTGATCATCGAGCTCCCGCAGGGACAATGGCGCGCCCTGGGTGTCGAAGAGGGCTGGAGCCTCCCATAAGGGAGAGAGCCTGCCCTGCTTGAATTCCTTCATGCGCGCCGAAGAGGCTGAGCGAAGAGCCGCGACGGCCAAGGACATCCGGCGAAGGATGTCCGCTTCCTTCCCGCTGGGGTCAACCCGGCTGAACCGCTGGAGGATCATCTCAGCCAGGCTTTGGGCCTCCCAATCCATCCAGTGCCGTCTCAGCTGGGGGGCCAGGAGCAGCTTCCCGGCCTTGGCCCCATGGCCGCGGACGAAGTTCATGGCGCGCTCGAGGAGTTGTTCGGAGCTTCTCTGCACGAGAGCCAGGGAGGCTTCATAGCGCTCGTCCTTGATCACGCCGGCCTGCGAGAGGCTCTTGCGGAAGCCGTCGTTGCACACGAAGCCGCGGCCCTGCGCCCCGGAGAGCCGCGCCTGCTCGACGGCTATGGTCGCGCCGTGGGTGACGAGGTCGATGCCTGAGAAAGCAAGGGCCCCAGGCGAGAGCGCCAGCTCCCCGCGGATGCCCTGCTCTTTGAAAAAGACCCGCAGGGGGTCCTCCCGGGGGTCCGCGCTCGCATTGATCACGTCGCGCCGGAGCTGGATGGGGATCGGGCAATGGCGGCAGAGGGTCTGGACGTAGGCGAGCGCGTCGTCGAAAGGCGGCTGGAGGCTGACCCAGAGCATGAGCCGGGTTTCGCTGTCCCGCTTCCTGGCGTATTTGCTCTGGGGCGCCGCGGTATCCGACTCCAGGAAGTCCTCGGTGAGGCTCTTGATGTGGAGGACCCGCTCGACCCGGTCATCGAAGGTGAGGGAGATGTGCGCGGGCTTAAGGCGCAGGGCCGAGAGTATCCCGACGGCGAGCTCCCGGTTGCGGGCGCGGATGCCGTCCGGGTCATCCTCGAAGAGGAAGCGATAAGGGTCCTGGAGCTCGCCCACGGTCCAAGGGTCCCCGTCGAAGTTCATCTCGATGCCGCCGAGCTGGGGCAGGATGCGGATGCGGGAAGCTCCGCTCGCCACAGCTGCCTGGACCCACGGAACGAGGAACATGCGGGCATCCGGCAGCTGGAAGCGCATGAGCTTATCCAGAGCGCGCGAGCGGTCCACTTTAAAGGAGCCCGAGCCAACGCGCACCTCGCCCATGCTCATCTTCGCCCTCCGGGCCCGGCGCGCAAGTCGTGCTCCGCTCGCGCCGTCCCATCGGCGCTATGGCCCGCCGATGGGGCGGCGCGCAGCGCCGCCTGCAGCAGGCGCAGCTCCGCCTTCTCGGCCAGGTTGCAGTAGCGGCTCATCTTGCCGTGGGGGACCTCGCCGTCGTGCAGGCGCATGATCTTCAGGCACAGGTAGGCCGCCAGGCCCGGCTCAGCGGCGTGCAGGCGGCAGAGGCGCGTGAAGGCCGGATGGCCGGCGTGGAGCAGGGCCCAGCGCCGCGCGCGCGGGAGCAGGAACAGGGAGGAGACCGGCGCCTGGTCAGCTGCGCTGAGCGAGCCGGGCTTTTCTTGGACCGTGAAGAGCCTGCCTTGGATGCTGGAGCCGGGGGTGTTGAAGTCGGCCGCCAGGATGCCCCTGTATTTCGCGCCGGAGTCGGCGTCGAGCCGGCGCAGGGCCTGAAGGAACTCCCGGTGCGCGCCGGGAAGGCCTTCCTCCGGGAGCACCCGCGGAAGGATGAACGCCTGCGAGGCGGGCTCCGCTCGAGCCGAGGCCCAAGCGGCCGCCAGCTCGACCCATTGCCCCGGGATCAAGACCGGGACCCCGAGCGATTGGAGGCCCTTGGTCACGTTGTTGGGGGCCGAGTCGAAGAAGACCCTCCGGCCCGCGTCCCCGGCGGCCTTCCGGACCGCCTTCAGGGAGTAGACGCGGCCGCAGAGGCCGGGGAAGATGGCCCAATCGGAGCGCTTCCACCGGGAGAAGTACCCGGCGAAGAGCCAGCGCAGGAAAGGCAGGCGCCTGCGCCAGGCCTCTTCGAGGGCCTGGGTCTCCTTCGAGGGAGCCCCGTTGAGGCGCGAAAGGCGCAGGGCGATGTCCTCAAGGTCTTTGCGCAGCTTATCCGAGAGCTCGCTGCGGGCCGCGCGCTTGAGCCGCTTCATCAGCTTGCCGTAGTTGGCGTCCTCCAGCACGTTGTCCCGCGTCAAGGTATGCTCGATGTAGCGGGACTTGACCTTGAGCTCGACGCCCGGGATAAGGACCTGCCGGGCTTCCTTGAGGGTCAGCCCGCGGTTGTAGAACCCGCAGAAGGGCTTCTCCTCGGCAGTGAAGCCGAACAGGATCTCTGTCCCTTCTTCTTCGTAGCGGAGCGAGGCTCCGCCCGGCAAGTCGAAGGGCTCGGTAACGCAGGAGGCCGGCTCGCCCGAGGAGCGGTCGCGGAAGTAGATGCGCGCCTCGGAGTGCTTGCACCAGAACACGAGGGCCGCCCGGGCCTGGGCGGCCAGCTCCGCGTAGGACTCGCGGGGCAGGACCTTGACCAGTTCGACCAAGGTGCCCTCCCTCAGCTCGGGGACCAGGAACTTCTCGTAGCTCTTGTAGTCAGGGAAGTCCAGGCGCCAGCTCTCCCCGCTGCGGCAGGTATGGACGCGCACGCGCTCGGGCCGGAGCGCTAAGACGGAGACGAAGCCGATGCCGAACTTGCCGATCTTCGTGAAGTCCTCCTCCTTGGTGGAGCGGAAGAGGACCAGGAGGTAGTCGTCGATGGTGCGCTCGTCCATGCCCTCGCCGTCGTCCTCCACGCGGATGACGGCGTAGCCGCCGCCGGGCGCGGGAGGCGGCAGGTCTAAGGCGCGGGCCGCGGCCGGGTCCTGGACGTATTCCAGGCTCACGTCGATGCGGTTGGAGCCCGCGTCGATGGAGTTCTGGGCGAGCTCGCGCAGGAAGTCGAGGGGCCGGTCGAACTGGTCCACGAGGTCCTTGACCAGGCTGGGGACCGCGTAGGCGGAGCTGCCGGGGAAGTGTTCCGCCTGCGGGGCTTCGGGCATCCAGCGCTAATCCTCCATGGCGCCCTCGTAGACCGAGGTGCGGTTGCGGCCGTTCTCCTTGGAGTGGTAGAGGGCGATGTCGGCGCGCCTGATGAGGGAGTTCTTGTCCGGGGAGTCGTCGGGGAACTGCGCCACGCCGAGGCTGATGGTGACTTTGACCGGCTCGCCCTGGCCTGGGAAATCCGTGGCTTCGACCTTCTTGCGGAGCCTCTCCGCGACCGTAAAGGCGCCGCCGCGCTCGGTTTCGGGCATGATGATGGTGAACTCCTCGCCCCCGTAGCGGCAGGCGATGTCGAGGTTCTCGCGGATGGATTCCCGCACGAGCTGGGCCGTTTGGCGCAGGACGATGTCGCCCTGCTGGTGGCCGTGGGAGTCGTTGAGCGCCTTGAAATGGTCGATGTCGAGCATGACGAGCGAAACCTTCGCCGCGTAGCGGCGGGCGCGCTTGAGCTCCTCGTCGAGCCGGACCTGGAAATAGCGGTGGATGAAGAGCTTGGTGAGCCCATCCGTGATCGATTCCTCGTAGAGCCGGGCCTTGTTGAGGGTCACGGCCGCCTGGCTCGCCAGAACGGTGAGGAGCTTGGCGTCGTCCTCGTTGAAGTCCCCGCCGCTCGACTTATTGACGACGTTGATGCAGCCCAGCGTCTTCTCCTCCATCTGCAGGGGGACGCACAAAAGCGAGCGGACCTTGCGCTCGCTCTCCTGGCTCTGTTGGAAGCTCTTGAATCGCGGGTCCTGGCTTCCGGAGTTGACGATGAGGTGTTTGCCGGTCTTGGCCACCTGCCCCGCGACGCCCGAGCCGAGCGGGATCTTGACGAACCGGTAGCTGGGCGCGCTCAAGCCGCGCACGACCTTGACCTGGAGGTGGTCGCCCGCGTCGTCTAAGAGCATGATGGACCCTCGCTCGGCCCGCAGGGCCTCCAGGGCCTTATCGAGGATCAGGTTGAGGAGCTTGTCCGTGTCCGCGATGAAGTTCATCGCGTTGGAGACGTTGTAGAGGACCGAGATGTTGTGGGTCATGCGGTTGAAGGCGTCGGCGAGCTGGCCGAGCTCGTCGCCGGTGGGGACCTCGATGCGGTGGGAGAAGTCGCCGACCGAGACCGCGTCCACGCCCTTGACCAGGGCGCCGACCGGGCCGAGGATGATGCTCTCCAGGAAGCCGGAGACGAGCACGCCGAGCAGGACAGCTGCCGCGAAGATGGCGAGCACGGTGTCGCGGGTGCGCCGGAGCTCCGCGTTCATGTGGTCGAGGGTGAGGCCCACGCGGACCAGGCCGTAGCGGCTGTCCTTCCCCATCATGATAGGGACCGTGATGTCGATGTACTTTCGCCGGCCTACGGAGAAATGGAGGTGGCTGGGGCCTTCGGCTTTGAACGCGGCGAGCGAGGCCTGGTCCTTGAAGCGCGTGTAGGGCCAGCCCTGGGCCTCGTGGCTGCCGCCCTCGTCTGCGGCGGCGACGCAGGTCTTGTTCAAGTCCTCGAAGATGTAGACGTAGGCGATCTCGCGGTCCTTGCGGACCTCGTTGACGTAGTGGGAGAGCTCGCTGAAGTCGTTGGTGGCGACCTTATCCGCGGAAGCGATGGCGAGCTCGCCGGCGACGAGGAAGCCCTTCTGCTCCAGGGATTGCGCAATCATGCGCCGCTCGCGGCTCAGGATCACGCCGCCGACCCCGGCCATGACGAGCACGATCATGGCGGAGACCGCGAACATGAACTTCCACTTCAGGCTCCAGCCTGCCATCAGCGCTTCAAGAGGCTCTCGTAGAGCCGGAGGTCCTCGCGGACAGAGTCATAGTCCGCGTCAGCGGCCTCGACGAAGCGCTGGACGTTGCCGGTCGGGCCGATGATGTCCTTGTCCTGCGGCCGCTTCACGTCCAAGGCGAGGAGCGCGGCCTTGAGCTTGCGCACCAGGCGCCCATCCAGGCCCTTGCGGACAGCGATGGGTTCGCTCACGATCTCCTTGGTCCTGGCCAGGACCACGACGCTCTTGCGCTGCCGGGGGGAGGAGAGCTTCTCCCGCGCGTCGTCGTAGACCGCGCCGGCGTCGTATTTCCCGAGGAAGACGTTGTAGACGACCTTGTCGTGGCCCTTGATGCACTGGGCTTTGAGGTCCTTGTCCGGGTCGATGCCCGCCGATAGGAGCGTCATGCGGGGGTAGAAATACCCGGAAGCGGAGCTCGGCTCGGTGAAGGCGAAGGAATGGCCCTTGAGGCCCTTCAAGGTCTTGATGCCGCTGTCCGCGCGGGTGATGATCATGCCGCGGTAGGAGGCGGCGCCGAAGCGCCGGGTCTTCAGGATCGCCGTGCAGCCGGTTTCCTCGCGGGCCTTGGGGTAGTTGAGGGTGCCGAACCAGCCCACGTCGATCTTGCCTTCCTTCATGTAGCGGGTCAGCGCGTCGTAGTCCGGGGTCAGGACGAGCCGGACCTCCAGGCCGAGCTTTTTTGTGAGGTAGCGCATGAGGTTCTCGTGGCTGGAGATCATGTCGCGGGCGTTGATGAAGGGGATTCGGCCGAAGCGGAGGTCTAAGCGGGGCCGGGGCTCCGCGGCCTGAGCTGAAAACAAGGCGAAGAGGGCGAGGCAGAGGGCCGCATGCCGCATCGGGGTATGATACCAAATCGAGATTAGTCCCAGATTCGGGGGGTCGGGATGTCCATGGTCCGTTCGGCGACGATATCCCCGGGGCGCCGCAGAGGGACCGGCAAAACGATGAAATCGCAGAAGAGCGCGGCGAATATCCGGCGCAGAGTGCCCACCCGCGGATCCACGCGCCCCCGTTCAATGAGCGCGACGTGCGCCTGCGAGATTTCCGCGCGCTTGGCCAGCTGCGCTTGCGACATGTGGAGGGCGGCGCGCACCGTGCGCACCCATTGGTCGGGCTCGAGGCGCAGGGCTGGATGGGGCCTGCACGCCGGGGTCAGGAGGCGGGCGAGGGCGCGGCGGTGAGGGAGGGGGACGCGGGTCTGTTTCGGCATCCGTGCAATTATAACATAACATATTATATTAATAATGCACGGGGGAGCGCGGTTGCGGCGGAGCAGGCGAAGGGTGCCGGTGCGGGGCAGGGGATGGCAGTCATCTTCTACGCCGTGTAGCAATGACATAATATATGATATCAATGCTACACGGAGCAGAGAGGTGGTATAGCAGCCGGCCGAACACCTCGATTTTCTGATATACTTCCGATATCGAAGGTCAGCTGATAGACGACCGAGGCCCCGGGGAACCGGGGCCTTTCGTTCATAGGAATCCATCATCCGATGGCAAGCTTTGGGATTCTTATCGGCTGTAAAAGATTCACGAGGATGTGGAGCAAATCAAGAAGAAATACGGATTGAAGCTGCGGCCTGCCGAGACGGCGTCCGGAATGGCTCCCAAAGGGCGGGGTCATAGACGCGCCTCCTAGATAGCCCGCTGCTGCCGCTATCCGGGCTCGCATGACCATCGACCTCGCCATCCTCTCCCTCGTGCTCCTCTCCGGCCTCCTGGGGCTGGCCTCGGGCGCGATCAAGCAGGCCGCGCACCTGATCGGGATGGCCTTCGCCTACCTCGCGGCTCTGCCGCTCGCCGCGGCCCTGACGCCGATGCTGGCCCAGAAGCTCGGCTATCCGCCAGCTGCCGTGAAGGTGGGCTTGTCCGTGGCCTGCTTCTCGGTCCTCTACGGAGTCGGGACCTTCGCGGCTCTTTGCGCGCTCAGGAAGCTGGCCGGGGACCGAGAGAAGAGCCGCCTAGACCGCGCGGCTGGGTTCGTGCTGGGCGCCGGGAAGGCGGGCGTCGTGGTCTTCGTCATGCTTTCCGCCGTCCTCTTCTTCGAAAAGCCGCTGGTCCAAGCCTTGGGCAAGACCCCTGAGAAGATCGAGCAGTCCAACATCATCGCTCTCGTGCGCCGGCACAACCTTTTCGACGCCATACCCTTCCCGGCCCTGGACAAGATCCAGAGATTGATGAACGCGGCGAAGGATCCGAAGGCGGCCCAGGAATTGATGAGCGACCCCAAGCTCAAGGAGCTGCTCAACGACCCCAAGCTCAAAGAGGTCCTTCAGGACGAATCCGTGGCCAAGGCGCTTCGTTCCGGGGATATATCCGCTCTGCTCAACAACCCGCGCATCGCCGCGCTCCTTAAAGACTCGAGGATCGCGGAGCAGTAGAAAACTAGAGATTCAGGCCGCAGCGCAGGAACAGGCGTCCTTCCTCGACGCGCAGTCCGCGGATGGAAAAGTAGCGGAAGAGCGCCGGCAGGATGGCGCCCTCCTTGAGCCGGAGCTCGATCGCGGAAGGGCCGGCCTTCCTCACGTCGGCGTACCGGGCCAGTTCGGCGTTCTTCGCCAGGGCTTCGGCGGTCTTGTCCGTGATCAGGCGCTGGATGCCGGGGTGCCTCTGGATGAAGGCGGGCACGTTCGGGATGGAGTTCTCGGGCCCGGCGCCGAGCCAAAGGATGTCGATGCGCTCGAGCTCGAGCCGCAGGGTGTTCTCCCGGCTCACCGAGGGCCTTATGACCGAGGCGAATATCGCGTGGAGGTCCCGGCCCGCGTAGGGAAAAGGCAGGCGGACCCCGGTGTTCACGAACGCGGATATCTCCATGCAGCCCGGCCGCGGGACCCCCAGGAACACGCCGCTTGCGCGGCTGTAGTAATGCCGGAAGCTGAGCTTGTCGTCTGAGAGGACCTTCAGGACGTCGTTGATGACCCCCTCCCCAAGCATGTACTCCAGGTCCTTGCTTGCTCCTGCCTGGGCCCGGGAGAAGCCCAGGCTGAAGACGAGATTCTCTCCCTCCAGCTCCACTTTATCGAAGCGCACCGAGGGCCCTGCCGGGAGGATGAACTCGGGCGAGAATGAGGCGTAGACGAGGCGTTTGCGCAGGTCGTGGGAGAGCCGGATGGACTCCCCCTGGCGCAGCCCCGCCTTAAGGCCTTCGACCAGTTGGGCGAATATCCGCTCCTCGCTCACCCAGCCCGCGGTCTGGGCCGCTCCCAGGAGGCTGCGGTCGTCGAATTCGATCCTCCGGATGTGGAAAGCGATCCGGTTCAAGCCCGCGGAATAAGGCCGGACGTGGAGCGTGGGGCGGCCGAGCTCCACGCTCCCGGAGGGCAGGGTGGGCCGGGGAAGGAGGATGTTCGAGACCACGAGCTCGTTGCCCTCAGCGCGGAGGACCGGCCTGCGGCTGTCCGCCACCGCGAGGGCCGGGTGCGAAGCCACGGAGTCCTTGAGGAACTTGTCGATGAGGCTCACGGGCACCGGAAGGGAAAGCTGGAGCCCGGCGGCGGAGGCGGCCGGTTTTGCCGGAGGGGGGGGTTGCCTTGAAGCCGCCCGGCCCGGTCATGGAAGCGACCGTTTTTTGGATCTCGCCCAAGCTGAGCGTGAAAGCGTCGTCTCCCGGCGCGGCGAAAGCCGGAACGGCGAGCAGGCAAGCCAGGACTCCGGCCGGAAGCCGGAGAAGCTTCAGCATACGCTTGTTGTAGCTTGAAACGCGCATGAGGAACAAGGTCCCAACGGCCAGCGCAGCCGGGCCTTCTCGGCCTATATTGCCCGGCTTCCCAAAATGTGCTTTTATGGATTTCCAGCGATATTATTCATATCGCGCTCCTTCAAAAAGGAGGCCCCCGCACGACAAGCGCCGAACTATTCCGCTCGGCGCTGCGGGGGTTTTCGGGGGTATAAGGAGCTGTTGTGTAATCGGAGAGGAACCATGTCCAGAATCGTCAAGTGCGGCCTCATCCAGTGCAGCCTGCCGCTCCATGAGGGAGAGGCAAGCGTCCAGCGGATCAAGGACGCCATGCTCAAGAAGCACCTCGGCCTCATCGACCAGGCGGGCAAGAAAGGAGTGCAGATCCTGGGCCTGCAGGAGATCTTCACCACCCCGTACTTCTGCCCCTCGCAGGACGGCAAGTGGTACGCGGCGGCCGAGCCGGTCCCCGGCCCCACGACGAAGCTGCTTTCCAGGTACGCGAAGAAATACCGCATGGTCATCGTCGCTCCCCTCTACGAGCGCGCCATGGCCGGGGTGTACTACAACACCGCCGCGGTCATCGACGCGGACGGCAAGGTCCTCGGCAAGTTCCGCAAGATCCACATCCCGCAGGTCGCGGGCTTCTGGGAGAAGTTCTTCTTCAAGCCCGGCAACCTCGGCTACCCCGTCTTCGAGACCCGCTACGCCAAGGTCGCGGTCTACATCTGCTACGACCGCCACTTCCCGGAGGGTGCTCGGCTCTTCGGCCTGCGCGGGGCCGAGATCGTGTTCAACCCCTCGGCCACGGTCGCGGGCCTCTCGGACCACATCTGGAAGCTCGAGCAGCCCGCGCACGCGGTGGCGAACGGCTACTTCATGGGCTGCATCAACCGCGTGGGCGTGGAGAGGCCCTGGAAGCTCGGGAAGTTCTACGGGCACAGCTACTTCGTCAACCCCAGGGGCGAGATCCTGGCCGAGGGCGGCGGGGAGAAGGACGAGATCGTGACAGCTGACATCGACTTCGACAAGATCACCGAGGTCCGCAACGTCTGGCAGTTCTACCGGGACCGCCGGCCGGAGACGTACGACGAGTTGGTCAAGCTTCTGCCGTAAGGGAGAGAAGAACATGAAGACCGAAACCAAAGCCTCGGCGAACGCGCAAGTCCGCAAGGGCGAAGGCGTTGAGACGCTCATCAAGGGCGGGACCGTCTTCACGGCCTCCGATTCCTTCAAAGCGGACCTCCTGATCCGGGGCGAGAAGATCGTGGAGCTCGGCGAGCGCATCGAGCCCGCCCCCGCCGCCCGCGTCGTGGACGCCAAGGGCCTCGAGGTCTATCCGGGCGGGGTGGACGCGCACACCCACTTCGAGCTCCCCTTCATGGGCACGGTCTCGGCCGACGATTTCGAGAGCGGGACGATCGCGGCCGCCTGCGGCGGCACCACCACGCTCATCGACTTCGTGATCCCCTCAAAAGGCGGCAGCATCCTGGAAGCGCTCGAGGCCTGGCACAAGAAGGCGGCTGGCAAGGCCGTCATCGACTACGGCTTCCACATGGCCCTGGTGGATTTCAACGACCAGATCGCCTCGGATATGGTGAAGGTCATCCGGGACGGGATTCCCAGCTTCAAGTGCTTCATGGCCTACAAGGGCGCCCTCATGGTGGACGACGCCCAGCTCCTCGAGGTCCTGAGCGTGACGAAGAAGCACGGCGGCCTGCTCTCGGTCCACGCGGAGAACGGGGACATGCTCTCCTACCTCATGAAGCACCTCCTCGAAGAGGGGAAGACCGGCCCCGAGTTCCACCCCGCGGCCCATCCGGCCGTAGCCGAGGGCGAGTCCGCGCACCGGGCCATCGCTCTCGCCAAGATGGCCGGGGCCACGCTCTTCATCGTGCACTTGAGCTGCCAGGAGTCGCTCAAGGAGGTCAAGGCCGCCCGCTGCCGCGGCCAGCTCGTGCTGGCCGAGACCTGCCCGCAGTACCTGCTCTTGGACGACTCCCTCTACCGCAAGAACGGCTTCGAGGCCGCCAAGTGGGTGATGTCTCCGCCGCTCAGGGACAAGTCCGGCATGGAGAAGCTCTGGGAGGGCCTGCGCGACGGCTTCCTGCAGAGCGTGGCGACCGACCACTGCTCATTCAGGTTCAAGGGCCAGAAGGACATGGGAAAGGAAGCCTTCACCAAGATCCCCAACGGCATCCCCGCGGTCGGTGACCGGGTGAACCTGCTCTACACCTACGGCGTCAGGAAGAAGCGGCTCAGCCGCAGCCAGTTCGCGGCCGTCACGGCGACGAACCCGGCCAAGATCTTCGGCCTCTACCCACAGAAGGGGACCATCGCCGTGGGCTCCGACGCGGACCTCGTGCTGTTCGATCCCGGGAAGAAGGGGCGGATCTCCAAGGAGAACACGCATCACCGCGTGGACTACTCCGCCTTCGAGGGCTTCGAGCTCGAGGGGCTCCCGACCCTGGTGATGTCTCGCGGGAAGGTCGTGGCCAAGGACGACGAGTTCGTGGGCCAAAAAGGCCGGGGCAAGTACATCAAGAGGAGCCAATTCGACGAGGGAGGGTGGCGCTGAACATGAAAGTCGAGACCCTGAAGAACTCGGACGTCACGAAGAAGTACAAGGAGTTCCTGTACCCCTCGGTCATCACCTACTACCAGGAGAGCCTCCCGCTCGTCTCGGGCAAGGGCTGCCACGTGTTCGACGCGGAGGGGAACAAGTACCTCGACTTCTTCGGGGGGATCCTCACCGTGTCCATCGGGCACTGCCACGACAAGGTCAACGCCCGGATCATCGAGCAGCTCAAGAAGCTCCAGCACGTCTCCACCCTCTATCCCACCCAGCCCGCCGCGGACCTCGCGGAGAGGCTCTCCGGCATCTGCCCCCGCGGGATCAAGCGGAGCTTCTTCACGAACAGCGGGACCGAGGCGGACGAGACGGCGGTGCTCACGGCCCAGCACTGCACGGGCAGCCAGGAGATCATCGCCCTGAGGCACTCCTACAGCGGCCGCTCGGCCATGGCCATGAGCCTCACGGCCCACGCGCCCTGGAGGATCTCCAGGACCCTGATGCCGGGGATCAAGCACGCGCACGCGCCCTACTGCTACCGCTGTCCCTTCAAGCTGGAGTACCCGGGCTGCGACCTCGCCTGCGCCAGGGACATCGAGGAGCTCATCTTGACCGAGACCAGCGGCAAGGTCGCCGCGTTCCTCGCCGAGCCCATCCTGGGCGTGGGCGGCTTCGTGGTCCCGCCCATGGACTACTTCAAGGTGGCCGTGGACATCGTGCATAAGTACGGCGGCCTCTTCATCGCCGACGAGGTCCAGACCGGCTGGGGCCGCACCGGCGGCAAGTGGTTCGGGATCGAGCACTTTGGCGTGGTCCCGGACATCCTAACCTCGGCCAAGGGCATGGCCAACGGCATCCCCATCGGCTGGACCGCCACCACCGACAAGATCGCCGAGAGCCTCAGGGGCCTGAGTATCTCAACCTTCGGCGGGAACCCGGTCTCCTGCGTCGCGGCGCACGCCGTCATCGACGCCATCGAGGAGGAGGGCCTGCTCAATAACGCCGAGAGGATCGGGACCTACCTGCGCCAGAACCTCCGAGCCTTGCAGGAGCAGTTCCCCTGCATCGGCGACGTCCGCGGCATGGGCCTGATGTGCGGGGTCGAGCTCGTCTTAGACCGCAAGACTCGGGCCCCGGACCCGAAGACGGTCGCGAGGCTCTTCGAGGAGACCAAGAAGGAGAAGCTCCTCATCGGCAAGGGCGGCCTCTACGGCAACGTGCTCCGGCTCAGCCCGCCCATGAACATCGGCAAGGCCGAGGTGGACGACGCGATCAAGAGGCTGAGGAAGGCGTTCGAGCGCATCTAGGCGGATGAGCGGCGAGAGCGGCAGGTTCGGGTTCCACGGCCGGCTCCTTAAGATCGACCTCACGGCCGGGACATCCGAGGTCGTGGAGTTCGGGGCCGAGGACGCGCGCAAATACTTCCTCGGCTCGGGCCTCGCGGCGAAGATACTGACCTGCGACTTCCCGAACGCCATGGATCCGCTCGACGAGAGCGCGCCGCTCCTCTTCATCTCGGGCCTGTTCACCGGCGGGGCCCTGCCCGGCACCTCGAAGCTCAGCGTATGCGCGAAATCGCCCCTGACCGGCATCTGGAACGAGGCCACGGTGGGCGGGCACTGGCCGGCCGAGTTCCGCAAGACCGGCTTCGACGGCATGATCCTGACGGGCAAGCGCCGGGAGCTCACGCTCCTCCGCGTCACCAAGGACGGGGTGGAGTTCAAGCCCGCGGCGGATTTGGCCGGCAAGGACACCTACGAATCCGCAGAGCTGCTCAAGGGGCGCTTCGCGGACAGGGCGAAGATCGCCGTGATCGGCCCGGTCGGGGAGAAAGGGGTGCCCATCTCCTCGATCGTGTTCGACCCGCCGAACTCGCGGGTCGCGGCGCGCGGGGGCATCGGCGCGGTCATGGGCGCGAAGGGGCTCAAGGCGATCGTGGTTTCCGGCGAGCCCTCCATCCAGACGCCCATCGCGCGGCCGGAGGAGCTGAAGGCCCGGCTCAAGACGGACATCGAGGAGATCCGCAAGAACACCGTCGGGCTGACCAACTTCGGCACCTCCGGCGGGGTCGAGGCGGTGGAGAAGTACGGGGACCTGCCGATCAAGAACTGGCAGCTGGGCAGCTGGGAGGCGGGAGCGAAGAAGGTCTGCGGCCAGGCCATGCAGCCGCTGATGCTGGAGAAGCACTACACCTGCTACGCCTGCCCGGTCCGGTGCGGCAAGATCTACAAGAACGAGAAGCTGGGCCTCTACGGCCACGGCCCGGAGTACGAGACGATAGGGATGCTCGGCTCGAACTGCCTCAACGAGGACCCGGAAGCGATCGCCCAGAGCAACGAATGGTGCAACCGCTACGGCATGGACACCATCTCGACCGGCGCGGCCATCGCCTTCGCGATCGAAGCCTTTGAGCGGGGCATCCTCGACAAGAAGGACACGGGCGGGCTCGAGCTGGGCTGGAACGGCGGGAGCGTCGTCGCGCTCACCCACAAGATCGGCCGCCAGGAAGACGTGGGCAGGACCCTCGGGCTCGGCGTGAAGAAGGCGGCCGAGAAGCTCGGCCATAACGCCTCCGAGCTCGCGGTGCACACCAAGGGGCTCGAGTACCCGGCGCACGACCCGAGGGGGCACGTGAGCATGGCGCTCAACTACGCCACCGCGGTGCGCGGGGCCTGCCACCTCGAGGGACTCACCTACTTCCTCGACCGGGGCATCCCGGCGCCCGACTTCGGGTACACGACGCCTGCGAACCCGCACCTCTCCTCGGACAAGCCGCCCATCGTCGTCAACATGCAGAACTACATGTCCGTCTTCAACCCGCTGGGCCTATGCAAGTTCCTGTTCATCGGGAGGGTGGGGCCGAAGAAGATCGCCGAGTGGCTGAGCCTGGTGTGCGGCTGGGATGAGACGATGGACGAGGTCCTCCTGACGGGAGAGCGCCTCTTCAACCTGAAAAGGATGTACAACGTCAAGCTCGGCGTGAGCAGGAAGGACGACGTCCTGCCGCCGAGGCTCTTCGCCGAAGCCAAGCCCGACGGCTCGGCCAAGGACGTGCTGCCGGACATGGGGAACATGCTTTACAGGTATTACCAGCTCAGGAACTGGAGCAAAGACGGCATCCCGACGAAAGAGAAGCTCGCCGCGCTCGGCATCGATTGATGGCCATCGAATACCGGGTGCGCGCGCACGCGAACCTGAGGCACTACCTTCCGGGCGCGAAGGGGGAGGCCCGGATCGACGCTCCGCGGCCCCTCAAGGCGCGGGAGCTGCTCGAAGAGCTCAAGATCCCGGAAGGCGAAGTGATGATGGTGGCGGTCCGCGGCGAGGCCGTGAAGCTCGAAAGCGTCATCGAGGAGGGCTGCGAGGTCGAGCTGTTCCCGGTGCTGTCGGGCGGCTGAGGGGCATGGACAAAACGGTCAAAAGTTCGGACGAGGCGGTGCGCGACATCAACGACGGCGCGATCATCCTGTCCGCGGGGTTCGGCCTCTGCGGAATCCCGGAGAACCTCATCCGCGCGCTGGTGCGCAAGGGGTCAAAGGACCTCACCATCATCTGCAACAACCTGGGGTCCACGGACTCCAAGGACGGCCAGATCTACGGCGCGGGGCTCTTGGCCAAGAACGGCCAGATCAAGAAGTTCATCGGCTCTTTCCCAGGGCCGATCGCGAAGCTCCCCTGGTTCAAGGAGCTCTACCGGTCCAAGAAGATCGAACTCGAGATCATCCCGCAGGGTACCCTCAACGAGAGAATCCGCTGCGCCGGGGCCGGGCTGGGCGGCTTCTACACTCCCACCGGCGTGGGCACGCCCATCGAGGAAGGCAAGGAGAAGCGGCTCATCGACGGCCGCGAATACATCCTGGAGCTCCCTCTGGCCGCGGATTTCGCGCTCATCAAGGCGCACAAGGGGGACCGCGCCGGGAACCTCGTCTACCGCTATTCGGCCCGGAACTACAACCCCGTGATGGCGCCGGCCGCGAAGGTCGCGATCGCGGAGGTCGAGGAGCTCTGCGAGGTCGGCGCCTTGGACCCGGACAGCGTGCACACGCCGGGCATATTCGTCTCCAGGATCGTGAAGGGCGAAACGTATGAAAAAAGGGCTTAGCAAGGAGGCTATCGCGGCCCGCGCGGCCCGCGAGGTCCAAGACGGGATGTACGTCAACCTCGGGTTCGGCATCCCGAGCCTGGTTGCGGAATACCTCGCGGGCAGGGACGTGGTCCTCCACTCCGAGAACGGGCTCATCGGCATGGGGCCCCTGGCGAAGCAAGGCGAGGAGGACCCAGACGTCATCAACGCCACCAAGCAGCTCGTAACCATAGCCCCGGGCGGGGCGATCGTCTCCCAGTCCGATTCCTTCATGATCATCCGCGGGGGCCACCTCGACATGACCTTCCTCGGCGCTTTCCAGGTCTCCGAGAATGGGGACCTCGCCAACTGGAAGGTTCCGGGCGAGGACAACATCCCCGGCGTGGGCGGAGCCATGGACCTCGCCGTGGGGGCCAAGGCCGTGGTGGTCGCGATGACGCACGCGGACAAGGACGGCTCGCCCAAGATCGTCAAGGAGTGCTCCTACCCCCTCACCGGGCGAAGGTGCGTCAGCCTGATCGTGACGGACCTGGCCGTGATCCGGGTGACGGGCCAAGGTCTGGTCCTGGAGGAAGCGGCGCCGGGCTTCACCGCTGAAGAGATTCAGAAGGTCACCGAGCCCAAGCTGATCGTGTCGCCCGGGCTAAAAGAGATCGCGGTATAGCCGGACGTCACCTGTGCCACCACCCCGATGTTCCAATCATGCTAAAATCTCGTACCCGGCTGAATGCTTCCCCTGCGCCCAGTTTTGCCTAGTGCTGGTTTTGTAGAATCATTTTCTCCCGGGCGAAGGGCTGCGGGGATGCGTCTTTCCGAATGAGCAAGCTAGAGGAACTCAAACCGAACGCTTCAGTAAGAGGCATTTTACCGGAATGCCTTGTCGCTGTCGTCAATGTTCAATGGTTCGGCTCGGACGCTCTTGAACTTACCTACAAGGACCCAGCCGGCAAGGTTTCCAACGAACTCCTGTATCGTCAGGACGAGGCGCGTGTCGAGGTGGTCCTTCAAGGACGGCCATGGAGTTTCGACGGGGATGGCGGCCTGTTCCGCCTGGTCTCCGAGGCTCACCGTATACGATTGGCCCATCTCTTCGACCCGGTACTGGCTGTCCATACCTCGGTAGTTGAGCCGCTGCCGCACCAGATCACGGCGGTCTACGACGCGATGCTCCCTCGTCAACCCCTGCGCTTTTTGTTGGCCGACGACCCCGGCGCAGGCAAGACGATCATGGCGGGGCTCCTCATGAAGGAGTTGCTCGCCCGGGGCGACCTGCATCGTTGTCTGGTGGTCTGTCCCGGCAGTCTCGCCGAGCAATGGCAAGATGAACTTTACCGGCGGTTCCACCTGCCCTTCGAAATTCTGACCAATGACAAGTTGGAAGCTGCTCGCACCGGCAACTGGTTTCTTGAGGCGAACCTGGTTATCGCCCGCCTCGACAAGCTCTCGCGTAACGAGGATGTCCAAGACAAGCTGAAGGCCCCCGACTGCCGATGGGACCTCGTCGTATGCGACGAGGCGCACAAGATGTCCGCCAGCATCTTCAACGGCGAAGTCAAGTATACGAAGCGCTACAAGCTCGGCCAACTCCTCTCAACCATGACCCGGCACTTCTTGCTGATGACGGCGACGCCGCACAATGGCAAGGAAGAGGATTTCCAGCTTTTCATGGCCCTGCTTGATGGAGATCGATTCGAGGGGCGCTTCCGTGACGGCGTTCACGCCTCCGACGCCTCTGATCTTATGCGTCGCATGGTCAAGGAGGGCCTCCTCAAGTTCGATGCGACTCCGCCGTTTCCAGAGCGGATAGCCTACACTGTTCCATACAAGCTTTCTGACGCAGAGGCGCAACTCTACAAGGAAGTAACCGACTACGTGCGCGACGAGTTTAACCGGGCGGAAGCGCTTCAAAACGACAAGCGGGCCGGCACGGTCGGCTTCGCGCTCACCATTTTGCAGCGCCGCTTAGCCTCCTCGCCCGAAGCCATCTATCAGTCCCTGCATCGCCGTCGCGAACGGCTGGAAAGCAAGTTGCGAGAGCTGAAATTACTCCAGCGCGGAAGTGATGCCGCCGCTGCCATCGCGGCCGGAATACCGGTGTTGGAGAACGAGGATGTCGAAGATCTGGAGGATGCGCCCGACAACGAGGTCGAGACGACCGAAGAGGAGATACTCGACCAGGCAACCGCGGCACGAACAATTGCAGAACTCAAG
The DNA here is from genome assembly GCA_016212885.1 of Elusimicrobiota bacterium. Lineage (GTDB taxonomy): Bacteria > Elusimicrobiota > Elusimicrobia > UBA1565 > UBA1565 > UBA9639. The sequence goes on along the minus strand of JACRDO010000060.1, from coordinate 18,788 downwards.
GCTGAAATCGCCACATTGAAGCGGCTGGAGGCTCTGGCCCTCACGCTTCGCCGGAGCGGCGAAGACAAGAAGTGGTGCGAACTTTCCCAACTACTCAACGAAATCTTCACGCCAGAGGTCGCTGTCTCCCAAGTAGCTGATCGGCCCAGACCCTACGGATCGGCCGCAATTCCGCCTCCCACGCCGTCGCCTCACCAGAAATTGGTCCTCTTCACCGAGCACCGAGATACCCTCAATTACTTGGAGAATCGCGTCACAACGCTCCTGGGACGAAAGGACGCCGTGGTGATGATCCACGGCGGCATGGGCCGCGAAGAGCGAACAAAAGCGCAAGAGGCATTCAAACACGATCCCCAGGTGCAAGTCCTTCTGGCGACCGACGCGGCGGGTGAAGGAATCAACCTCCAGCGCGCGCACCTGATGGTGAACTACGATCTCCCTTGGAATCCGAACCGCATCGAACAGCGATTCGGCCGAATTCACCGTATTGGCCAGACCGAAGTTTGCCACCTATGGAATTTGGTTGCCGAGGAAACCCGGGAGGGTGACGTATATCGAACCCTTCTGGAAAAACTGGAACAGGCGCGCCAGGCGCTCGGCGGTCAAGTCTTCGACGTGCTGGGGAAACTCCAATTCGAGGGCAAACCTCTGCGAGATCTTCTGATCGAGGCGATCCGCTACGGGGAACGCCCCGAGGTTCGCGATAGGTTGACGCAGGTTGTGGCCAAGACTTTCGACCCCAGCCAACTGCGAAATCTGCTTGAAGAACGGGCGCTCGCGCACGACGCGATGGACGCAACCCGCGTGTACCGCATTCGAGAGGAAATGGAGAGGGCTGAGGCGCGTCGGTTGCAGCCTCATTACATCGAGTCATTCTTCCTCGACGCTTTCCAACGTCTAGGCGGATCTGCCAAGCAACGCGAGCCGCGCCGCTACGAGATCACGCATGTCCCGGCTCCTTTGCGTAACCGGGATCGGCTGATTGGAATCGCCGAGCCGCTGCTGCCGCGCTACGAGCGCATTGCCTTCGAGAAATCCCTTGTCGCGCCACAAGGGCAGCCCCTTGCCGCGTTTCTGTGCCCGGGGCACCCGCTGCTAGATGTCACCATCGACCTTGCCCTCGAACGCTACCGCGACTTGCTCCGTCGCGGCACGGTGCTGGTGGATGAGCGTGAGAGCGGAACACGTCCTCGTGTGCTCTTCTACCTGGAGCATGCCATTCAGGATGCAAGCCTAACCCGCACCGGGGAGCGCCGCGTCGTATCCAAGCGGATGCTCTATGTTGAGCTTGACGCTGATGGCAATGCTCGACATCCGCACTATGCGCCATACCTGGATTATCGTCCCTTGGCGGCTGGCGAACCGGCAGTGGACGCGATATTGGCCCGACCAGAATGCGCTTGGATCAATCGGGAGTTGGAACAGAAGGCCCAGGGGTATGCCGTCTCGAATGTCGTGCCCGAACACCTCAATGATGTTCGTTCGCACAAACTCGATCTCATAGCTAAGATCGAGACGGCGGTGCAGGATCGGTTGACGAAGGAGATCAGCTACTGGGACCACCGCGCCGAAGAGCTTAAGCTTCAGGAACAAGCGGGCAGGCCTAACGCGCGACTTAACTCGGATGAAGCCCGGAAACGCGCAGATGCCCTTCAGGGACGGTTGCAGAAACGGATGGAGGAACTCAAACTCGAACGACAGATCGTCCCGTTGCCGCCTGTCGTTCTGGGCGGACTTGTTGTGATACCTGCCGGCCTGCTTGCTACAATGACCGGTCGTCCCGTCGCAATTGCAGGCGCAGCAGTTGACACCCTGGCCGCAGCGGCGCGAGCGCGCGAAGTAGTGATGAGGGTCGAGCGCGATCTAGGCTTCGTCCCGACCGATCGTGAGACCGAGAAAATTGGTTACGACATTGAAAGCCGCATCCCGGGCACCGGGCGGTTGCGTTTCATCGAAGTGAAAGGACGCGTTACGGGCGCTGCCACGATCACCGTCACCAAGAATGAAATCCTGTACTCGCTCAACAAGCCGGATGATTTCATCCTTGCCATAGTCGAATTTGACGGTGAGAATGAGCGGGTTTACTACGTTCGCCGCCCTTTCCGGCGCGAACCGGACTTCGGCGTGACCAGCGTGAATTATAATTTCGCGGATCTGCTCGCCCGAGCCGAGGCGCCGTCATGATCTACCGCTTGCAAACAGTCCATAGCCGTCAGGACGGATACGAGCGGCTGGCGGAACTGGCCCGAGAAACATCCTCCCTTTCGGCCAGCCGTTTGGAGCTCGATTTTTCTCGGGTCGGTTTTTTCGCTGCCAACATGGCCGCCCCCCTCGGGGCGGTGTTGGCGCGAGTGGCCGATCGGTTCAATGCCATCGAAGTGGTCAATGTTCCGGAGATGGTGGAGCACATCCTGCGGAAGAACAGTTTCCTGACGCAATACCGGTACCCGGCGATGGACGACGTAAACCGAACCACCATTCCGTTTCGGCGCCTCCAGCGTTCGGACGAAGGGCTCTTTGCCGACTACGTGGAGCGACATCTGAGAGGCAAGGGCATTCCTCGCATGTCTGAAGGACTCGGCAAAGTTTTTAAGAAGAAGATTTTTGAGGTCTTCCAGAATGCCGTGATCCATTCCGAGTCCGAACTCGGCATCTTCGTCTGCGGACAGTTCTTTCCGCAGAAACAACGACTTGATCTGACAATTGTGGACGCGGGAATCGGCATTCGAGAAAGCGTGCGTCGTTTTCTCGGCAAGAAAATATCTTCTATTGATGCAATTCGCTGGGCATTGCAGGAGGGCCATACCACGAAGAGAGGGCCTCAACCCGGCGGATTGGGCCTGAAGTTTCTTCAAGAATTCGTCCGGCTGAACAAGGGCCGAATTCAGATCGCCTCCCGATTCGGATTTTACGAGTTCGGCAATAGCCAGGAGTCCTTCACGAAAATGGCTGCGGATTTCCCCGGAACGGCCGTGACCATCGAGATCAATACTGCCGACACAACTTCGTATGTTCTAACGTCGGAGATACAGCCAGAGAGCATTTTCTAAACAGGATGGAGTGGAATTATGAGTGAGCTAATTGTGGTTCGCGTATACGATATCATCGGTGGCCCATTGGGCGTTTCTGCCGATGACGGCCAGCGCGTTTACGACAAGATCGCTCCCCTACTGGACGAGGGGAAAATGGTTTCCCTGTCATTTGAACAGGTGGAGACGATGATCTCGTCTTTCCTCAACGCTGCGATAGGGCAGCTCTACGGCAAGTTTCCAGAAGACCGAATTAGGGAACTACTTTCGGTCCGCGATATGGATGATGCGGACCTGCCGGTACTCAAGCGCGTGGTCGAGAATGCTAAGGTTTACTTCCGGGATCCAGAACGGTTCAAGAAGGCCATTGAGGAGACAGGTGATGACGAGGAATAAAGCAGTCCATGCGCTTCGCCGCGCCTACACATCAAGCGATCGTATCGTTTTCGACGCCAATATCCTCGTTTCACTATTTTCGGCCCTGGAACCGCCCGGCTCCGTCATTGTCCGGAATTACTCGGCTGCGCTTAAGTTGATCCACAACAGCCGTGCGACCGTGCTACTCGATGTGTTGGTCTTGAGCGAGTTCGTTAATGTTTGCGCGCGGAGGGAATATGACCTCGCTCATCCGCCTACTCCTGGGCGAATACGTTTCAAGGATTATCGCCAATCGCCCGCTTTTGTGCCAGTAGCCCAGGCGATTTCTCGTGCCGCTCAGCAAATCGCGTCATTAGCTGTGGCCGTGGACCATGCTTTCTCACGTTGGCCCCTGAACGACCTGCTCAACGACTATGCCACTGCCCAACATGACATCAACGACCAATGCCTCGTTCATCTTTGTCAGAAGGAAGGCGCATTCCTTCTGACCAATGATAAGGATTTTGTGTCCGGAGGAATCACCGTTTTAACGATAAATCCAAAGCTGCTGGCCTCCTGTCCATGAGTGGCACCCACCCCAAAAAGCTCATAGAGGTCGCACTCCCATTACCGGAGATCAACGATGCGTCGTCCTACGACAAGATGCCTGGGATCGGGCCGCATCCGAAGGGCATCCACCATTGGTGGGCGCGGTTGCCGCTTCCGACCGCACGGGCGGTGCTGTTCGCTTCGGTCGTGACCGATCCTTCGGACGATCCGGCATGGGCGGACAAGAGAGAGTACCAGCAAGATGCTGAGCGGGAGCGGCTGTTCGGCATTATCCGGCGGCTTATGGGCAAGAAACTCCATGAATATCCAGAGACCTATGCCGAGGCGCAGGCGGAGATGCTCAAACACTGCGACGGAAAGCTCCCGCCCGTGCTCGACCCTTTTGCCGGCGGCGGCTCCATTCCGCTGGAGGCGGCACGACTTGGCTTCGAAGCCCATGCCGCCGACCTAAATCCCGTTGCCGTGCTGTTGAACAAGTGCAATCTTGAGCTTGCACCGCGCTGGGCCAATTATTCACCTGTCAACCCGGAGGATAGACAGCGTATCGGTGGCGCGCAGAGTTGGCGCGGCACCCATGGGTTGGCAGCGGACGTGCGTTATTATGGCCGTCTTATCCGCAAGCGTGCAGAAGTGAAGATCGGGCATCTCTATCCGAAAGTGCGTCTGCCGAAGGAACATGGTGGCGGCGAGGCAAATGTCGTGGCATGGCTTTGGGCACGGACAGTTAAGTGTTCGAATCCTGCTTGCGGGGCGAGGATGCCTCTTGTTAGGTCCTTCTGGCTGGCAAAGAAGGAACCACATCTAGTGTTTGCTCGACCAGTTCTTGATCGCCACAAAAAAGATGTTCGATTCGAGATTGACCATGTAGGACAACCCGAAAAAGAGACCACCAGCAAGAAGGGCGCGCGATGTCTATTCTGCGACCGTTTTGTGAAAAAACCTGAGCTTCGCGACATCGCGGTTAAGCACGGCATTGAGGAGATACCCCTCGCCGTTGGCGACTCTGTGGGGGCGTGGAGCACATGCAGCGAGTATGTCGCTAATTGCATCCAGGTACTGGGGGTATCCGCAGACAAGGTAGGGAAGGGTCGTCAGATCGATGCCGCCAGCGCCTGGAACGATGTGCGCGGCCTGCTGGTGAGCACCGATCCGCCCTACTACGATAACATCGGCTACGCGGCCCTGAGCGATTTCTTTTATGTCTGGCTGCGACGCACCGTCGGAGCAGCATATCCCGACTTATTCAAGACCATCGTCGTACCGAAATGCCCTGAGCTAACTGCTGCCCCCGAAAGATTCGACGGAGACAAGGAGAAGGCCAAGGCTCATTTTGAGACTGGCTTTCGCAAAGCGTTCACTTCCCTGCGCGAAAAGATGGATGCTCGCTTGCCCCTGACGGTCTACTACGCATTCAAGCAAGAAGACGAGGAAGCAGCGGACGCAGAGGAAGGAGAGCTGGTTGAAAAAGCTAATGTCGTGGACCTGACCACCGGCTGGGAAACGCTCTTGGAAGCTCTCCTCGGAAGCGGCTTCCAGATAACGGCCACTTGGCCTGTGCGCGCCTCACAAAAGTGGCGCATGGTGGCTATGGGCACGAACGCACTCGCCTCCTACATCGTCCTCGCTTGCCGACAACGCCCGGCGGACGCGCTACGCGTGGGCCGGAATGCCTTCGTGGCAGAATTAAAACGCGAACTGCCGCCAGCGCTGCACCATCTTCAGCAGGGCAACGTGGCCCCGGTGGACTTTGCCCAGGCGGCCATCGGTCCCGGCATGGCGGTCTTCTCCCGCTACGCTGCCGTATTGGAGAGTAACGGTAAGCCGATGACCGTTCGCACCGCTCTGGCCCTCATCAACGGCATGAAGGATGAATTGCTCGGTGAGGCCGTCGAGGAGCTCGACAAGGACACGCGCTGGGCGGTGACTTGGTTTGCCAGCACGGGATTTGAATGGGGCGAGGCCGGGCAGGCAAACTTGCTGGCCAATGCGCAGGCCACTGCCGTGAACGGCCTCGTTGCCGCTGGCATCGTGGAGGTCAAGGGCGACCAAGTTCGTCTGTTTCGCCCTGAGGAGTTGCCGGCCAACTGGGATCCCGCAACGGACAAACGCTTGACGGTGTGGGAAATGACCCACCATCTGCTGCGTGTGTATGTATCCGAGAAAAGGGGCGATGCTGCTACGGCGGCGCTCTTGCGCAAGCTAGGCGGCAAAGCGGACGTGGCTCGGGACCTGGCGTACAAACTTTTCACTGTCTGCGAGAAGAATCAATGGAACAAAGACGCTCAAAGCTACAATGCGCTGGTGATGGGCTGGCCGGAGTTGACTCGGTTGGCGCAGGCGCAGCCGCATGACAGAAAACCCAAACAAGACGATCTCTTTACCTAATCGAGGCTGATTAATGGCGATTACAAATCACGAACGCGTCGGCAAGATGTTGGAGTTGCTGTCGTCAGGCCTAAAGCCGTTCGTAGAACGCGAGTTGAAGAACACCAACCCTCCGAACTGGTTCGCTGAAACGAAGCGCACCCTCGCCGATTCTCAACTTCAGCTTCTGGGAACGCCGGAGGCGCCGCAGTGGGATGCATCCGCCATCCTCGTTACGATGTGGACCCAGTGGAATGATGTTTTCCGCAAGACGTTGGGGCAGGCCGAACGAACGTTGGTCAGTGAGTTGCGAGAAACGCGCAACCGCTGGGCTCATCAGCGTCCATTCAGCACCGACGACGCCTACCGCGCTCTCGACAGCGCCGCCCGGCTTCTGGCCTCCGTATCCGCCCCGGAGGCGGACGAGGTCGAGAAGATGAAGATGGAATTGCTCCGTGTGCGTTTCGACGAACAGGTGCGCACAGAGAAGCGTAAGAGCGCGAGCACAACCATCGAGATTCAGGCACAGGCCAGCCTCAAGCCTTGGAAGGACGTTGCGATCCCCCACAAGGACGTGGCTAGCGGGAAGTATCAGCAGGCGGAGTTCGCCGCCGACCTGTGGCAGGTGCATTTGGGCGAGGGCTCTGACGAATATCGCAATCCGAAAGAATTCTTTCGCCGAACCTACCTTACGGAAAGCCTGAAAGGTTTGCTTGCCGGAGCGGCTCAGAGACTTAGCGGCGCGGGGGGTGATCCAGTCGTTCAGCTTCAAACAAATTTTGGCGGCGGTAAGACCCACTCCATGCTGGCGCTCTATCACCTCTTTTCCGGTACCGCTCCCGGAGAACTCTTAGGCGTGGACTCTGTCCTCCAGCACGCGGAAGTGACCAAGTTGCCGGCAGTGAAGCGGGTGGTTGTGGTGGGCAACAAGATTTCTCCAGGCAATCCGGTTACGAAACAGGATGGGACCGTGGTTCGCACGTTATGGGGCGAAATAGCTTGGCAGCTTGGCTATGCGGCGGGTGGTGGCAAGGAAGCCAAAAAGGCTTTCAAACGCATTCAGGCGGACGATGAGAAAGCTACCAATCCCGGGGACGCGCTGCGTGCCCTTTTCAACGAGTACGGCCCGTGCCTGATTCTGATTGACGAATGGGTGGCCTACGCCCGCCAACTCCACGATCAGGGCGACCTGCCGGGCGGCAGTTTCGAGACGCACTTTACCTTCACCCAGGCTCTGACAGAGTCCGCCAAGCTGGCGAAGCAGTGCCTGCTGGTGATCAGTTTGCCGGCGTCTGATACCACTGGTTCTCCGCACACGCAGGCTGAAGACATGGAGGTGGGTGGTGAGCGCGGTCGGGCTGCGTTAGACCGCCTACGAAATGCAATCGGTCGTGTGGAAGCATCCTGGCGGCCGGCCAGTGCTGAGGAGGGGTTCGAGATCGTGCGCCGGCGGTTGTTCGAGCCTTTGGTAGAGAAAGACCAATTTGTCGCCCGCGATACTGTGGCAAAGGCATTTTTCGATCTTTACCGCACTCAGCAAGCTGAGTTCCCGCCGGAGTGTCGCGAGAGCGACTATGAGAGGCGACTGAAAGCAGCTTATCCTATTCATCCAGAGATCTTTGATCGGCTCTACAACGACTGGTCCACGTTGGTGAAGTTCCAACGTACCCGCGGCGTTCTGCGCCTGATGGCCGCCGTGATCCACAGCCTCTGGGAGAAGAATGATCGTAGTCCGTTGATCCTGCCCTCCAACATCCCCATAGATGATCCTCGCGTGCAGTTCGAGTTGACCCGCTATCTCTCCGACAACTGGGTGCCGGTAATCGAAAAGGATGTCGACGGCCCCAACTCGATTCCACTGCGCATTGACGCGGAGACGCCGAATCTCGGAAAGTACTCCGCTTGTCGCCGTGTAGCGCGCACAGTTTATCTTGGTTCGGCTCCGACCGCGAAGGCGGCCAACAAGGGCCTGGAAGACCGGTGGATCAAGCTGGGTTGTGTGATGCCGGGGGAGTCTCCGGCCATCTTCGGCGACGCCTTGCGACGGCTTGGTAGTGCCGCAACCTTCCTTTACCAAGATTCGGTTCGTTACTGGTACTCGACCCAGCCGACGGTGACGAAACTGGCCGATGACCTGGCCGAACAACTCAAATCGGACCCGGATGCCGTGGCGGAAGAAGTCGGCAAGTGGCTCCGCAACGATTTGCGCAAGACCGGAGACTTTAGCCGCATCCATCCGTTGCCAAAGACGTCAGGTGATGTTCCGGATGACAAGGATGCGCGGCTGGTCGTATTCGGCATCGAGTATCCACACGCAAAGGATACGGCGAGTCCCGCGATCGCGGCCGCGGATGAAATGCTGCAAAATCGCGGGAACGCGCCGCGCATCTACCGCAACGCCCTGGTCTTTCTCGCGTCTGACAAGAGCCGACTCCAGGATCTTGACGAAGCCATACGGCGCTTTTTGGCGTGGTCTTCTATCGTCGATGAAGCGGAGACGCTGAATCTCGATCCGCATCAACGCAAACAGGCAGTGGCGCAGAAGGAAAACGCCAGCAGCGCAGTCGCGGCCCGACTGCCGGAAGCGTACCAATGGTTGATTGTGCCTACGCAATCATCGCCGCAGGGATCAGTCGAATGGCAGTCCTTCCGTCTCACCGGTCAGGACGCGTTGGCGGTTCGAGCCAGCAAGAAACTGCGCAACGACGAACTGCTCATTACGGGTCTGGCCGCCAGCAGGCTTCGATTGGAGCTGGATCAGGTGCCGTTGTGGCGCACGCCTGCCGTGTCGCGGGATGCGGCCCAGGCAGGCGGGGATCATGTGTCGATTCAACAATTAGCGGAGGATTTCGCTCGGTATCTCTATCTGCCTAGGCTGAAGGATTCTGCTGTCCTCATCGAAGCTATCAGAAGCGGCCTCGGGTTGTTGACCTGGACGCAAGACTCTTTTGCCTATGCCGAGAGTTATGACGAAGCAACAGCCCGTTATCGCGGACTCCGCGCGGGGCAACACATCTGGATCGCCGATGACAGCTCGATGGAACTGGTAGTCCGTCCGGATCCCGCCCAGCGTCAGCTACAAGCCGAAGCGCCTCCGGCACCGGAAGATGCAACGAAACCGTCTAGTGGTTCTAGCGGCATAGCGGTTTCGGTTCCCGGAGGTAAGACTCCCGACGCCACGGGAGCTGCGCCGACGACCTTGCCGAAGCGATTCCATGGCAGCGTTGCGCTCGATGCGACAAGGGCCGGCCGGGATGCCGGGCGCGTCGCCGACGAAGTGGTCGCGCATCTCGCCGGAATTGTAGGGGCTGCGGTTAGGGTCACTCTAGAGGTCGACGCGGACATTCCATCCGGTGTTCCGGAGCATGTGGTCCGTACTGTCACGGAGAATTGCCGTACCCTCAAGTTTGACAATCATGGGTTTGAGAAGGAGTAGGGTCGCGCATTCAGCCCCCCACCGGATAGCGGAACTGGACTGAAGTGCATACTTCGGGACGCGGTATAGCCGGTTATTTTAAATCTGTTTTTTTAATATGTACGAGTCTATGTCCGAGCATATCTACAGCCGCTTGAGATTGTTCTAAAATTATATATCCAATCAATGGTTCATATACCCCATCAACCGGCTTCATCTCTAAAAACAGCACCTCGCTATAAACAGGTTCGAACCCCCCAATTTTAATTTCCACTGGTCCGCAAACTTCACCTTTTACTATCTCTTGAGTGACAGTTTCGCAATCGATTTCTCTCACGGTCTTAATTTTCCCTATTCTCTCTTTCCATGCTTTTGGCAAAACCATATACGCCGCGCCGGTATCAACAAGAGCATCACAATTAATTACAGATTCTTGTTCAAGTAAATTTGTAATTCTTACGTTTGAAACAATTCGTCCCATAAAATATCCTTCTCCGCGCGACTATCTAAATATCGCTTCTATAAACGAGAATGTCCCGCTCGTAGTTGAAAGCGGCTGAGACGAAACCGTGTTATTGTACTCAACCGTCGGCTTCCTGTCCATTTTCTCGACGACGAAGAACTTCGACCAGGACATTCATCCCGGGCCGAGCCAAGCCATTGACGCAATCCCTGGCGAGAGTTATACTTCGGGGCAAGCTCGACGCGGGGAGGGGCGCTCATGAATCTGCGGTTGCCGGGCATGAGGGCGGTCGTGATTCCGGTCGTGGCGGCTATCGACTGTTGCAATCGGAGGGTCGCCCCAAAATCATGAGCTGGCCTTCGTTTCTCCGGCGCGGCCCGCAGGAAGACCTGAACGTTCTCTGGCGCTTGTGGCAAAGAGATGCCCCTCGCCGCGAGCTGGAAGAGGGCCTGGAGTCCTACCGCAAGCACGGACGACAGGGCCTGGAACTCGTGGTGGAGTGGGCGGCTCAAGAGGGGGACGACAAAGCGGCATTCGCCATCGCCGCTTTGCGGGAGCTTCAGCACCCGGATCTCCAGCGGCTCTGGGAGCGTTGGCTGCGGGATGAAAACGTGGCCGATGAGCGCAAGGTGCTCCTGGCCGCCGAGGCGATGATCCTGGGGCTGCCCATCGATCCCGCCGCCCTCTTTTCAAACCTGCGAGATCCACGGTCGGTGGCGCCGATCCTCCTCAAGCGCATGGTGGCGCTGGCGCACGATCCCGAGAGCCGGGCGGTCTTCCTGAGCCAGTTTCGGAGCACGCCGCGCGACTTGCGCGCCGAAACTCTCAGAAATTTGCTCGAGTTCCGCGACGACCCGCGCAGCGTTCGGCTCTGGGCGCCGCTGCTCTACGTCCACGAAAAGCAATTCGCCTCCGAGTTCGCCGAGCTGGCGCGCTCTACGGTCTCGCCCCGCCTGCGTTGGTGGCTTTCGGAGCTGGAGGCATCCAAAGGCTATAGCGTCGTAGGCCGTCGCCTCGGCGTCGAGCCTTTGACGGCCGCCGCCGGCGCCCCCGGCGTTGCGGGCCTTGCGCCCGGCCGGTTCTATAAGGCCTACCTCTCGGCCCCGGACGCGAAGGCCTGCCGCTGCCTCATCTTTTCACAACGGCTGGCTTCCGGGGATATCATGAGCATTCGCTTGGCGCTGAGAGGCTCTTTGAGTCTCGAGGACGCTTCCGGAGGGACCTGGAGTCTGGAGCGCTTCGCGGCCGGCGTGGATGAGCGGCGGCGGGAGAGCGAGGGACTGATGACGGAAGTCAGCCGCGGCCTCGCGGCCCAGCTCATGCGCGATGCCGAACGGCGGGAGTTTCGCCGGGGCGGGGCGTTTCCCGAGACGTATCTGGCCAACAAAGAGGCTTTCTTCTGCGAAGGCGACAGCGAGCCCGCCCGCGCTGAAGCCGAAATGCGTTTCGACGCCTTCTGGGGCTCGGCGCCGCCGGCGACCGCGCCATACGGCGCGGAAGTGCCGCCTCCGCTTTCCGTTTGGACGCGGCCGCTTCCTTCCGCCGAGCAGGTGGAACGGTTGCTGCGCTGCCCTTGCGCCGGAGCCTGGGATTTGTATGATCCCGATCTTGAAGGGCCGCTGCGCCATACGATGCGCAAGGCCCAGAAGAAAGCCCGCCGCAGCGGCGAAAGCGCGCCAACGGCCCCCGCCGAATTCATCCCTGAGTTCCTGCCCCGCGCTGCTCTTGAGGCCTGGCGGCAGCGGCTAAAAGATTACAGCCTGATCGCCTTCCTTCAGGGGAAGGAGGAGCTGGCGGCCATTGCCCGGGATTGCGCCTTAAGCCTCACGCCGGAGCTTCAGGCGCGGCATCCCCTTCTGCGCGCCCTCTGCATCAAGACAAGCCTGCTGGCCGCGCACCAGCAAGGCCCGCAGCGGGCGGGCCTGACCAGCGAGCCGCTGTCCAAGCTTTTCTCCTGGGTCCAGGGCCATGCCCGGCTTGGCGCCGAGCTGGTCCGGTTCCTCTGCGAGAAAATGGGCGATCCCAAGACCAAGGTCATCGTCTTGGAGAGCGAGGACGATCCTCGCTATGCGTTCGTCACCGAATGGTTCATCTTCGACCGCCCCTGCAAGTCCTATCCGGGTAAGACCCCGTTGGAGGTTTTCGTAGAGCAGGCCGCGCTCGACGCGGCGCTGCGCCGCCTATTCGAGCTCTGGCGCGACCGCCGGCGTTTCGGGATATTCAAGGTCCTCGAGCGCCGGATCGGCCAGGGAGTCGTCGTGGAGGATATCCAAACCAAGAAACGCTACGACGTGAGCGAGCGGCTGGGCAGCATGCAGCTGGTTCCCGGCACAGCGCTCATGACACGGGTCCTGCCGCTCGGCGAGCGGCACATCTTCAGCGGTTCGGCGACCTTCCTGGTGGAAACGGCCCGCTATGCCGCGGAAAGGCTCCTCCAGCACATGCGCGCGCCCCTGCGGCCGGAGGACGCGTTCATCTGGGTGGCGGGCGCAAAGAGCGGGGATGAGGAGGCGTCCGGCGCCGAGGGCGATGACCTCGACGCGCTTGAGCGCAGGCTCGCGGAGATGCTCAAGGGCTGGGGCGCGCGCTGGCTGAGCGTGAGCGCGGTCAAAGAGAGGCTGGCGGCCCTCCAGGACTTCGGCGAAGGCATGGCGGAGCTGCTCGCCGACATTATGGTCGACTGCGACCAGCCGCCGGATGGCGGAATAGCGCCGGTCGAGCCGCTCGTGCGCGTCTTGCAGGCCATGATCTATCATCTGCCGAAAGCCTCGCTACAGGGAAAGACCCCGCGGCAGGCGCTGGCAGAGCATCCACGCGGCCCGCGGGAGACGATCATCTTCGAGATGCTGATGGCGGAGGTCGGGCGCGCCGATATCGATCCCGAAGAGGACCCGGACTATGCCAAGCGTTGGTTTGCGACGCCCCAGAAGGAACTGGAAGGGCGGACACCGGAGCAGGTCATCCTGGAGGAGCGGCGCTCCCTCGGCAACCCGGAGCGCGAGGTCGCTCTGACATTGCAGAAAACCCAGATGTCGGACTTCCAGACGCCGGATATCCGCTACCGCCGGGCGCTGCGTCTTCAGAAGGAGGGCTATTACCCCCGCGCCATCGAGATTTACAAAACGTTGCGGCGGACGTCCAACACGCATCAGCACAAGCTCCACGGAAACCTCGGCATGTGTTGCCTCTATATAGGCGACAAGAGGCGGGCCCAACGGGAGCTTGAGAAGGCGTTGGGGCTGGACCGGAAGTATGCCTTCGCCAAGCACAATCTCGCCCGTCTCGACGACTATTCGCAGGCCGGCTGGATCCGGTGGGGCAAGCTCATGGGCGGATTTAACCGCAGGAAGGCCTTGGCGAAGGCGCGCTTGAGTCCGGTCGAAAAATCCCAGCGCTTGGCTGAGCTCATCGACAGCCGGGGCTTTGGCTGGCCCGTTGCGGAAATGGAGGAGCTTCTGGTGGCCGGCCCCGCCGCCTATGACGCTGTCGCGGCCCGGCTGGCGGAGAAGTCTCCGAACATGCTCCCGCTTTTGGTGCTCATGGGAGAGCTGCGGCAGGCCAAGGCCCTGGTCCCGCTGGGGGAGGTCTGCCGGGCGGAGAGTCTGCCTCTGGCCGCAGTGGCTTGCGACGCCATGGTCCGCATCGGCCCGGAGTCATTTTCGCATTTTTCCGGCATGCTCAAGGCTATGCACGACGCAGCGAGGCGCTATCTGCTTTACGGCGCGCTGGGCCGCTGCGGGCACAGCCAAGCGTATCCCTTTCTCATTGACGCCTTGAGCGCTGAGCCTGACATCAAGGACGCGGTGGCCTACGCCCTGGCCGATCTAGGAAACCCCGAGGCCATCCCCGAGATATACGCCGCCTACAAGGACTGGCGCCCCGCTCACAGGCATGCCTTGCAGGAGTTGGAGGAGGCCATCGGGATGCTGGCCTATCCTAACAAGACCGATGAGCAAGACAAGGATTGGCGCTTGCGCTACCGTCCGCGCCCGGGCCTGGGCAACATCCCCGTTCCGGGACGGGATTTGGTCGCCGCCATCCTCGTGCGGCAAGCGCGCGACAACCCCGCGTGGCTCGCCAAGATGGGAAAACACCCCGCATTGTTGCCGCCGGGGGTCAAGCGCGAGCTCTCCGCCATCTTGGAGGCCCAGAATGCGGATAGGCGGCGGGAAGAGGCGGACGAGAAGCCAGCGCGATGTTCCTGCTGCGATGAGGTGGAAAAGGACTTCTGGGGCCTGCCCACCTGCTCGCGGCGGTTGGCTGAGAAACGCCGCTTGATCGCAAGCTTCATTGAGCTGTACGCGAAGCGAGGCGCGGAGCTCGTGGCCGATGCCATGGACCTCGTCGACTTCGAGCAATGCAACGCCTTGGAGGCCGGCGAAAATCCCACGCCTGACGATGAGGATCTTGAGTCGGAGCTGGACGAAACGACGGCGATGTCGGTCGAGCGCCGCCTGGCCGGCCACGTCATGGCCCGTTTCATGGCCAAGGGAGTGCGCTCCCTTGAGGAAGCCGCGAAGCTCCTGGGCGCGCCCCCGGCGCCATGACCGCCTACGGAACGCTTCGGCGCTTATGAAAGGCGATGTCGGTCATCGGATAATGGCGGCGGTTGAGAGTAAACAAGGCGGCTTTATGGACAAAAGCGGACGCAGCTACCAGGGCATCGGCTATCTCTGTCCCATGGCCTGCGTGGTAGGCAGCAAGATAGCGTCCGGCCTTCTCGCCGACATCCCCGGTGATGGTCAGGCACCGGCAGGCGGCGAAAAATCCCTCCGTGGCCTTCTCCTCGCCGCGTCTCAATCCGTGGTAGATTTCGGCCTTGGCGATGGGCGTATACGAAATGAGCCAGCCGGCGGCTTCGACTTCGGCCAATTCGGCGAGGGTGTCGGGGCTGCCCCGGAGCGCTTCGATGATGACGTCGGAATCCAGCAGCAGCTCAGGCATTCGGGCGGGCTCGGCGCCCGGAGAGCCGGGAATCCCGGCGAAGCTCCCGCACATAGGCGGACGTCGGAGGCAAGTCCCTGCGGTCCTTCCACAAGCCCGCTATGCGGCCCAGGGCTTGGCCGAAACCGGGCTGTTTCCCGCGCTGATAGACTCGTTCGAGCGCCCGGCGAATCAGCTCCGAGATGGACTCATGAGCCTGGTGGCTCAACATGCTCAACAGCCGCCACTGCTCGACAGGCAGGTAGATTTGGGAGCGTTTCATCGCCATAATGTATAGTATACATCGCCTCGGCAGCGTTGTCAATGGGACTCAACGGCAGGAGTAGGTTGCGCTTCAGAAGTTGGTCCTGACTCAAGTGCATAGCCCTCAGCCGGATAATAACCCTATTTTGTCAAATCATTTGACAAGAAAGGTATTGTTATGTTTAATACCTTGACGAAATCAATGTTATCATGATAAATAAGCTGTTGGAGTTGAATGAGCTCGCCAAGAGCAAGGCCGCAAAGTATCCCAAGAAACGCCGCATCTACCAGGACATTGTTTCCGCTGAAGGGAAGGCATTCATCGGAATCACGGGGCCGCGAGGGGTCGGCAAGACGGTCCTGCTCAGGCAGATCGCCGGGGACGTCAAAGAATCTTTCTATCTCTCGGCGGATACTCTTGGGGAAGCGGAGTTGTTCGAGACGGCGAAGACGTTGACGCAGCGATACGGGATCCGCCTGCTCCTGCTGGACGAGATACATCAAGCGCCGGATTATGCCGCCTCCCTGAAGAAGATCTACGATTTCCTGGATCTGCGAGTCGTTTTCACAAGCTCGGTCGCGCTTTCGCTGGCCGAATCCGCGCATGATCTCTCCCGCCGCGCCGTGCTCCGCCGCATGTGGCCCTTTCCCTTCGGCGAGTACCTGCAGTTCGCGCACGCTAGGACCCTGCCGGCGTTGACCCTGGCGGACATATTGGAGAGGCGCTGGGAGCCCGAGCACCTGCGCCAAGGCTACCTGCTCGATGATTACATGAAGGGGGGGCTGTTTCCTTTTGCGGCGGAGGAGCCGCAGGCGAGGCCGGTCCTTGAAAGTATTCTGGAAAAGATCATCCGGCGGGACATCCCCTCGGTGGCGGGTCTGCGCCTCGATGAGGTCGGCCTGATCGAGAAGGCGGTCCGGTTCATCGGGCGGTCCGCCTGCGAAGGCATAAGCTACAGCTCCATCTCGCGCAATCTGGGAATCACCAAATACAAAGCCGAGCAGTACATCCGCCTGCTCGAAAAAGCCTATGTGCTCAACCCTGTCATGCCGGCCGGGACAAATGTCCTTCGGGAGCCGAAGGTGCTGATGTTCCTCCCGTTCAGGACCCTCTACATGGACGCCCGCGAGGCGGAGGGCGGGCGCTGGCCGTTCTCCGCTCGCCAGTCCTCGCAGGCGCTCTGGGAAGCCGGAGAGGGCGGGCTCCGGGAGGATTTCGCCGCTCAATCGCTCAGGATGGCCGGCCTGGAGTTCCATTATCTGAAAGATAAGCAGGGAGGGAAGACCCCTGATTTCCTGGTCAAGGAGGCCGGCGGGGAGGTCGTCGTGGAAGTCGGCGGAAAGGGAATAACCCAATTCAAGGGATACCGGGCTGAAAGAAAACTGAGGCTGACCTCATCGGACTCGATTGATGGAGACCAAAGGCCGATGTTCCTGCTCGGTTTTCTCTGAGAAGAGCGGAAATGACCGAAAGCATCCTCGCCGAAACCCTTGACCAGCTGAAAAGCCTGCACGGCGAAGCCCTTTCACGCCTGCGCATCGAGCGGGCCGTGGTCGGGGTCGTCTTCTCCGGGGTGAAGCTCTCGGACGGCCGCGGCGCCATGGCGGGGACCCCCCGCTCGGAGACCCACCACCCGCACAAGGACAGGGAGAAGCCTCCTCCCGGCGCGCTCAAAGGCCTGAGCGTGCTCTCGCTCCTGGAGCCCCTGCCCGAGGACCCCTTCCTCCTCTCGCTCGCGGTGGCGGCCTTGGGCGCGCTCTCCGCTCCATGGCTTGAGAGCGATAAGTACCGCGCCGTCTACGACAAGGACGCGCTGGACCTCATCGCCATCCGGCCCGGCATGGCCGTCACGATCGTCGGCGCTTTCCACTCCTACATCGAGCGCTTGAGGAAGGTGGAGGGCCTCAGGCTGAAGGTGCTGGAGCTCCGGGAATCCGCGATGCACGAGGAGGACCTGCCCTTCTACGTCCCGGCTGAGCGCGCGCAAGAGATCGTCCCAGGCTCGGACGCCCTCATCGTCACGGGCCTGACCATCGCGAACAGGACCCTGGAAGACCTCCTGCGCCTGGCCCGGCCTGGCGCGGAGGTCGCCGTGGTCGGGCCTTCCGGGAGCATCGTGCCGGACGCGCTCTTCCGCAGGAACGTGCGCATGGCGAGCGGCTGCGTGCTGAGCGATCCGGACCTGGCCTTAGACCTCCTCTCCCAGGGCGCCTGCGCGAGGCATCTCTACGGCCGGTGCGGCCGCAAGCTCAACCTCACCCTCCCATGAGCTCATGTCCCGGCGAAGGCGCGCTCTGGCGCAAAGCAGCTGTGCTGGGCAGCCTCTGGGCCGCCTCCGAGATCGTGCTCGGCAGCTTCCTGCACAACGCGCGCGTCCCGCTGACCGGGCACATTCTCACGGGCATCGGCATCGCCATCCTCACGGCAGGCCACAAGCTCTGGCCTGAGAGGGGACTCCTCTGGCGCGCGGGGCTCGTGTGCGCGGCCATGAAGTCGGTCTCTCCGAGCGCGGTCATCCTCTCCCCCATGGTCGCCATCTCCATGGAGGGCATCCTCCTTGAAGCAGGGGTGTTCCTCGCAGGGGCCAACCCCGCGGGCTATATCCTGGCCGGCGGCTTGGCCATGTCCTGGCCTCTGTTCCATACGCTCGGCGGGGTGTTCCTCTATTACGGCCCGGAGACCCTGGCCGTCTATGTGCGGGGTCTGGAGCAGGTCCGCGCCTGGCTGGGAGTCCCTTCCGGCAGCGCATGGACCCCGCTGCTGGCGATCTGGGCCGCGCACCTGCTGGGAGGAGCCCTGGCGGCGCTCGCCGGGCTCCGCGTGAGCCGGAAGGGCGAGACATCCGCGTCCTCTACGCGAGAGGAAGAACAGCGCGCTACTAGGACGGCGGCCCCCTGGCCGCCGAAGGAGACGCAGGCTCCCCGGGACCATTCCCTGACCGCCTTGGCCCTGCACATCCTCTGCGTCGCGGCCGCGATGTCTCTGGGCGCCCGGCTCGCGATCTGGGCTTTCGCGGCCGCGGCAGGGGTCTACGCAGCTGCTTGCGTCTCGCTCTATGCGCGCGCCGCGTCCATCATGAAGCGGTTCAGCTTATGGTCCGGCATCCTCATGGTATCGGTCCTGGCCGGCCTGGTCTTGTCGCGCTGGGAATCCGGGGTTCAGATGGGGCTTCGCGCGGTCATCCTGACTTTGGGCTTCGCCTGCATCGGCGAGGAGCTGCGCAACCCGGTCATCCGCTCATGGCTGGAGCGCCGCGGCGGCCGGGCGTTCTTCGACGCCCTGGACCAGGCCTTCGCCACCCTGCCCGCGGTCTTCGCCGGCCTCCCGCCCGGAGCCCAGCTGGCGCGCAGCCCATTGGAGTCCCTGGCCGCGGCCCTCTTCCGCGCCCCGGCCCTGCTCGGG
>JACRDO010000059.1 GCA_016212885.1 Elusimicrobiota bacterium | reverse complement strand
GAGACAGCGAGGATTTGAATTTTTGCAGCGGGGATTTTACGTTTGATTTTTGGTTAAAGACAAATAACAACAGCACTGGACAGCTGTTTGAGCATTACACCGGCGGTGTTTATGAGGGCTGGAATATGTATGCAATTGCGAATAGTGGAATTAAGCCCTGACGCCCACCGAAACCGTGCCGGTCGTGCTCAGCTAAACAGAGCCAGACTTGAAGGCAGGATTGTAGGCAGTGCCGGCGACATGGCCTCCGGCATCGCCGATCGCATGACGTGGAAGGGTCCGAACGGGAATCATCTCGGCGGCGACGGCGGCGGCCGTCTCGCTTGAGGCGATCGGGCAGCCGCCGTATTGGAGGCCGCGGTCTGCGCGAGGAGCGCGGGCCGTCTGCGCGTTCACGGCTGGTCTTGCGGAGGCGGCAGGGCGTGTTTGGGCGAGCTTAGGTTGACGCCCTTTGGGAACGTGATCGTGTGGCAGTTGTGCAGCAGGCGCCGCAGCAGCGCCGAGGCCATCGGCCCGTTGCCCAGGAATTTCGGCCACTCCTTGTAGCCCAGGTTCGTGGTGATCAACGTCGGCCTCTTGCCGTAGCGGTTCTCGACGAGGCGGAAGAAGTTGTTGATTTGGCCCGGCTTGGGCTCGACATAGCCCAGCTCGTCGATGAGGAGCACGTCCACGCGCGAGAGGCGCTTCAAGAACGCCTGGGTCGAGCGGTCGGTGAGGCTGTGGTCGAACTCGTCGAAGAGGTCCTGGGCCTTCACCATCCTCCCCGTGCGTCCGGCGTAGAGAGCTTTGAGCACGATGGCCTCCGCCAGTCCGGTCTTGCCGACGCCTGTTCCTCCCATCCAGACGATGTTCTCCGCCCGGGCGATGAAGTCCAGCTCGGCCAGCTCGTAATGCTGCTTCTTGCTGATGCAGGTCTGGATGTTCCAGGGATAGGTGTCCAGGGACCAGCGGTCCTGCAGGGCCGACTGCTTGATGCGGCTCTGAATCGAGCGCTGGCGCTTGTCCTCGTGCTCCTGGCGCAGGAGGCTGAGCAGGAAGGCGCTGTAGCTGGATTTCTTGGCTTGGGCGAGCTTCAGTTCCGCCTGCAATATCTCCCGAGTCTTTCGCAGCTTGAGCGCGTCGAGGCAGGCATGGATATCATCGAGCATTGTCGTCGCCCTCCGGATTCGTCTCGACATCGTAAGGGCTCATGTCGCTGGGCGGCGTGCTGGCGCCTTTGATGAAGCCGGGGCTGTCTTCGTAGTCCTGCGCTTCCAGGGGCAACAGGTATTCCTGCCGAGCCAGGCTCTGAAGCAGGACGGCCTCGATGCGCGCGACATCGTAGAGCCCGTGCGCGGCGGCCAGCTCCACGGCCCGCAGGAGGTCCTCGGTCCTATATTGGCACAGGATGGCGTAGAGCTTCCTCACGCTCCAGCCGTAGCGGTGCCCGCGCCGGACCTTGAGCCGGTCCAGGTAGCCCGCCATGGCCGGGCCCAGGGCCCGAAGCCGGCTTTCCTCAGGCGGAGCGGCCGGCGGGCGGCTGCCGCGACGGCGCTCGTGGCCGGGCAGGGTGGACTGCGTGCGGCCGTCGGTTCCGGACAGCTTCGGATGCCGGGCCAGCTCCTCGTGGCCGTCAAGCAGGATGACCTCGCCCTGGGTTTCGCGCACCGTCACGGCGCGGCCCAGGGCCTTGGCCGGCGCCGAGTAGCGCATGCCGTGCAGGTGCACGTACCCGTAACCGTCCACATCCCGCCGGTGGAGCTGGTAGACCTCCGGGACGTAGAGTGGCAGCGCCACCAGATGCGGCTTTTCCGCGACGAAGAGCTCCTTGGGGCTGGCTCCCAACTCGCGGATGCGGCGGGCGTTGGCCGTCTCTTCCAGCCACGCCTGCGCCTGGCGGTTCAAGTCCGCGTCGTCCTTGAAGGTCCGGCCGGCCAGGAGGTTGGTTTCAACGTGCCAAAATCTTCGTTCTACCTTCCCTGACCGGTTCGCGTCGCCCAACTCGTGCGCCAGGAACCTGAAGCCGAAACGCTTCTCGAATGCCTCCATCTCGGACGACACCTGGGCGTTCTTGCCCGTCCCGCACACGATGACCACGTGGCTGTTGTCCACCACGATTCGCCGGCAGACCCCAGCCATGGCCTGAAAGGCCTCGGTCAAGAATACCTTGCAGTGGAAGCGGTCGAACTTCTCGTAGAAGCGGATGTGCATGAACCGGCTGTAGCCCAGCACCAGGCTGGCGCATTGGCGCTTGACCCGCTTGCCGCCGACCTCGATCGTGTAGGGCGAGGTATCGTGCTGGGCCTCCTCCCCGGGAGCCGTCACAATCCGTCCCACTCGCTCTTTTTCCTCCCGCCCGATGCCGCGCTCCCGGCAGAACCGGGTCAGCGTCGTGTAGGGCACAGCCACGCCGTGGCGCGACCCCAGTTCCTCGCGCACCCGCACCAGGTTCCCCCGGCACTCGGCATGGAGCCCCTGTAGCTTCTCAACAAAGGGCTCCAGCCGGTGCGCCTTGCCCCGCCGAGACCTCACCTGCGCCCGCCCGCTGGCGATGATCTCCCGGACCGCATTGCGCCCCAGGCCCAGGTCCTTGGCGATCTTGCGGCTGCTGTGGCCCTGCCCCTGCAGGGTCAACACAGCCATCCGTAGTTCCTGACTGATCACGTTTCACCTCCTCCACGACTTTGCCTTCCGCGGCCCTCAGAGCCGCCGCCGTCTCTTCCAGAACCGCCCAGCGTTTGGCCGTGCGGGCCCACGCCGACCATAGCGCGGCGCGCGCAGCCCTTCCCGCATCGTAGCCCAGCACCCGCGGCAGCCCGCAGATCAAGCCTGCCGCCACGTTGCCGATGAGTTCCAAAGCTTTAAGCGCGCGGTTCTCGGCCTGGCTCAAGCTCGGATCTTCAGACCCCTGGCCGGCCGCCTCCAATGCCTTGAGAAATCGCGCCGGGTCCTCCAGGATACGTTCTCCCACCTTGGCCCCGCTCTTGGCCAAATGCGCGCACACCAGACCCACCTCGCGGCTGCTCAGGGACGCTTCCATGACCTTCCCGGCCAGGCACTCGCAGGCCGGGCCGTTGGCGCGCGCCAACGGCAGCAGATGCTTCATCGCCGACCAAGCCCCAATCTTTCCGCACCGGACCCCTTCGAGCACCGTGTCCGGCAGCGCCTCCACCAAGCCCAGCCGCCGGCTCGCCCAGCTTCTCGATCGGCCCATCGCCGCCGCCACCTTGCCCAGGTTCCACTTCCAGACCCGGTGAAGCTCGTAAGCCAGCCAGCCTTCCTCGATCGCGTTGTAGCCCCGCGAGCTGCCGGCGCGATAGGCCGCCGCCAGCGCCTCGGCCGGCTCCATGTCCAGCACGAGCGCCTGCACCACGTCCCGCCGCAGCCGTTTGAGCGCTCTGACCCGCGCGTGCCCGTCGATGACCACAAACCGCCCCTCCCCCTCGGCCACCACGGTGATCGGGTCCCGCTGGCCGTGCTCCTCAATCGACGCCAGCATCCGCGCCTGCCGTCGCGGGTCCCGAGCGCGCAGGCGGCCATAGCGCTCCTCCAGCGCCGACAAGTTGAGCTCCACGGCCCGCATGGTGACAGTTCTACCCTACTGCACCAGCCTTGTCTATAAATTCTGGTTTTGCGGAACATCCGCGCGGTTTTCTCGACGAGGAATCGGTTCATTATTCTGGTTTTGCGGAACAACCCCACCGCTGACGCCGCAGCGCTCGCGCCCGCCGCGCATTGTCGCGGGCCACGTATGCGGGATGACCATCGCGGTAGTGTTGCCAGTAATCCGGGTACGCTCTCGCCCACTCGCGTACCCAGCGGCTGCGCTCCTTGCGCCATCCGGCGGGGCGCCGCCCCAGCAGAGCCGCCTCCAGTTGCCGCTTCAACCTCCGCCGACACTCGGCGTCTTTGCATACCCGCTGCCTTCCTGCCAGGGGAGGGTAGGGCTCGAACTGCTTGCGACAAATCAGACAGAGCTTGCTCCCCATAGGCCATCCTCCCGTTCAAACCCAGGATAGCCGGGTACCGTGTCCGCTTCTATAGAGGAAGCCAACAACGGCATCGGCGCCGACGGGACTGTCGGCGCCGGGGTTTTCATCCCGCCAACGGCCGCGGGATGAAAACCTTCAAAACAGCGACAACGACCTTACGGCAGATGTCTCTGGTGGGTCGGTTTTAGTGAGCAGAGGTGGGTCTATTTTGGTGAGCGGCTAAGCATCCCAGGGTTACCCCATTTTCCCCCGGACCATCGAGGAGTTCCAGCGTCGGTTCGCTACGGAGCGGGCTTGCCGGGACTACTTGATGAAGGTGCGATGGCCTGATGGGTTCGAATGCCCGCAGTGCAGACACCGGGTTGCGTGGGAGATGGGTCTGCGGCGCCT
>JACRDO010000058.1 GCA_016212885.1 Elusimicrobiota bacterium | reverse complement strand
TCCGGCGGGGGTGGAGATGGTGATGCCGGGGGACAACGCGGACTTCCTGGTGACCCTGATCACGCCGATCGCGATGGAGAAGGGGCTCCGTTTCGCGATCCGGGAGGGCGGCCACACGGTGGGAGCCGGGGTCGTCGCCGAGATCATCGAGTAAAAACATGAGCGAAATGAACATTACGCCTCAGCAGAAGATCCGCATCCGCCTGCGCGCCTGCGACCACCGCGTGCTGGACAAGAGCGTCGGCGAGATCATCGAGACCGCGCGAAGGGTCGGGGCCGTGGTCGTCGGCCCCGTGCTCCTGCCGACGCAGATCCGCAAGTATACGGTCCTCCGCTCGCCGCATGTCGACAAGAAGTCCCGCGAGCAGTTCGAGATGAGGATCCACAAGAGGCTCATCGAGCTGAAGGAGCCGAGCGCCCGGACGATCGAGGAGCTGATGAAGCTCAAGCTGCCGGCCGGCGTGGACGTGGAGATCAAGCTGTAGACAACGCTTTGAGCAGGTGAATTTATGAGCGAAGAAAAGGAGCAGGAGACGGCGCAGGGTACGACGCTACAGCCCGAGAAGGCGCCGCCGGCGCTGCGGGCCGTAATCGGAGAGAAGATCGGGATGACCCAAGTCTTCACCCAATCGGGCGAGGCGAAAGCCGTCACCGTCGTGAAGGCCGGCCCCTGTCCGATCGTGCGAGTCAAGTCCGTAGACGCCCGCGACGGCTACTCCGCGGTGATGCTCGGCTACGGCGAGCGCAGGGCGAAGAGCGTCTCGAAGCCGGACAACGGGCAGTTCAAGGCCGCTGGGATCGCGCCGCTGAAGTTCCTGCGCGAGATCCGGGTCGCTGACTCGAAGCCTTTCAAGGTCGGACAGATCGTCGATTTGGCGGGCCGATTCGCCCCTGGCGATTACGTCGACATCCAGGGGGTCTCCAGGGGCAAGGGCTTCGCGGGGGCCATGAAGCGGCACGGCTTCCACGGGATGCCGGCCTCGCACGGCTCCTCGGATAAGGAGCGTTCTCCCGGCTCCTTGGCTGCGCGCCGGTCCCTGGGCAGGGTGCTCAAAGGCCAGCGCATGGCGGGGCATCTCGGGCATGAGACGGTGACCACGCAGAAGGTCGAGGTGGTCTCGGTGGACGAGAAGAACAACCTTCTCTATTTGAACGGCCCCGTGCCGGGCCCCAACGGCGGACTCGTGACCGTCCGCGAGACGGTCAAGACCCTCAAGCGGCGCCGGACGGTCGTGAAGGCCGCGGTGAAGCGCGACAAGATGGGCAACATCATCGTGGAGAAGAAGCCCACGAAGAAGAAGGTCTAGGGGACGACGATATATGGAAGCGCAACTGCTCAACCAGAAAGGCGAGGAGATCGGGAAGGTCGAACTGCCGGAGGGCGTATTCGGGCGCGCGCCCTCGCGGCTGCTGCTGCACGAGATCACGACGGCCGCTCTGGCCAACCGCCGGTCCGGCACAGCCCACGCGAAGAAGCGCGACGAGGTTTCCGGCGGCGGCCGCAAGCCCTGGAAACAGAAGCACACGGGGCGCGCGCGGCACGGCTCGATCCGCTCGCCGCTCTGGCGCAAGGGGGGCGTGGTCTTCGGCCCGAGGACGCGTTCCTGGCGGCAGGACCCGCCACAGGAGAAGAAGCGCCTGGCGCTCGCGCAGGCGCTCAGCGCCCGGGCCAAGGACGGAAGCCTGCGGATCGTCGACAGCCTGGCGCTCGACGGAGCCAAGACCAGGCAGGTCGCGCAGATCCTGAAGGCGCTCAAGGCCGAGCGCAGGGCCCTGCTCGTGAGCGACCAATACGACGGAAACCTGGTCAGGGCCTCCCGCAATCTCTCCGAGGCCAAGGTGATGCTGGTCTCCCACCTGGACGCCTACGAGGTGCTGGCCTGCCGCGGGCTCATCATCACGAAGGCCGCGATCGAGAAACTCGGCGCAAGAATCTAGACTATGAAAACGGCAGAATTCGACCCCTATGCCCATGTCGTAAGGCCGCTGATGACGGAGCGGAGCACGCTGCTCCGGGAGAAGCACAACCAGTACTTCTTCGAGGTCTCGCCGGCCTCCTCGAAAGGCGACGTCAAGCGGGCCGTCGAGGAGCTGTTCAAAGTGAAGGTGCTGCGGGTGCGCACGATGAACGTCCGCGGAAAATTCCGGCGTTTCGGCCGCAGCGGCGGCCACCGCCCGGATTGGAAGAAGGCGATCGTGACGCTGAAGCCCGGAGACTCGATCGAGCTGGTCGAGCAGGGAGCCTAGGATATGGCGATCAAGACCTTCAAGCCGTACACGCCGTCGCGCAGGCACATGACGATGGTGGATTTCTCCGAGCTGACGAAGAAGGCTCCGGAGAAGGCCAAGACCTTCGGCCTGCGCAAGAGCGGCGGCCGCAACAACACCGGCATGGTCATGGTCCGTCACATCGGCGGCGGCCACAAGAGGACCTACCGCTGCATCGACTTCAAGCGGGACAAGATCGGCGTGCCGGGGAAGGTCGTGTCCATCGAGTACGACCCGAACCGCTCCGCCCGCATCTCCCTGGTGCATTACGCCGACGGGGAGAAGCGCTACATCCTGCATCCGGTCGGGATCAAGGTCGGAGATACGGTGATGTCCGGCGCGGATGCCGAGATCCGGGCCGGCAACGCCTTGCCGCTCGAGAAGATCCCGGACGGCTCCTTCATCCACAACATCGAGCTGATCCCCGGCAAGGGTGGGCAGATGGCGCGCGGCGCCGGCGCGCAGGCCCAGCTGATGGGCAAGGACGGCCCCTACGCCACGATCAAGCTGCCCTCCGGAGAAATGCGGCTCCTTCCGCGCCTCTGCATGGCGACCCTCGGGCAGGTGTCGAACATCGAGCACAACTCGGTCACCTACGGGAAGGCCGGCCGCACCAGGCATATGGGCGTAAAGCCGACCGTCCGGGGCACCGCCATGAACCCTGTGGACCATCCCTCAGGGGGCGGCCGCGGAAAATCGAAGGGAGGCAACCACCCGCGCTCGCCGTGGGGCCAGCTCGCGAAGGGGTTTAAGACGCGCAACAAGAAAAAGGTTTGGGGCTGGATGATCGTGCAGGATCGGCGAAAGGGAAAGATTTCATCCCTGCCGGCGTGATGATGGGGAGATTTAGTTGAGATGATTCCGGGACCGCGAAGACGACCCGTTGTTTTGGCTACGCTGGCCCTGACAGGGCTTTGCGCGGGCGTCTTTTTGCTCGGGGTTCACGCTGAAAAACCCAAAAGCGAACCCCAAACGTTGGCCAGAAGCTCCATTCTTCCTCTCATTGCGGCTGGCCAAACCTTGAAAACAAAGGTCGTTGAGGCCCGCGGTATTGCGCTCACGCTGGATCAGGAGACGCTGGCCGCGAAATCGAGGCTTCCTGCGGTCAAGGGGGTTTTCGAGCCCATTCATTCGGGGCTGGCCTCGAAGCCTGCCAAGCCGGACCAATACGGCGGCGGGATGTCGTCGCGGCTTGAGTATATCGAAAAGAATTTGACGAAAAGCCTTCAAGCCCTGGCCCGGCTTCCTTCGTCGTGCGATGGAGCGGGCGCTCGATGGCAAGCTGCCGTGGCCGGCCAACAACTTCTGAGCAAGACCGTTGTGCAAGCGAAGCAGGCCAAGGCGCAGGCGGTCTGGACAGCGAAAGAATCCGACAAGCTGATCCAAGCCGCCCTGCGGAAGCTGAAAGACGCCGATGACAAAACATCGGCCGCTGCGTTGGACGCCTACGACAAGAAGCTGCAGAGCGGACTGGATGCGGTTGCGAAGGCCCTGGGCAAGGGGCTTGCAGGGAAGAGCTTGAGCAAGAAGCTCATGCCGAAGTTGGGGGCCAAGTGCGGGAGCGTTCTTGCCTTGGCGCTGCCCGAAGCGAAAGATGCGGGCAAACTGCTTGCGGGCAAGGGCGGCGTGCGCGCAGTTGATGCATCTTTGTCCAAATCAGAATCAGCCAAGGCTGGCGCAACATCTGAGAAGCTGCAAACGGGCAAGGGCTTGGGTTCTGGGCCGTGGGATAAGGCATCCGGGAAACCGTTTGCGTCATTGGCCGCGGCCCCGGGACAGCTGAAGGCTTCGGCGCCGCAGGCTTCCGACTTGAACTGTTCGGAGGATGACCCGCGCGTAGGGAAGGAGTGCTACCCGCTTTACCAGGCTAACTGCGGGAGAGACCCCATGTGCAGCCCCACGGCACATATCCTCTACAGCGAATGTCGCACGCGCTGTGGGGAGAATAGCGGGAAGGATAGCAAATGCACGAACACGTCGGAGCGCATGGCGTTGTTCACGAAATGCGAGTCGGCGTGGCGGGCTCAGTGGAACAAGTGTGAGGCGGCGCGCGACCCTGTGGTGTGCCACGCGGTCAACGACGCGGCCAACGAGGAGGCGACGAGGAAGTGCAATGCGGAGGCTGGCACCCACTGCGTGAGGAAGGAGGGGCCCACGCCGCCGAAGCCGCCGGTGTGCAAGGATGGGCAGGTCGTGGTTGGGAAGGAGTGCAAATCCTGCCTCCGGAATGAGATCGTTGTCGGGGGCAAATGCCAGGCATGCCCCAAGGGACAGGAAAAGGTCGGAAATGCGTGCAAGGCCCCGACGAAATGCACGGGCGATAAGGTGTCAGACGGGAAAGGCGGCTGCGTCTCTTGTCCCAAGGGGCAGGTAGTCAAGGATGGGAAATGCGCTCCTTGCGGAAAGGGACAGATTGTGGTCGGGAACGCATGCAAGCCGAGTTGCGACGGCAAGGCATTCGATTCTACGAAGACGTGCTGTTTCGCCGACACAACCCTCCTGCTGAATCCCGACAAGAGTTGTCCGAAGATGCGGCTGTCCGAAGAACAGGTGCGGCAGATCAGGGAGAAGGTAGCGCAGGAAGCCCTGAGCCGCAGGGATTCCACTGAGTGGAGGAGAGGGAGAGTCAGACCTCCATTCGAGTCGGATGCAGACAAGTGCAACCAGTTTG
>JACRDO010000057.1 GCA_016212885.1 Elusimicrobiota bacterium | reverse complement strand
GCGCCCGAATCCTTCGGCCTTCGTGACCCTCAAGTACGACCTGAACCTGGTCTTCAAGTCCTCAGCCGTACTGCCGGGCGACGCAAGCAATCGGGGCATCGCCCTTGATGAGTCGGGCAATGTCTACGTCGCCGGCTCGACCAAGGTCGCGGGCGGCCTCTATAACTTCCGCGTGGTCAAGTACCACCCCAACCTGGTTGGGATGAACTCCGCGGTGTTCACCTCGGGCGGCGGGGCGAGCGAGGAGGCCTTGGCCGTGGCCGCGGCCAACGGCAACCTCTACGTGACGGGCAGAAGCCTGCTCTCCGGGGCCACGCGGTTCCTGACGGCCCAGTTCGATTACAACCTCAATCCTCTGAACCTGAGGATCTACAGCGCCGGAGTCCCCAGGCTGGTGGCCGAGTGGCCGGACATGGGCGTCGCGGTGGACAAGAACAGCGGAAGCGTATACGTCACAGGCTCGGCCGAGTCTCCCTATCACGGCATTCTCACGATCAAGTACAACTCGGTCCTGACTCAGATCACCACGCACACGTATACTTCGGGCAACTCCGGCTCGGAAGTCCAGGTGGACAAATCCGGCAACGTGTTCGTGGTGGGGACATACGACGGCGGAAGCGGGTACGGGGACGACTGGGTGGCGGTCCGCTACGACCCGAGCCTGGTGGTCCAGTCCACGCAGGTCTACCATGCCTCGGCCATGGACGAGGCCCTGGGCAGCGCGCTCGACGGCGCCGGCGGCCTCTACGCGGCCGGCTTCTCGCGCGCGGGAAACCTCGAGTCCGGCGACGACGCGAGGGTCATCCGGTTCACTCCCGCGGGCCCGCCGACCTCCGCCATCACGGCTCCGGCCCATGGCTCCACGCTCACCTCCCTGCTGACGATCTCGGGGACGGCCGCGGCGGCCAACGGGGTCCAGAAAGTCGGGGTCTCCATCCGGCGGCCGGACTGGCAATATTGGAACGGCAGCGCATACACGCCGATTCCGACATGGCTGTTGGCTGTGGGAACGACTGGCTGGATGCTGAACACGGTATTCGGGGTCGACTCCGCAACCGGCCCCTACGTCATCGTCTCCAGCGCCGCGGACATGAGCGGCAACCTTCAGACGCAATTCTCGCTGGGGGTCTCCAGCATCGTGGTGACGAGGCAGGCGCTCGATGTCTCGAACGTGACCGTGATGAGCCGGTCCTCGACTTCGATAGAGGCCGCCTGGGGCCCCAACGGCAACGCCGCGGACCAGAACTACCATCTCCACTTCGGGACCGCGACCTCCTGCAGCGACATCTATTTCGTCACCTGCGGCAGCTGCACCGCTTACCAGGCCGGCACGGCCCAGGCCATCTCGGGCCTCAATCCTGGGACAAGCTATTTCTTCAACATCCACACTGAATACAACGGCTCCTCGCCTTATTTCCTTCTGCGGACCCGCAACGCGTCCGATCTCGGCTCCGAGCCCAATCCGATGTTCCTGGCCTGCGGCAGCGAAAGCGGCGGCGGCGCGGCCCAGGGCGGCCTCGCGATCGCCTTCGACAACGCCCAGTATCTCTGGGAGGTCATCGGCGTCAACGGGATCATCCAGCTCTCGAAGTTCAACGCCTCGCTCAGCCCCGCGGTATTCCTCTCCTCCACGGCCCTGCCGGACGCCTCGGACAACGGCTTCTTGAGCCTGGACTTCGACGCCTCCAATAACGCCTACGCGGTCGGGACCGCGTCGGCCGGCTCCGTTCAAAATATGGCCGTTTACAAGATCGGGGTGAACGGCGGCCTGATTTCAAGCCGGACCTATGTGAACAACGCTTACGGCAGCAACGCCTACGCGCTGGGCTCCACCACCAACCCGGCCACGGGCGACATCTGGATAGCGGGAGCGATCCAGACCGGCGGCCCGATCAACGACAAACTCCCCGGAAACAGGAGTTTCGCCGCGGCCCTCTGGAAGTACAACATGGCCTCGGAGACCCTAACCGGGCCCACGACCCTCTATTTCGGCCTCAATGGGGTGGAGATCTGGACCGACGTCAAGGCGGATAGCGTGGGCAACCTCTGGGTGCTCGGGCTCTCCTCCAATCCGGCCAACGCGAGCCCGGCCAAGTACAGCCTGGTCTTGAGCTCGTACAACAATACGGGCACCGGCCGCCTGGGGGGGCCGTTCACCCGTCCGGATTATGTGGTGGATATAAATGATTCCATCGGAAAGCTGGCTCTGACCGCCAGCGGCATCTATGCCGCCTACACGAAGATAAACACCATGGGGAACACGGATCTGGCGCTGCTTAAGTTCGACACCAACGGCGCCCTGATGTTCGAGACATTCTGGCATGACAACGCCTTCATGGACGACGAGTTTGTCCAAGGGCTCGCGGTACGCCCCACGGGGAACCTCCTCATGGTGGGCCGCATCGCGGGGGATACGCAGAACAAAAAGCTGGCGGTCTGGGAATACCAGAACAACGGCAGCTTGGTGAGCGCGCAGACCATGCTTGGCGCAAGAGAAGGCGAAGGCATAGCGGTCAACGCGAACGGCGACATATGGCTTGCGACCGACTCCACGGCGCCGGTCAAGTTCATGGGCGGCTCCGCGCTCAACGGAGCGGACGGCCTCCAGGCCAGCCCGACGGGAACGGTCTCCGGGATCATCCGCAGGCAGCAGGACTCGAGCCCCATGGCCGGCGCCCTGGTGGAGGCGATCCAGTCCCAGGCCGTGGCGGCCTCCGCCACGACGGACGTCAACGGGGCGTATTCGCTTTCCCTCACGACGGGAGCCTACTCCATCAAAGCGACCTCCTCCGGATTCGTGGTCAAGATCGCCAGCAACGTGCTTGTTTTTACGTCGCCGCCGACCACGATCGATATGTCCCTGCAGACCGGAACGCCGAAGCTGCTGTTCGCTGTGAGTCAAGGCCCGGGCTCGAGCATCATGACGATGGACCCCGACGGGAAGAACAAAGTGGTCATCAAGAGCGCGGCCGGCTCCATCAGGAACCCGGTGTATTCGCCGGACTCCACGCAGATAGCGTATACGGCTGATGTCGGCAGCGGCTATTTCGACATTCATGTCATGGGCGCCGACGGCGCCGGGGACCATGTGGTAAAGACCTCCAACAACGGCATCCCCGCATGGTCCGTGGATGGGCAATGGATATATTACAGCTACAGCCCGGCTGTCTGCTACAGTTCCATCTACCGGATCAAGACCGACGGCGCCGGTGACCAGCTTTTCCTCTCCCCGTCCATCGTCGCCGACCAGGAAGCCGCGGGCTTGAGCTTCTCGCGGGACGGGAAGACGGTTTACTGGGCCTCGCAGGACGGCTGCTCGCCTGCGACCTACGATCTGTTCAGGGCCTCCGTCATCAGCGGAGCGGTCTATTCCCCGTCCGTGTTCCGCCTGAGCAACGACAGCCTGATGGATGTCCTATTCAACCAGGCCGTGAACCCTGTCGACGGCAAAGCGGTCTACGCGCATATGACCGCCGGCGGTCTTGAAATCTTCCGCATCAACGGCGACGGCAGCGGCGCGGCCCAATTGACGAACAATGTCGTACCGGACGCCGGCGCGTCGTGGTCCCCCGACGGCTCCAAGATCGCATGGGTCAGGGGAGATAACGGCAGCGGCGCGGCATGGGTGATGAACCAGGACGGGACCGCCCCGGTCCAAGTGACCAGCACCGGCGACGTCCAGGGCATCTCCTGGGGCGTGGTCCACGAGATTCCCCGGCCCTTCAACTATTTCGTCGGAAGCGGCAACTTCACAACCGGCTCGCGCATCGACACCAACACCGGCAAGAATGAGGCCGCGCGGTTCGTGCTCATCGACACGGTCACGGTAGGCGGGCCGTTCATCTATACCACCGTGATCTCGACCCCGGGGGGCCTCAGCGAAGGCGGGGAGAGCTACCTCGTCAAATATGATCAATATGGAACGATCCTTTCGACTGCGCTCATCCCAGGGCTTGGGGGCGGCGACGCGATCGTCATGGACGGAGATAAGAACCTGTACGTGGGCTACTGGTTCGTCCGCAGCACCATGGACGTCAACGCCATCGCCTCCTTCGACAAGAACCTGAACTTCCGGACTTCGATCGAGCTGCCGAACGTCAACGGCATCTCCGCGATGGATTCCGACGGCAACACGATCTACGCTGTCTGCGACGGGCCGAATTATGTCTCGGTGTTCCGGTTCGACAAGAACCTGTATCAGATCGGCTCCGCGTCGTGGTACATCTATATTGGCTTCAGCCACGACGGCGACGGCATGAGCGTAGGGCCCGACGGGAACGTGTATGTTTCCGGCCATGCCGGGTCTATCCGGAAGCTCGCCAAGTTCAGCCCGGACCTCTATACCCTGCTTGGAGAGCGCGACGTGACGTCGCTCATGCCGAACCTGACCGGCCTGCAAGTCATCGGCCCCAGCCTGTTCGCCGCGGCTTTAGACCCGGTCTCGGGAAGCTCCATCACCCTGGCCAAGCTGGACACCAACCTGAACGTCATCTTGTCCACGAAGATCGTCGGGACAAAGGATCTCATAGGGATGAAGGAGGCCGCGCTGAGGGGCGGGCCCGAAGGGGACCTGTACCTTGCGGCCACGGTCAACGGCGCGGGCGGCGGCGACTACGCGGCCATGCGATTCACCCCGGCCCTCGCGCTCGTCTCCTCCGCTGCTTTCGGCGGGCCCGGCGCGGACCAGGCTTTGGGTCTGGGGGTCCTGGATTCCACCCATGTCTACGTCACCGGCGTCTTCAACTTGAGCGGGAACATGGACGCCATGACCATCGGCCTCAACCTCACGGGCAGCGGCGCTCCGCCGGTCCAAGGGGCCGGCTTTGTCGGCGGGGCTGTTTTCGACCCGAACAAGAACCTTTGGGCCGGCTTCCCCTCGTTGAAGCAGATACGCAAATTCACCAGCCCCGCGCCGCCCATCACCCAGCAGACCGCGTCGTCGGCCACGCTGGCCACCGGCGATGACCCGCTGTTTATGGCCCTGGATTCGGCAAACAACTTGTGGGTCAGCGTGCGCTCCAGCGTCAAAACCAACATCGGAGACAACGACCGCCTGGTCCGCTACGCCTGGGCCGGGAACGGCTTCGCAGCCTCCACCTCCGCCACGCTCAGCGCGGGCTTGAAGGATGTCGCGGGCATCGCCCTCAAGCCGGACACGGGGGAACTCTGGGCGGCCAACCGCGGCGGGCCGGATACGCCCTCTCCGGCATCGGTGGTGCGTTTCTACCGCGGCGGGACTTCCACCGCTCCGGTCTACAGCGATGTGAGCATGAGCACCTTCGCGGCCCCGTCTTCGATCTTCCGGCCCAGCGCCGTGGCCTTCGACAAGGCCAACAATCTCTGGGTGAGCATGCCCTCCAGCGGCGTCATCCGGATGTACGCGAACACCTCAGGGGCCATCTCGAATGCCCCGTCGGTTGTCTTGAATTACATTCAGAAACCCTGGGCCCTGGCCTTCAACGCGAAGGGAGACGTGTTCGTTTCCGACACGGATCCGGATTCGGTCACCGGCAGCGGCGGTCTCTGGGCGCATAAGAACCTGGGGACCGCGTCGGCGCCGAACCTGTCGCTCTCCGCGGAGCTCCTGCAGGGCGGGGTGGACCTCCTCGGCATGGTTTTCGAGAGCACCCAGCCGGCCGCGGGCCTCTGGGGCAGCGACATGAACCAGAGCGCGATCATCAGGCTCTCCACCGGCGCCAGCCGGCCGCCCCAGCTCTACGGGAACATCTCGGGCCAGGTCCAATATTACGGTTCGAGGACAGGCGCTTACATCATCTACTACACGACGAACACTTCGTATGAGCAGATGACGCCGGCCGCCGCATCTCTCGGGGCCTATTACTTGGCCGGACTGCCCGCTCCCAACACCTATTACGTCGTCGCGATTTTGGACGGCGACGGCAACGGCGAGCCCGACGGGTTCGAGCCCACCGGAGGAGCGTACGGCGTGGGCTTCGCGCCGGTCTACGTCACGGCCAACTCCACC
Source organism: Elusimicrobiota bacterium (assembly GCA_016212885.1). Lineage (GTDB taxonomy): Bacteria > Elusimicrobiota > Elusimicrobia > UBA1565 > UBA1565 > UBA9639. The sequence goes on along the minus strand of JACRDO010000057.1, from coordinate 33,034 downwards.
ACGACGGGCGTGAACATTCTCCTGCGCGACAAGGCCGCATTCGCGGGCGCGATCACGAACAACAGCCTCCAGGCCGGAGGGGTGCTCGTGGAGGCCTGGTCCGGCCAGCCCAACGACGCGGCGCCGCAGAACATGATGGACCGCTGGTGGGTTCCCAGCTCCACCTACACGATCTACGTCGATACGATCAGCATCCTCTATGTCCGCGCATTCGTGGACTCAAACTACAGCTACACCTATGACTCGGGCGAGGACTACGCGGTCATCGGCCCGCTCATGAACCTGACCCCTGGCACGACCGCGGCTTCGGGGACGAACATCACCATCGGCTTGACCGCAGGGGGGAGCGTCTATGCAGCGGGCGTGGACCTCTCCTCCCCGGTCCTGCCCACGAGCGTCTACGACCGGCCCATGCTCAAGCTCAACCTTTGGACCCAAGGCGGCGGGGCCCAGATCAACTCCATCCTGGTCAGCATGCTCGGCGACGCCATCCCCATGAATGCATGGGTGACCATCTACAAGGACATGAACGGGGACGGCCAGTTCCAGAGCGGCATGGACAATTGGCTGGGGTCCCAGTCCTTCGGCCAGGGCAGTCCGCCCATGGCGGCCGTGTACTTCAGCACGCAGCCCCTCAATTCGGCGGGCTCGACCTTCTATGCGGTCCTCGGCTACAGCGGCATGCCCATCGGCCGCAAGATCGGGCTCGCCGTAGAGAACGCGTCCCGCTTCGGCATCGTCTACGGGCAGATGGGGGCGCAAAACCTCTACCCCATCCAATCGAGCACCGCCACGGTCCAGCTGACCCTTTTCGCCCGCCCGCCGGACGGCTACTATCCGTATCCTTACGCGAACCCCTACGCGAGCGGCGGCTTCGAGACCGGCGTCTTCATCTCCTCCGGGCAGAACGTGCGGGTCACGGCTTCGGGCTCCTGGGGCACGGGCGCGCCGAATCCGCCCTCGGGCCCCGACGGGCTTGCGTCCTTGGGCGGGCTCGGGGGGAACCTCAAGATCGGCTCCCTCGTGGGCCGCATCGGCGGCGGACAGTGGTTCCAGCTCGGCTCCAACTTCACCTTCTCGCGGCCGGAGGTCGGGGGCCTGGTCCTCGCCATGAACGACTATCAGGGGCAATACGACGACGACTTCGGCCAGGCCGCGATCAATGTGGAGCTGATAGCCTCCACCATCACCAAGACCTGGACCGGCGCCAGCGGCTTCAGCCTCAGCGCGAGCGTGGACTCCAACTGGATCCCGGCGGGCGCGCCCCTGCCCGGAGACAATGTCCTCTTCAAAGGCTCGGTCTCCACCCGGTCATGCGACTGGGATCTCTTCGGGGCCGAGCTCGGGGGCCTGAGCATGAGCGCCGACTACATCGGGACCGTCAAGCTCGGAGGCCCCGGCTACCTGCACCTGTCCGTCACGACCGACGTCTTCGTCAACGGCGGCAGGCTGAGCCTCGCTCAGAACTCGGGCCTGAGCGTGGCCGGCCGGCTCATCGTCTCGAGCGGCACCCTGGACATGGGCGCCGGGTACACCAACCTGAACCTCGGCCCCCGCGGCATCCTGGTGCGCTACGGCGGCTCCTTCCTCAGCGCGGGCTCCGGGTATGTCAACATTCAGTCGCAGAGCACCTACGAGCGCTTCCCCTTCATCGTAGACGACGGCACCGTGACGTTCAGCAACGCCTCCGGCACGGAAATCCGCGGGGTCTCGAGCGTGGACCTCAGCACCCGGACGAGCCTGTCGGGGTTCAACTACGTCCGCTTCTATGACAGCCAGACGACGTCCAACCCGAACCCGGTGCTCGTGCTGCGGAGCAATGCCGCGGTGCAATGGACCCTGCAGAACCTGGCTTTCGGCTACGGCCTGACCTACAACATCGACGCCTCCAATGTGGCGGCCGGTTCGACTCTCACGCTTCGGGACGCGACGGGCGAGCGCATGGGCTCCCCGTATGAAACCGACCCCAACAAGGTGCTCTTCTGGAGCCCGGACGGCGGCGGCATAGCTTTGGCGTCGGGGACCCTGACCTACGTCGGGCTCGGCCCGTTCACGATCTGGGCCTCGACCAACCCGAAGCCGGACTTCGGCTCCACGCTCTATTCCAGCACCGTGATCGCCAACGCCGGGGCCTTCCCGCAGCTTTCGCTCCAGGCGCCGAACACCTGGTACTTCTTCGCATGGAAAGGCGGCACGAGCTCGCTTTCGGGCTTCACGCCCCGCGGCGGCTTCGGGCATGCGGGCCTGTTCGTCTCCGAGCCGGTGCAGTTGGCGAACAGCGACAGCCGCTCGAACATCAACATCACGCTCGCGGACTGGGGCGGAAGCTCCGGAACCGTCGTCAACAACTCCTCCCAGATCGGGCCCATCCTGGTCCAGGGCTGGATCGGCGAGCCTCAGGTCGGGACGTCCGCCCGGACATTCACCTATTTGCTGCCCGGCAACGGCGGGTACTTCTCCGCGGACGCCGCGGCTGGAACCGACAGAGTGCTCGCTTTCGTGGACCTCAACGGAAACCAGTTCGCGGACGAATTCGAGGCCCGATCCTCGTTCACGGTCACAGCGGTCTCGGCCAACAGCGTGCGCGATGCCGGCGCCATCACCCTCGCGGGCGGCACGGCCATGGCTGGAGGCTCCCTGAGGGTCGCCTCTGTCGAGCCTATCCACGGCGGCATCATCGGAGCCCAGGGCCCCAACGCGATGCTGAAGCTCGTGCTCTCGCCCTCCGGCGGCAGCGTGATGCTCTCAGGCATGCGGGTGGACGTGGACGGCCTCATCCCGGGCCAGCCGTTCTACGTCGGGCTTGTCCGGGACAACGGGGACGGGATCTTCAACGCCTATATGCCGGGGACGGCCGGGATGGGGGACATGGGCGATCAAACGATCGCGATGTTCAGCAGCATGGGCGCGCCGGCCCAACTCTCCTCCGCGACCCTGGCCCTGTGGTCACCGCAGACCCTCACGGGCAGCGCTACCTTCTTCATCACCCTGGCGATCAACAACATGACTCCGCCGCTGGCCCTGCGCATCGCGGATTCGACCTGCTTCGCGCTCAGCCAGGGGACTATGGATACCCAGAAGCTCCCCGTCTTCTCCGGCTTCGCCAGCGTGCTCTTCTCGGTGGACGCCATGACGGGGGTCAACTACAACGGCCCGAACACCGGAGGCGTGGACACGGGACGCTTCGTGCCGCAGGGGCTGACCGTCAAGATCTCCACCGCGGTCGGGACCTGGAGCAGGGGCTCCGGCTCCTCCTTCGGCCCGGAAGGGCAGGCAGGCACACAGTACATGGGCGGCGCGCTCAATGAAGCGAAGCTCGGAGAGCTGATCGGCCGCTTCGGAGACTGGGGCTGGGGCTCGAACTGGTTCAGGATCGGCGCCGGCACGGTCATCACCGCGCCCATGTCGGGCCGGCTCTTCTTGGCCATCAACGACATCCAGACCGAATACTGGGACAACTCAGGCCGGGTGTTCGTGGACTTCCAGGCGACGGGGTCCACCAGCTCCGCGATTATGGGCCAGATTTCCTATGCCGGCACGGACAGCATCATCGTCGGCTCGACCATGGTGTACGCGTTCAACCCGAACTGCTTCTCTTCAAACCGGACCGTCACAGTCAACTATCCGACGAATACGACCTTTGAGTTCACCGGCTTGTGTCCGGGCCGCTATGAAGTCGGCGGCTACGCCCTGACGAATGCGACGCACCGGGGGAAAGTCCCGGGCGAGCTCTACGTCAACGCTTCCAGCACCGCGTCGGTCTACCTCGATATCGCCCAAGGCTTTGGCTACATCTCCGGCCGGCTCGACTACTCCGGCTTCCAGCAGTACGGCAGCTACTTCGTAGTCGCCTCCACCATGACGGACTGGGAGGAGCAGGTGGTCTTCATCGGCAGCGTGACGGTCGCGGCTTTCACGTCGTCGGCGACCTATGTCATCTCGGACCTGCCGGCCAGCGCCACACCGTACTTATTGGCAGCGTTCAGGGACGTCAACTACAACCAGGAGCCGGACGGCAACGAGCCCATCGGCGTGGCCGGGACCACGGCGCCATTCGCGATGGCGGACATGAACACGGTGCTCCAATCCTCGCCCATTTACGTGGACGCCAACAAGACCTCTCCCAACATCAACATCCGCCTCAACGACCGCGGCGCCATCCAGGGCATCATCACGGCCCCGGGCATCGTGGTCAACAAGCCCTTGAAAGCCCTTGCAGGCCACGGCTTCTCAGGCTCCCCCGGCTTCGTGCCGGAGAATCTCGAGTATGTGCGCGAGAACGTCGCCTATCAGGACGGCGGGATGTGCATGATGGCCGCAAGCGCCTGCTCCATGCCCACCCAGTGCTGCAGCGGGCTCTGCCAGAACAGCGTGTGCCAGCCGCAGACCAGCTTCAATTACACCGTGGGCCTGCTGAAAGCCGCGACGGATTACTCCATCCTCGTGTGGATGGATTCCAACTACGACGACAGACTCAACCCCGGCGAGCCGTTCGGCCAGAGCCCCGGGCTCATCACGGTGAACGCGGGCGGCTACGCGTACACGGACATCACGCTCCAAGGCGCGGTCCCGCCGCAGCAGGTGAGGTCCTTCCAGGGGACCCCTGTTTCCTCCACGACCATCCTCTGGTCATGGGGTGCCGCTCCAGGCGCAACGTACTACCAGCTGCTCGACGTTAGTACCGGAGTCGTGGTCAGCTCCATGGTTCTACTCAATAATACCACGTACTTTGAAACCTTGGCCCCGAACGTCCTCTCGGCCATCGTCATGAGCCGCGCAGGCAATGACGTAGGTCTAGGGCCGGTTTCGGCCCGGGTCCAGCCAGTCAGGACACTCGCTTCAGTCCCCAGCGCGGTTTCAGTCGCCGGGGTCTGGGAATCCAGCGCGACCCTCGCCTGGAGCGCGAACAACAACTCCGCGTGGACATTGTTCGAGGTCTGGCGCGCTACGTTTAACGATGTGGCTTCCTATGGGCTCATGGCTGGCACGAAGGCCGCGACATGGACAGATTACGGGCTGGTCCCCGGTTCCACCTACTTCTACCGCGTCATAGCCCGCAATTCGTACGGGACCCCGACGGGCCTCTCGAATTCCGCCTCGGTTCCAGCGAACACCCTGTCAGCGACCGGTGGGAACTCCATCAGCGGGGCCATCGCCTACGGCGGCAGGCAGGCCGGGCAGATCATGGTCAAAGCGGTCCGGACATCGGACGCTTCTACGGTCTTCGTCTCCAGCCTGCCGGTATTCGGGCTCCAGAACTACTATCTGCGCGTGCTGGCTTCGCCGGCCACTTCCTATTACCTGTCCGCCTACGTGGACGTGAACGGCAACGGCCTCCGGGATGCGGGCGAGGACTCCAGCGGCCAGAGCCTCCTGGGCATCTCAGGCGCCCTGGCTGGGCAGAACTTTACGATAAGCTCCGATACCGTCAAGCCGGGCGCCCCGATGAACCTGACCGCTTCGGCGAGCCTCGGGCAGATCGCTCTTACCTGGAACCCGCCGACGAAGAATGCCGACGGCGCCGCGCTCAACGACCTGGCCGGCTTAAGGATCGAGCGCTCCACCACGAGCTCAGGTCCTTGGGTCATCCTGTCGTCTTCGACTCTCTACGGCATCGCAGGCCTGGTCCCGGGCCTGAACTCCGCTTTCACTGATTACGCCCCCATGCCCGGGATTACCAACATCTATCGGGTCACGGCCGTGGACTTCGGCCAGAACCCCGGGGTCCCGGCTTCCGTGTCCATCCTGGCGCAGAACGGCGGGACCATCTCCGGCGACGTCACGTACAGCGGCACCGCCTCCACGGTGCCCTACCGCGTGCGCCTCTCCACAGGCCCCAATGCCAGCGATGGGTTCATCATGGAATCCATGGTCAGCCCCTTCACCTTCACCGGCCTCCAGCCGGGCGCCTACTATCTGCGCGCTTTCAAGGACATGAACGGCGACGCCTCCCAGGCGGCCCTCTCGGAGCCGGCCGGGACCCACGGCGGCATCAACGCGCCCTTCCCGCTCCAGGTCTACGGAAGCAACCGCATCACGGGCGCGACCGTGGGCATCTGCGACCGGACCGCCGTCATGAGCTTCCCCGCAAGCTTCGCGGGCATGCTGTCCATGAACAGCTGCCCGGCCTCGGATGTCGGGCCCGGCTACTACACCGACATCTACGCCTTCAGCGCGGGCTACGGCGCGGGCCAGCTCAGCCCGGGCTCTTCGATCGAGATCCGGATGATGAGCACGTCGTTCGCCGGCCGCCTGGTTCTCATCGGGCCCAGCGGGAATATCGTGGCCGACGACAGCCGGCCGGAAGGGGCGTCCCTGCGCGCCACGCTCCTGGAAGCGGGCGTCTATCATATCATCCCCACGTCCTTCAGTCCGGGGATGACCGGCCCCTACACGCTGTCCTTCAGCGCGTCCGCGCGGCTGGGCGGCACGGTGAGCTACTACGGGGTCCGGCCGGGCAGCGTCACGGTCCAGCTCTTCAACTCGGCCGAAGCCAGCGCCTACCCGATGCAGTCCAGGTCCTTTGCTTCGACAGGGACGTACAGCTTCGACAACATGCCGGACGGGACATACTACATCCGCGCGTTCAAGGACGTCAACAACAACTACGTCAAGGACATGAGCGAGCCCTCCGGGGTCTACGGCCTGAGCGCCTCGTCTCCGACCGCCATCCGGGTCCTCAACAGCGTGCCGTCCGTGAGCCCCGCGAACTTCGCCATCTCAGACCCCTCGCTCGGGGCGGTCGCGGGCCAGGTCCTGCACGTGGGCAACTCCTCCGGCGCGTTCCGCGTCGAGATCGGAATGAACAAATGCTCGGACTGCGATGACCTGGACGTGACGGCCTTCCTCTCCCTGCAGGCCCCGGGCTCCTACACCCTGCCCCTGATCCCGACCGCCACGACCTACGTTCTGCGCGCGTACCTCGACATGAACGGGAGCGGAAGAGCCGACGGGCTCGAGCCCATCGCCTCCTCGCGGCCGGTCATCGTGGCGGCCAACTCCACCACGACCGTGAACCTGACGGTGCGCGACATGGGCACAGGGCCATCGGGCAACTCTTCCATCTCCGGGACCTTGGCCTACTCCGGAACACAGACAGGGCAGATATTGATCGGCATCGCCGCATCGGAAAGGTTCGAGTACATCCCCTACACCCTGATGCTCTCGAACACAGGAGCATTCCTCAAGAGCGGGGTGAGCGGGAACGCCACTTATTATATCGGGGGCTTCGTGGACGTCAACGGCAACGGGGTCCCCGATGAGTCCCTCGGCGAGCCCAATGGGGACATCCAGGACGGCAACGGCGAAGGCGTTCCATTCTTCGTCCCGCTCTCGAGCGCGGTGAGCGTGGGGACCCTGACCCTGCAGGACCCGCCCAACGGCTCGATCATGGGCCGCGTCTCTCTCAATAATATGGCGGCATCGGCCGGCCAGAAGGTGATCGTGCAGGCTTGGGTGCCGAACAACCAAGGCCGCTACGGCTGGGGCCAGGCCAAGGTCCCGGTGCAGGCGGGGATCAGCGCCTATAACTACCAGATCTCCTTCCTTGGCGCGGCCACGAACTACTCCTTGAACGCCTATATCGACGTCAACGGCAACGAGCGCTCGGATTTCGGCGAGCCGTTCACCCAGTTCGGGCAGACCTTCTGCCAAGGCATGGGCCCCTGCTACGGCCAGCCGGTGCTCGTGTCTTCAGGCAGCGGAGTCAGTCCCACGACGAACATCGACTTCACCTTCGGGCAGGTCATCAGCCAGAACAGCCGCGGCCTGGAGGGCGAGGCGTCCTACTTCGGCAACCGCGTCGGCAGCGTGAGGTTCCGGATCTTCGAGACTCCGTTCATCGGCGAGCCGCGCTTCACGGCCGCCGGCAATGTCGTGGGCCCGGGCCGCTACAGCTTCCGCCAGGACCTTCTGCCCGCGGGCACCTACTACATCGACGCTTTCATGGACAGCGACTACGACGGCGTCGTCGATGAGAGCTTCGAGGCCCAAGGCCGGATGAACAGCGGCGGCCCGGTCCCCCTCACGGGCGGGATATACCTGCAGAAGGTCTATGGGTCCCTGCGCGATCCAGGCGCCGGCGGCACGGTCAACGTCTTCTCCGGCGATTTCAGCCAAGCCGGAGGCGCCCGCTTCGACGGCGGGGCCACGGACTTGGGAGCCTTCATCGCGCGCGATACGAACACCGCGGGCGGGCCGTTCACCTATGTCCTCGGAGCGTCGGAGCAGGCGAACGGGATGGCGGCGATGCTCGCAAAGTACGGCCCCTCCGGCGTCACCCATGCCACCTACACGTTCTACGGCGCCGGGGACAGCTTCTCCGGAGTCGGGGTTTCCAACGACGGCTACGTGTATGTCATCGGCTCCGCGAAGGGACAGGTCACGCTGCTCAACTCCAACCTCTTGAAGGTCACGACCCTGCAGGCCGAGAACTCCGACTTCAACGGCTACACCCGATGCGGCGCCGGCGCGAGCTGTCTCGGGCTGACGGATTACTACGCCAACAAGGCCATGATCTGGCGCGTGAACAACAGCCTGGCCGTTTCTGCGATCTCCACCGTCTCGTTCGCCTCCAGCTACCTGGGCCTCAACGACAGCCCGAAGATCGAAGCCCTCGGCGCCGACGCGGACGGGAACGTCTACGCGTTCGCCTCGCGCGGGCCGGCCAGGATGCTGGCCAAGTTCAACGCTTCCCTGGGGACCTTGCTGGCCCAGAAAGAGATCTCCTCCGTCGTTCCCCAGCAGAAAGGCGGGGCCATGGCCGTGGACTCCGCGGGCAACGTCTACCTGGCCTTCTACGACTTCACCTCCGCGGCCCCGGCCGGGAAGATCGTAAAGTTCGACTCGAGCCTGACCCAGGGCGCCACCTACACGCGCTCGAACATCATGACGCGCTTCCAAGCGGCCCAGAACGTCTGCGCGGCGCCGGACGGCCAGGTGTACGCGGTCTGGGAAGCGAGCGAGCGCGGCGGAGACTACCTGGTCGAACGTCTGGACGGCTCCCTGACCCTCCTGAGCAGCAGGACCTACGACGGGGGCTTCAACGCGGAAGACATCCCGAACGCCGTCGCGGCCAGCACCATGTCGAACATCGTCTACGTCGCGGGCGCGGCCGGCAACGGGCAGAACCCGGACTGGGCCACCCTGCGCTTCAACATGACCACCGCCGGGGTGAGTTCCGGCACGGTCGTCTTGGTCACGACCCTGCGCGACACGGTTGCGGGCACCCTTCGCTACTCGGGCATGCAGGCGAGCACCGGCACCCTGCGCGCCTTCCTTTTCCCTGTCATCGCGGGCGGCACTTCGAACCCGATCCGCTCGACCTCCACCTACATGGCCTCGACTCCGACGGCCTTGGGCTACCTTTTCAACAACGTGCCGATGGGCAGCTACCAGATACGGGCATTCCTGGACAGGAACGACAACTACATGATGGATCCCGGCGAGCCCGCTGGCTTGAGCGCGTCCGACGGGTTCTACTTCGGCGGGGGCTCACTCGCAGGCCAGGACGCGGGCATCTGCGACCGGCTCCAGATCGCGATGGGCGAGGTGGTCTCCAGCGCCGTCTCCGCGACCGACTGCGCTTCTCCGGACCGGGGCAACTGGATGGCCAACTCGTTCGCCGGCGCGTACCAGAGGTTCTTCTCCTTCGAGGGCAGCCGAGGCCAGATCGTCACCATCGAGATGAAGTCCGCGTTCTACAACTTCCTCAGCCTCTACGACAAGAACGGCGGCCGCGCGGCCTTCAACGACAACGGCGCGGGCAACGGCAACGCCCGGATACAGAACTTCATGCTCCCGATCGACGGGGCCTACATCATCGCGGCCTCGGCCTTCAATCCCGGGGTGACCGGGCCCTTCACCCTCTCCCTGGGCGCATCCTCGGTCGGCGGAGCCCTCGGTTCGATCTCCGGCGCCCTCAGCTACACGGGAAGCCAGGGCGGCCGGATCGCGATGGCGCTCTTCTCCTCCACGACGTTCAACCAGAGCTTCTTCGTCCGCGGCCTGGAGATGCCGGGCCCCGGGCCCTACACCTTCACGGACCTCGCGGTCGGCGCCTCCTTCTACCTGGCCGCGTTCGTGGACGCCAACTACAACGGCAACCCGGATCCGGGCGAGGATTCCGCGCGCTACAGCCTCGACGGGATCCACGCGAGCCCGCTCTACCTCCAGCGCTCCGGCCAGGTGATGACCGGCATCGATTTCACGATCGCCGGCTCCAGCCAGTACGTGGCGAACATCGCGAACATCTCAGGCGCCATGGCCTACGGCGGCGCGAGGACGGGCCAGCTCATCGTGCAGTGCTGGGCGGATCCCAAGTTCCAGGACAGGCCTGTCGCGCAGATGCCTGTGCCGACCGGGCTGGGCCCCTACAGCGTCTCCGTGCCCGGCGGGGTTCCGTACTTCGTCCGGATCTTTATGGACTTAAACGGCAACTACGCCTTGGACGCGGACGAGCCGAGGGGCGTCTACTCCCCGAGCGGCCAGGGCGCGGAGCCGGTCTTCACCCCGATGAGCGGGGAGATGGCGAACATCGTCGTGGTCCTCAAGGATCCGTTCCAGACCCCCAGCGGCGTGGCGGCCGGAGAGGGCTGGGCGACCGTGTCGCCGCTGAGCGCCGCGGGCGGAACCGTGCTCGCCAACGTGACTGTGAAGGTCTTCGTCGGGCCCAGCGGCATCGCTCCGGCCGTGAACCCGAACACCCTTCCGCCGAACTACGGCCTCGTGGTGGTCGGCCTGCCTCAGGGCTGGTACCCCGACAATCCAAATGCCGTCGTTGTCACGCCGACGAACGTGGGCATCCGAGCCGCCACGATAGACACTCGAAAGGTCCCGAGCGGGGGCTTGGCGGTCGAAGCGTATGTGACTTCCGCCAGTACGCCTCTGTATCCCGGCGCCACTGTCCAGTTCGTTTTCCCGAACGTCCACGTGCCCTGCTACGCCTACGACGCCGTCTTCCGCATCGGCACCCTGTCCTCAGCCACGGCCGCGGGCATGCCCTCCTACGGCCCCATGCCGCTCATCTCGGGCGAGCCCAGCATGACTCTCGTGCCGGGCGCCGCGCAGTCCTTCATGGCGCGCAACGGGTACCTCAGCCTGCGCCAGAACCAGCTCTCCGAGGTCCAGACCCTCGACGCCTACGACGCGTGCGGCGAGATGGCCGCGGTCGCGGCCCCGACCGCCGTGAACCTGCTCGGCGTGCGCTACAGCTACGAGACCGGCCAGTTCGACACGGTCGCGGACCTCAAGATCTCGACGAATTCTCCGCCGGCCTTCTTGAGCCATTCCGCCACCGCGACCTTCACCGTCGGCCAGAGCTCCCGCACCTTCTACATCCGCTCCGCGGCCGCGGGGGACCTGACCATCAAGGTCCTGCCGAACCTCATGAACGCCGTGACCTTCTACGCCTCCGTCAACGTCCTGCCGGGCAACGTGCTCGCGAACGTCACCGTGTCCACGGTGGCTTTCGTCATGGACGGCTCCTCCACGGCCCTGATCACGCCCAACGGAGACAAGAACGCGGACCAGGCCTTCATCAACTTCAGCCTGGCCGACCCCAACCTCGGCTGGCAGATCCTCGTCGCCTCCTCGCCTTTCATGGAAGGGACCGTGCCCGTCTGGCAAACCTGGGGCTACGGCCTGCCGGCCAAGGGCCAATACGCTTGGGACGGGCGCCACAGCCCCTGGATCAACGGCGGGGCCCGGGTCCCCAGCGGGCAGTACTATGTCCGCATCGAGATCGGCGCCGGGGTCCGCGACGACAGCCTGCAGGTCAGGGTCCTCGCGCCTCAGCTCAACGGAGAGGTCTTTGACAACGGCTCGATGGTGCCGCTCTCGGAGGCAAGCATCGAGCTCTACGGGACATACGGAGGCCAGACGGCATCGAGCTTCCTCCCGCCCGAGGACGTGGAGAACGCGGCCGGGACCGTCTGCCGGGACAATGCGGATTACTGCCGGAACTTCAAGCTGGCGGGCTTGGCCGCGGGGGACTATGAGGCGAAATTCACCCGCGAGGGCTACGTGCCGGGCTCCGCGAGGATCCGCCTGGACAGCGCCGGCGCGGTTTCCAGCTTCACCGTGGTCAGCTCGGATCTCAGCCTCTCCACGACGAGCGTGGGCGGCCTGAACATCTACATGACCCGCGCCCCGTCGCTCATCGTCACGCCGCAGATCGACACAGCGAAGGCGACCGAGCTTTGGGGCGGGATCCAGGTGCAGAACTTGACCTACACGCGCATGTTCTACGCCCCCCTGCACCTCTTGGCTGGGGCCACGACTTTCGACACCGGCGAGCAGTGGGACCCGTCGGTGCAGCGCTTCGTCACCAAGTATCAGTTCCGCTTCGACATCCCGCCGGACACGTATACGGTCCGGGCGAGCCTGCCGGGGTATGACGAGGTGTCCATGACGACCGTCTTGGGAAGGGGCGCTCAGACCCTCGCCCTGGCGCCCTTCGCCGCGCGGCGGCAGATCTCCGGGTCCGTTTGGCTGCCCCAGACCTATTCGAACGTCAGCGGGGTCTTCGTCTCGGTCAACGCCGTGCCCATCTCCACGACGTCCGGCGTCGCGATCTCCTCGAACGTCTTCGAAGGGTTCACCAGCACTTTCGTTGCGGCGGGAAGATCCTCCGAAACCTACGTCATCGCGGGCCTCAAGCCGGGCGTCTACCGCCTGAGCGCCAACGCCCGGGGCTTCGCCGCGGTGTCCATCGCTTCCGTGGCGGTCGCCGCGGTCGACGTGTCCACGAGCTTCCCCGCCTTCGCGGACTCGGCCACCGTGAACAAGATCGGCGGAAATGTGACCGTCAACGGCAACACGAGCAATTTCTCGAATCTGCCGGACGGCTCCGCCAAGCTCAAGGTCCACATCAACGCCTGGTCCCCGGGCTCGATGAACTACGGGCAGGCCGATGTGGCGGTATCTTCGCACCCTTCGTCGGCGTCCGCCTCTTATGTGATCCGCGGCCTCGACAGCGGCACGACCTACCAGGTCTTCGCCTGGCTCGAGCGCAGCACGGCTTCGGCGGGCGAGTTCGAATCCCCCGGCGGGTTCCCGAAGCTGGTCTACGTCGAGCCGGCCTCCAGCGGGACCCTGAACTTCTCCTTCGACGCATCCGCAGGGGTCATCCAGGGAGCGGTGTACCTGAGCAGCTCCGACTTCTCGAATGTCCAGCTCTTCGGCGAGACCGTGGCGTCCGTCCGTCCGGAGAGAGTGGGCCAGAAGTTCGAGGACCCGCAGTTCTTCGTGACCGTGGAGCCGAACAAGACCGCAGTCTGCGGCAACGGCGCCTCCACGGCCCCCTTGGGCAACTGCCCCGTGGGAATCAACGTCGCCTCCTTCACGGTCCGCGGCTTGAACACCGAGACCTATGACATCACGATGCTGCACAGGCCCACCGGCAAGGCGGTCAAACAGCGCATCCCGGTGGTCAACGGGTCCACGACCACGGTCCAGGTGGACCTGCGCATCCTGGACATTCGCAGTTCGACTTACTCCATATCAGGGTCCATTCTCAACCAGATCCAGAGCCCGCTGTTCAACACGAACGAGAAGATCGTCCAGAATGCGGGCCATGTGGCCTTGAGGGTCACGGCGTCGACCAAGGCTTGGTCCGTCGCGGACCTGCCGCCGCCCGTCGTTTCCACGGCGTCGCTCGCCCGAGTGGTGGCCCTGCGCCAGGAGTTCGGCAAGGTCAACATCACGACCACGGCCAACCCGGCCACGGACCGCGTGGGGTTCCTGAGCGCGGCCGGCACCTTCACCATCACGGGCTTGACGCCGGGCGTGTACTTCGTGCGGACCGCGAACCTTCGGGAATGCACCACCTGCGAGATCCGTGTTCCTCTCGCGGGACAGCAGGTGACCATAACGACTTTCAGCGTGGCCGGGACCTCCATCACCCTGCGCGACGGCTACAACGTCAGCGGCGCCATCAGCCTCGCCAACAGCATGCTCGACGCCAGGACCCTGCGGGTCTCGGTCCTCAACAAGCGCCAGGAAGTCATCCGCTCCACCCCGGCCGCGCTCGGCAACGCAGGCACCGGGTCCACCGCGAACTCCGTGGACTACGCCTTCCGCGGCCTGCCGGGCAAAGAGTTCTACTCGGTGCTCGTCGAAGACGTGAGCGACAACCCGAAGTACGTGGGCCGGCCCCTCAAGGTCCCGGACACCGGGCTTTCGGCCAGCGGCCTCCAGTCCGACCTCTCGCGCCAGGACATCACGCTCCAGCGCGCGGCGTTCATCGCCGGCAAGGTCAAAGACTCCAACAGCGGCGAGCAGATCACGGCCGCGAACGCGAACATCCTGGCCCCGAACTTCAAGATCAGCGCCACGGCCAACCCGTGGGTCGAAGGAGGCTACGTGGTGGCCCCCTCGAGCGCCCAGGGCCGGCCCATCCGCGCGGACGGCGCCTTCCGGGTAGGCCCGCTCCTGCCGGACATCCCCTACGACTTGAAGCTCGCCCAGGAGATGTGGGACCTGGCCTACCTGGCCCAGGGCAGCCAGAACTACGCTCCGGTGACGGTCGCGGGCTTGAAGCCGGGCCCGGGCGAGACCAGGGACGTCGGGGTCATCGGGCTCAACCAGGGCACCTCGATCAAGGGCCGGGTGGTGGACGCGGGGTCCGCGGCCACGGCGCTGGGCAACATCAAGGTCCTGGCCAAGCCTTCCTTCGGGGTCGCCTCGGACCTCCTGGTGCAGACCTTCACGAGCGGCGCCGGAGAGTTCACCATCTGGGTGTCGTCGGCGGTCTCGAAGCAGTACGACATCACCCTGGCTCCGCGGGAGGGCAACACCGCCTCCACCGGCAAGGTCTACCGCCAGCTCGACCTGCTCAACCATCGGGTTTCCACCACGCCGCTGACCATCGCCCTTCAGGAGCTGCTCGGCTCGGTCACGGGACAGGTGCTGACAGCTGACGGTGGGGCTCTAAGCTATCCCTTCGGGGACCAGAGGGACTTTTCGGCCGCGGCCGTTTTCCTCCAGCGCAAAGGCGTGGTCCCGACCGGCAACCCGCTCGGGGACATCGAAGCCCAGACCTCCGTGGACGGCCATTTCGAGATACCCGGCCTCTCCACCGGCGTCTACACGATGCGGGTCGTGAGCCTCGGCTACAGCGTTCTTGAGGCGACGGTGTCCGTTTCCGCCGCAAGCGCGTACATCTTCCAAGGCATCGACGCGCCGGCGAACCGCTTCGCCGGCAACATTCTCACGCTCTTGCGCGGGGCCGTCGTCACCGGCCGCATCCTGCTCCCCTCCGGCTCGGCCCCCAACGACACCGAGGTCGGGGGCGTCGCGGCCACCAACCGCGGCTTCAGCGAGTTCGTCATGGGCGCCGTGGAGGTGGACCCGATCGCCCGCACCGTCAACGGATACTCTATCTCCGGGTTCAAGCCGGGCATCTCTTACGACATCGTGATCCTGCCCAAGGAGGGCGACGAGCTGATCTTCCCGCCGGAGGGCGAGGGCCTGCGGTTCGCCCTCTCCGAGGCCACGACCACGAAGAACATCAACCTGACCTTCAACGCCGGGGTCCCGGACTGCAGCGCCGACGCCCTGCTCAAGACCCTCGGCGCCGGCGAGACCCAGTACCAGATCAAGATCATCTGCTCCGGGCCTCTGCGCAACACGGCCGCCTCGGACAACGACCTCGACGCGATCCTGAGCGTCCACACCGGAAGCGGGACCCTGCTCGGCGGGGATCGGAAGAAGATCGAGGCCAACCGCCGGCAGATCACGGCCGTCTACCGCTCGACCGTGACGGAGGCGGGCTTCAGCCTGAAGCTCGAGGCCTACTCCCAGTCCGTGGACCCGACGACCGGCCAGAACTACGTCCTCTCACGCACCTTCCCCTTCAACGCGGTCCATGACACCTCCCACAAGGAGCGGGTAAGCAACATCCAGGGCGCGAGCGTGCGCCTGCAGCCGAGCGATCTGGACGTGAGCTGCCAGCGCGACGAAAAATTCCGCACCGACATCCCGGCCGGGGCCATCCAGACCGAAGACGAATACCAGAGGGGCTTAGACCCGAGCGCCACGACGCAGACGACCGTGGAGGTCCGCCGGATCTTCACCTCGACGCAGGCCGCGGCTTGCTCCAGCGTGGGGCCGTCCGCTCTGTACCTGGCCACGCTCAAGAAGGCCCAGGCCTTCGCGCCGGAAGCCTTCCAGGCCATGGCGAACGCCCCGAACCCGATGAGCGCCTTCTACGACGTGTTCCTGCCGCGCGGTGTGCGCGCCCAGCTGCGCAGGCCCGCGAACCTGACCCTGTCCTACCAGGTGTCGGCGGCATCCGCTGCGATGCCGGCGGACGAGCTCATGAAGATCCTCAACATCTGGTACTTCAAGGGCCTGGGCGCCACCTGCGACGACGGGCAGCCCGCCAAGCAGGGCTACTGCCTCGAAAACAACGGCAAGGACATCGATACCGTCAACAAGACGATCACAGTGGCCGTGAACCATTACTCCCAGTTCGTGGTGTTCGCAGCTACGCCGATCGTCACCGGGACCCAGCCCTTCAACGGCGATGAGATCATGGCCTTCAACTTCCCGAACCCCTCGGACTGCATCGTTCACGACAAGCCTCTGGACAGCGTGGTGTTCGGAGGCGGCCGGAACGTATCCTTCGAAGGTACGCTGATTCGCTACGGCCTGCCCCCGGGAGAGAGCGCGGAGCTGAAGATCAAGGTCTACAACGTGGCCGGCGAGTTGGTGCGCGAATTCTCGCAAGGCAACCTGGCGGGCGGCAGGACGTACTATACGCCTTGGGACTGCAAGAACAACAGCGGCCGCACGATAGCATCCGGAGTCTACATAGGCCAGATCAAGTGGGGCGGGATGAACAGGTTCTTTAAGATGGCCATCATCAAGGGGAGCGGGCTATGACCAATATCCGATTCCTTCTGGCCGCCTCTCTCCTGGTCTTCGCCTCCCCGAGGGCTTGGGCTCTCAGCTCCTACGCGGGGACCAGCGGGGCCCCGTTCCTGAAGCTCGGGGCCGGCGCGCGCGCGGGCGCCATGGCCGAGGCCTTCTCGGCCGTAGCGGACGACGCATCCGCCTTGTACTACAACCCCGCAGGGCTCACCCTGCTGAGGCGGCCGGAGCTTGCAGGCGCGCACACCCAGCATTTCCAGGGCATCTCCTACGAGTACGCGGGCTTCGTCTACCCGCTTAAGAGCAAGCAGGAGTACTCCCGCCATGCGCTGGGGCTTGGCATCTACAACCTATCCGTGGGCGACATGGAGCGCCGCACGGGCGACACCTTGGAGGCGGAGGGGAGCTTCGGCGCCGGCGACTACGCCTACAACCTCAGCTACGCCTACCGCGTAGACGAGACCCTCGGAGTCGGCGCGACCGGCAAGATCATCCACCAGACCCTCGACACCTACAGCTCCATGGCCTACGCCTTGGACGCGGGCGTGCATTACTCCCCGCGGCCGACTGCCAAGCGGCCCGTCACCTTCGCCCTGGTGCTCAAGAACGCGGGCACAAGGCCGAGTTTCGCCGGGGTCTCGGACCCCCTGCCGCTCGCCGTGACGGCCGGCGTCGGATTCGAGCCTCTGCGCAACAGGGTCAAGCTGGACTTGGACCTCAGCAAGTACCGAGACACCGACTTCTTCGCCGCGTTCGGGGGGGAGTACCGGCACCCCTTCTCCAAGGAGCTCAGCGGCGCGTTCCGCTTCGGCTACACGTCGGTCCGCAAGGACAACGAGGGGCTCAACGGGCTCGCCATGGGCGTCGGAGTGATGTTCCTGCAGCGCTTCGGGTTCGATTTCGCCTGGGTGCCCTACGGGGTCCTGGGCGATACCTTCCGCTATTCCATCAACTTGAAGTTTTAAACATTTTAGGCATTGACGAGACGCCTCCAACCTGTTATTTTTCCTTAATAGTCTTTTCGTTGTTTCTTCGTGATTTTAGCCGATCCCCCGCTAAACTAGTAGTGGGGGCGGCATATATTCGTAACCATTATTCCAGAATTGATTTAATAAAGGCTTTCATGGCCTGATTATCCCCAGTACAGGCGATGCGTGCGATGCTGAAAAATATTATTTTCAAGATTCTAACTTTTGCGGTCATCCTGGCAGGGCCGGGGGCTTTCCCGGCTAATGCAGCGGAGCAGGCCCAGCTCGTCAAAGCCTACGGCATGGTCCAGACGCGCGGGCCATCGGAGGATTGGCAGACCGTTTCTGCCCTCCCGGCGCCTCTGGCCGAAGGCGAGCGCGTGCGCACCGGCGCAAGGGCCGGGGCCGTCATCGTGTTCGCGGACCGCTCCCGGGTCGAGCTGGGAGCGGACTCCTCCTTCGCCCTGGAGCACGTCTCAGCGCGGCGCACCGCCATGAGGATCGAGCTGGGGCGCCTGAAGGCTTCCGTGCAGAGGCAGCTCTCGGCGCGCTTCGAGGT
This sequence comes from Elusimicrobiota bacterium, assembly GCA_016212885.1. GTDB lineage: Bacteria > Elusimicrobiota > Elusimicrobia > UBA1565 > UBA1565 > UBA9639. The sequence continues at coordinate 14,635 of JACRDO010000057.1, read as the reverse complement.
CCGGACCCCGACAGCTGTGTGTTTCGTGCGGGGGACCGACTTCGTCGTCTTCGTCGCGGCCGGGGGGCGCACGACCGTGGATCTCTTGAGGGGCCTGCTGGGGGTGGAGGACCGCCGGGGCCATCAGCTTCTCCTGCGCCCCAACGAACGCCTCCGCGTGGACGTCCGGGGGATGGGGGTGCCGGAGCGCGCCCCGAGCGCGGCCCAGGTCCTGCGCCAGGATTTCCACGCCGGGATGCGTCGGGAGGTCGGCCTCGATCAGGCGAAGGAGGAGGTGCTCGCGGCCGCTGCGCGGGAGGTCAAGCTGGCCGAGTACCAGCAGGGCAAGGCCTTGATCGACGTGAGCGGCAACCGGGTGCGGCTGGAGGAGTACATCCTGCGGCCCTCGGCCAACCAGTTCAAGTTCGTGGTCTTAAACCGCCGGGAAAGCCGCCTGGACTATTTCTACTACCTCGGCACCTTCAATAAGGCCCTCCCGGCGGAGCTCTCAGGGGTCCTGCGCCAGCTGCCGGGCGGGGTCGGGGCCCAGCCGGAGTACTACTTGACGGGCTTTGAGACCGGCCGCTCCAATACGATCGACTCGATGCGGGAGCTGGCCCAAGGCGGGCACCCGGTCGACGTCAACAACAACTCGGACCTCACGGACAACGTCGCCTGGTGGTTCGACGCGGGGTCCGACCGGTATGTCGAGGTCGGGACCCGGGGCTTCTTTCAGACCCTCTTCAACTCCTACGGCTTCTACATCAACGGCAAGCTGAAATACGGCTGGACGAGCGCCCGCGACATCGCGAGCTATTCGGAGAAAATCAACGCCTCCAATCTAGACCCCATCACCGGCGCGGCCCTGACCTCGGCCAACGCCTGGCTGGACCCGCTCACCGGCCAGCTGGCCGTGCGCAGCGTCAACCGCACCTTTCCGGACCCCGGCCGCGTGCACCAGAGGATCTACGAATCCTACGAGGACGGGTCCTTCATCTCCTGGGACAACTACATCCTCGACGACCAGGGCCGCGTCGCCGCGGTTTCGGACTTCTCCGGGCTCGTGTCCGGGACCGCCTTTAAGAGCAGGCTCCTGGACTTCAACTACGAGGTTGTCATCACCGCGAGCGAGTTCAACGGGCGGAGGATCGACCTCGTCGTGGAGCCGAGGATCCTCATCTCATCGGGGCTGATCCAGTGAGGACATTCCTGCTGCTGGGCCTTCTGGCTGCGCCGTCCTGCGCGGTCGAGGTCGAGCCCCTGCTCAGCCTGAAGTTCCTCGGGGGCCAGTACTTCTTCCAAGGGCAGAAGGGGGCCTTGAGCGGGAACGTCTCGGCCCTGTTCGCGCCGGCTGTGCGCCTAGACGAGCGCTGGGCGGTCCTGCCGAGCGTGTCCGGCTCCTACCAGGGCACCAAGCAGGTCATCGACCTCGTGGGAGCGGGCACACTCTTCCAGGAGCAGATGGATTACCGCGTGGCGGCCAAAACCGTGTATCAGGGAGCGGACAGCCTCTGGCGGCTCAAGGGCGGCCTCGGCTACAAGCTGCAGCTCCTCAAGGAGACCAAGGACGAGGATTGGGGCAGGGGGCTCTTCGACTACCGGACCCTGGACATAGGGCTCGAAGCCGAATATGTCTACCGGGACCCCTTCTCCCTGCGCGTGGGCTACGACTACGCGTGGACGTATTTTCCGAACTACGACTCGCTGGAGTCCGAGGCAGCCTTCGACTTCCAGGGCCGGCCCCTCGCGCGCGAGCTCGTCGGCGACGCGGTGCTGAACACGCACGCAAACATGCTCACAGCTGCCCTCGACGTCCCGCTCAAGGGGGTTGCGGCCGTGCAGGCCGGCCTGCGGCTGATGCAGCAGATCTACCCGAACCAGCCGGTCGTGGCTCCCTCCGGCCAGCTCATGGGCGAGAAGCGTACAGATTATCAGACGGCTTTCGACGCCTCCCTCAAGGTTCCTTTCGCCGCGGGCCCGGACATCCGGATCGCCGCTTGCGCGGACGCTTCGGTCTCGAACCTCATCTCGAACCAGAACTCCTACGACGCTCGCGCGGCGAGATGGCTGGACCGCTTCTACAACCACACACAGGTCGGCGCCGGGGCCGGCCTGCAGTTCCTTTTCGGAGACGAGCGCCTCCCGATCGAATGGTCATTGGGCGCTTCCTGGAGCCGGCGCAGCTATCCGCACCGGCCCATCCAGGACGAGTCCGGCCTTTATCAGGACGAATCGCTGCGCCAGCGTTCCTGGCTGTTCTCGACCACGCTGAAGTACCCGATGGCGCCCCGCTTCGCCTTGATGTTCAACTTCCAGCACGGCCAGACCGCGTCGAACCAGGGCTGCCGGCTGTTCTACAGCGCCGGCTACCGGGCGACCAACTATCTGTTCGGGTTCACATATGACTACTAGGGGTCAGGTCTGGACAATAGACATTGTGTGCCATAGAAGCTGGCCATATCAATGTCTATTGTCCAGACCTGACCCCCATAGGAGGCTCAATGGAAACCGTGAAAATGTCCGACCAGGACGTCCGGGACCTTGCCCGCATCCTGCGGAAGGTGGATTTCTTCGCCAGGATGACGATGGGGGAGCTGGACAAGATCCTGCCCTACGTGATGCTCTGCCGCTTCGCCGCAGGGGACGTCGTCTTCAAGCAGGGGGACAGCGGCGACGCCTTCTACATCGTCAAGGGCGGCCGGGTCGGCGTGGTCCTCAAGAAAGGCTTCTTCAGCCTGAAGAAGCGCGTCGCGGAGCTGAAGGCCGGCGACTTCTTCGGGGAGATGGCCCTGCTCAGCCGGGAGAAGAGGAACGCGACGATCCTCTGCGAGGAGGAAACCCTGTTGTTCGTCCTCATGTCCGTGGACTTCGAGACGGTCATGCATCAGAACCCCGCCTTCGCCGAGGAGATGGCGAAGATCGCGGAGCGCAGGAGGTTCATGTCGAGTCATGAGTAAGAGCCCGGGGCGCGGCTTCGCGGCCGCGCTCGTCGCCGCCCTCTTGATCGGGCCGGCCGCGGAAGCGGCCGCGGCGATCATTGTCTTCAACAACGGCGGAGGCGACGGCAACTGGTATACCTCCTCGAATTGGGATCTGGGCAGGTGCCCCTTCGCGGCCGACGACGTCCTCATCCCCGCCGGGAGCGTCTTCGTCGACGCGAGCTCCCCCGCGGTTCAGGCCAACGCCCTGGTCCTCGGCAACGGCTCGAGCGCCGCGTCCCTGCGCGTCTCGACCGGCGTGGCCTTCGTCGCGACCGCCACCGTGCTGGGCCGGGCCACGTTCATCATCGGTTCCACCTCGCCGGTCGTCTTCTCGAGCTTCACGATCCAGGCCGGCGGCGAGCTCACCCACGACGGGCCCCTGCAGATATCGAGCGCCGCGGCGATCCTATTCGCGGACAGGTTCGAGCTCAAGGCCGGAGCCACGGTGTCCCTTCAAGGCAAGGGCTACGCAGGGGGAGGCGTGACGGAGACCGGCTTCGGGCCGGGCGGCGGCCCGGGGTCGGGTACCTACGGCGGGAACGGAGGCGGGTACGCTTCGACCGGGGGCAACGGCAACCCTGCGGCCGGGGGGCCCTCCTACGGCTCCTACCGGGCGCCGGACACCCCAGGCAGCGGGGGCGGAGGGATGCTCGCCCCATGCTACGGGGGGCATGGGGGCGGGGTCTTCAGGCTGAGGGCAACGACTGCGACCGTCGATGGACTCATCGACGCGAGGGGGACGACCGGCTTGACCGGCTGCCTGGGCGGCGGAGGGGGAGGCTCGGGAGGAGCGATCTACATCCAGACAGACTATCTCCTCGGAGCCGGGACATTGACGGTGCAGGGCGGCAGCGGCGGCGGCGGGGTGAGCTACGGCGGGGGAGGGGGCTCGGGCGGGCGGATCGCGGTGGTCGTGACCGGGGAGAACACCTCCAAGATCTACGTTTCGACGGGGTCCGGCGCCGGGGGGACGGGCTTCAGCAACGGAAGCCCGGCCTCCGGCCCCGGCAGCTCCTTCCTTCAGCCCAAGATCTGGCTCGGCGGAGTTGGCGAAGGGTCCTTCTGCAGCTTGGCCGCCAACTGGCTGGCCGGCATACCGCCTCAGAACGGCGAGGGCGTGGTTTTCGGGTCCACGAGCCCCGCGGCCGGCTGCTACTGGGACCTCCCGCCCTCGGTGGCGCTCAGCTCCTTGACGCTTCGGCCGGACTACTCGGGCCAGTTCAGGGTCAACAGCGTCCTGGCGGTCGCCGGGCCCTTCGCCTTGTACGGCGGCACGGCCTCGATGGCGCTCCCAATCGACCTGCAGGTCGGCGGCGACTTCATCGCCGGCAACGGGCGCTTCACCATGAGTCAAGGCACCGTGGTATTCAACGGCTCCAGCTTGCAGACAGTGAACGTCGGAGCGGACTCCGTGTTCCTCCACATCCAGGTCTCCGGCTCCTCGAAGGTCGTCGTGGCGTCGGATCTGCTCATGAAAGGGAACCTCAGCGTGCTCTCCGGCGCGGCCCTCTCCTTCCCGTACGCGACGATGCTGAGGTCCTCCGGGAGCATCTCGGCAGCCGGCAGCCTGACTTTCGACCCCGCTCATAGGACGATCTTCGCCGGGACAGCCCTTCAGAGGTACGCGGCGCCCAGCATCGGCAGGATGGAGGTGGAGAACCCCGTCGGGCTCCTCGTTTCTTCGTGGAGCACCGTCAACGTGCTGGGCGACGTGCTCATCGCCACCGGCGCCGTGCTCAACGCTTCGACCGCCACGCTGAACCTCTCCAAGGATTGGCTGAACTACGGGACGTTCAACGCTCCCGGGAGCTCGGTGAACTTCGTCTCCGCAACCGCCGCGCAGAGGCTCATCGCCGGAGGCCGGCTCCATCACCTGGGCGTCAGCAAGCCTTCACAGACCCTCTCGCTCTCCACCGCCGTCGTGCTTTCAGGGACACTGACGGTGACGGCCGGCACCCTGGACTGGATGCAGCTCGAGCACCATATCCGGGGGTCGATCGTCCAGATGGGAGGGGGTTTCGCCTCCACGAACACGCTTGTGCTCGATGGGGTGAGCACGCAGACGGTGTCACTCACGGCGGGAACATCGTTCCACCACCTGATCTCATCCAACACCATGCTGGTGAGGTTCCTGAGCGCGGTCGCAGTGAAAGGCGACTTGAAGATGCACCGGGGAGTGCTGGACATCTCGTCGAAGGCCCTGAGCTTGGAAGGGAGCTTCCTCAACCTCGGGGGCTCGGCCCTGGCCGTGAATCAGTCCACCGTGACATTCAGCACGACGGCCGTTCAGACCCTGTCCCTGGGCGGAACAGACTCCCTCGACAGCCTCGTGATCGCCAATACCGGCGGGGGGGTCCTCCTCGCCACCCCCAACTTGAAGATCCGCCGGAATTTCACGGTCGCGCCCGGCGCGGTCTTCAACGGAGGCTCCAGCACGATGACCCTCCAGGGCAGCGGCGGCCTCTGGAGCACGGCCGGAGCGGACTACCGGGCCGCCGGTCCCCATGCGGTGGTGTGGTCCGCCTCCGGGCTCTTGGTCGCTCCCGACAGCACGGTCTCAGCCCGGATCAGCATCCCGGGGGCCGTCACCCTCCAGGGAGACCTGTTTCTGATCGGGAACAGCAGGCTGAGCCTGCAGTCCGGGGGCGTCCTGAACGCGGCCTCCAGCACGATCACGCTTCGGGGCGATTCCGACATGGCTTGCGCGAGCGGCAGCCGCTACGTGTACGACCAGAATTCCTGGATCGTCTATGAGGGCACCGGGACGGACCGCGGGCAGTTCCTCTCCACCGGCCCATTCTCGAACATCCGGTTGAATCCCGAGCGGACCGCCGACTCCTTCTCGCTCAGGAGCCTCACGCTCGCGGGCAGCCTCGTCGTGGAGAGGGGGCTGGTGAGATCAAGCGCCGCGCCGGTCATCGAGGTGAGAGGACACCTGATCAACAGCGGCGGTGCGATGGACCTGGCCGGCGAGTCCACCTCGACCCTGCGCCTGGCCGGTACGGTGGAGCAGCAAGTGCGCACCAGCACAGCGGACGTGTTCTGGCGTTTCGAGGCCGCCTCCTCGAGCCGGGTCGTCGTGGCCGCCTCGTCGATGAACATCCGCGAGAATTTCCTGCTCGCGAGCGGAAAGCTGAGCGCCGGCTCGTCCTGGATCGCGCTCCGGGGCGACTGGCAGGGCGCCGGAGGCCTCTTCGAGGCCGGATCGAGCACGGTGGCTTTCTGGGAGACCTCGGCGGGCGCGCGGCAGACCTTCAGCGACGCCACCCGGCCCGCGCTGCACGGCGTCGTCGTCGGCGTCTCGACCGCAGTTTTCGCCTCGGCCTTCACGGCAGACGTCCTTACCTCGACGAAGCCCGGCAGCCTGCTCCAATTCCCTTCCGCCGGAGTCAGCACGGTCAAGGACCTGCGGGTCCACGGCGGGGCCATGGGCACGCGGATCCGCCTGCGGAGCGTGGTTGAGGGCGCGCGCTGGGGCTTGGAGCTCATCTCGGCCTCGACGGTGGCGTTCGCGGACATCCAGGATTCGAGCGCGACCGCGGGCCTGATGGTCCACGCCGACGACGCCACCTCCGTGGACGCGGGCAACAACCTGAACTGGAACTTCAAGCCGCTGCTGGTGGCCCTCGCCCCCGGGGAGACCTTCGCCGAGAGGGTGGGCAAGGGCGGCTCGGCGGCCGTGCAGACGGCGGGGAGCCCGTTCACCGTCACCGTGCGCGCCGTCTCCGCGGCCACGACGACCGTGGTGGGCTCCTCCATGACGGTCGGCATCGAGCTCTCGGACGCCTTCGGCACGGCGTCCGCGGCCCACGCGCTGAGCGCGAGCACGGGGGCCTTCACGGTGACGCTCAAGACGGCCGAGCCCACGGCGATCCAAGCGACGAGCAGCTGGGCGTTCGCAGCGGGAAGCTCGACCGTAGAGGTCAAGCCAGCGGGCTTCTCGAAGCTCCTGGTCCTGCTGCCTGGGGAGGAGCCTCTGCCGGGCTCGCCCGCGGGGCGCGTGCTGGACCCCGACTCGCAGAACGCAGGGAACCCGTTCAACGTGACCGTGCGCGCCGTGGACGCGTACAACAACCTGCGCTCCGACGCGCCCAACGACACCGTCGTCATCGACTCGGTCACGGCATCTTCGGCGACCCTGCCCGGCCCCGCGGTTCTTTCCGCGGGGACCGCCGTCGTGCCGGACATCTTCGTCTACTCGGCGGGGGGGGGCCTGAGCGTGCGGGCGCGCGACCTCACCAACGGCGCCATCCTCTTCAATATCAGCTCGACCTTCTCGATCTTCGCCGTCTCCTTCTCGACCCCGCAGGTTTCCTTCTTGATCCCGCAGAGCGCGTCGGTGGCCACGCTCGGAGGGCGCCTGGCTGGGACCGCGCAGGACTCGGTGGCCATCGAGCGCGTGGACCTGGCGGTGCGCGACAACGCGTCCGGGTTCTACTACGACTTGGCGCACAAGGCGTTCGATTCGGCTCAGGCGGTCATGATGAGGACGAATGTCTCGCCGGCCAAGGGCAGCCGCGTCGACTGGGACATCCCGTTCCCGGATCTGAAGCTCGTCAGCGGACGAGACTACTTCGTCCTGATCAAGTCGTCGAACACTTCCGATGTGCTGGCGACGATGACCTCCACGTTCACCTATGATTGCTCCGCGCTCTCCTTCGGCGAGAGCGACGGCAAGGGGTCCGCGGCGCTCCAGCCCTCTATAGGGTCCGCCTGCCAGGCGGTCGTCTCGACCTTGACGTTCACGACGGGGGCGGGAGGCATCGGGCCTGGCGGAGCCGTGGCCTTGCGCATCCCGGAAGGCTGGACGCGGCCGGCCGCTCTCAGCGCGGCGCCGGACCCCGCATTGGGCTATGTGAACATCGAATCCACCTCGACGGCATGGACCGGCTCCGTGGAGACCCTCGTGGAGCCGGCGAGCCTCGGCGGCGCCGAGCTTGGGACAAACTGGCTCGCGCTGCGCCTCTCCTCGGCCGCGGCGAACAGCTTCAAACCCGGCGAAGAGATCCGGTTCAAATACCACGGCTTTCCCCCCTCCGGCCCGCTCACCGGCGATCAGGTCTTCGATCTGCGAACACAGGCGGCCTCGGGAGGGGTCCTGGCGGGGATCGCCTCGCTCCCAAGGATCTGGCTCAAGCCCGGGCCCGCGAGGAACTTGAGATTTACGACCTACGAACCGACGGTTCTGGGCCCGCTGCAGACCTCCGCGACCATGCAGGTCCAAGTGATCGATCTCTGCGGCAACGCCGTTGCGGCTCCTTCCACGATCACGGTCCGGCTCGCGGCCGGGACCTTCGGAGCTTCCGGCTTCAATCCAGACCTCCAGGCGGAATTCTTCCGGATCGGAGGCTCGCCCATCAGCGCAATCACCATCTCCTCCTCCTCCCAAACCTCGGAGGCCTTCTACTACCGCACCTCGACCTCCGGGGTCTCCTTCGAGCATGTCCGCGCGACCGCGCTCGTATCGGGGGTCTTCGCCGAGGCCAGCCGGCAGGTGACCCTGCTGGAGTCGAGCGTCACCCTGCGGGAGGTCTCCATCGACACCGGCTCCCTCGCCCCGGGGGCGACCAGCGCGGCTCTAGGCGTCGGAGGCGGCGCTCAGGCGGTCGTGCGCTTCACCCTGAGCGACCCTCGCGTGAGCTGGGACGTCATTGTCTCCACGGACCCAGGCGCCTACAGCCCCGCGCTGTTCTCGGCAGCCGGCATGGGGGACGCGCTTCGGCCCATCCAAGCGGCGTGGAACGGCGTCGTCTGCGCGGAGAACGGCGTCTGCAGGTTCGCGGACCCGGGCCGCTATTTCGTGCGCGTGCGCGCGGCCGGCGGCGCTCCGGCAGCCGCCCTGGAGGTCCGCATACCCGCCACCGCGTCCGTCTTCGGGAACCTGGGCGCCGGCGGGGCCTCAGCCTTCGTGCGGGCCGAAGGCCCGGGGGCCGGCCTGGGCGCCTTCGCGGTCGCGAGCGCGACCGGCTATTTCCGCATCTACGGGCTCACGGCGGGCCAGGCCTACAACCTCTACGCCTCCACTCTGAGCGCGGCCCTGGGCCAGGCGGTCCATCTCAGCACGTCGGCCACCAGCGTTCAGGCAACGGCCGCGGGAGGCGATGCGGGGTCATTGACGCTGCCGGCTCCGGCCTTCATCCGCGTCGGCGTGGGCATCCCGATCGCCGCGCCCTTCGAGTTCTGGGGGGAGGTTTCGGCGCACACAAGCGACTTCAGCCAACAGGCGCTGGCAACCCTCCATTTCAGCTCTGGCAGCGCGGTGTCGGACGACGGCGGGCCGGGCTTTGGGAGGGCGGCGAGCACGTGGACGGTCCTCAGCCTGGCGCCGGGCCTCTACGACCTCGACATCCGCCTCGACCGGATCCGGATTTCGACCCGCATAGCGGGCGTCGCCCTGCCGGCCGGCGGGATCGTCGACGTGCGCCTGGACCTCGCGCGCAAGGCCAATCTTTTCGGCAGGGTGAGCCTGTCCACGGCGCCCGCGGCCGGGGCCTGGGTCTCGGTTCAGGCCACGCGCCAGGGAGAGCTTCTGCCAGCGGCCTTCACCGGGGTCTTCATCCCTGCGCCGGCGGGCGGAGTCTCCCTGACGAGCGGCGTCTATTCGCTCTATGGGCTGGATCCCGGGACATGGACCCTCCAGGCCACGAGCCCGGGATTCCTCTCGACCAGCTCCACCGTCATCGTCTCCACCGACATCGGGGACCCGGCCACCAGAGCGGAAGGCCCGAGCCTCTCGCTCGACACCGGCGCCGTGCTGAGTGGGATCGTGAGCGTGAAGGGGAACACCACAAGCCTGGCGCTCGCGGGCCAGCGGTACTTCCGCGTCTTCGTCGACGCCTACGACCCGCGCACCTTCGCCCACGCCGTGACCGAGGTCCGGCTGGCCACCGCGTCCTCGGTGTCCGAGTCGACTTTCTCCCTGAGCGGGCTGGCAACAGGGGAATGGCAGCTCAGCGCCGAGGTGCCGGGGTTCGAGAAATCCCCGCTGGGACCGCAGAGCGTGCTCGTAACCGGCGCGGGAGCGCCTGAGGCGGAGCTGGCTTTCGTGGAGAATTCCTCCCGCATCCAGCTCAGCATCCTCCTGCCGCCCCTTCCGGGAGGCGCCTGCCGGCCCCCGGCGGACTACAAGGGGATCGGATTCAGCGTCGAAGGCCCGCAGCTCTCCCTGCCGGCCACGGGCGACATCACCTCCCTCGACGGCCGGCAGGGGGTCGTCGAAGCGTTCCACTGCTCGAGCATGACCATGCTCTCGCCTGCGCTCGGCAGCGGGCTCTTCCGATTCCGGCTCGCCCACGGCCCATCGGGAAACCAGCAGGAGCTCACGCTGGCTCTGGCCAACCGGGCCACGGCCTCGGCGGTCGTGGATCTCAGCCGGGCGACGTACCCGGTGACCGGCAAGCTCTCTCTCTCGGGCCTGGTCAGCTTCTCGAAAGGCGGCTTCGCGGTGAGCGTCAGCTCGGTCGCGGGGATCCTGGCGAATTCGGCGACCTCGGCCTGGTGCCTGCTTTCCTCCAGCCTTCCGCTGACGCTCTCAAACCTGCATATGGAGCTCGTCGCCTATGAGCCGGAGAACGGCCTGCCGGGCCCCTTCGCGCGGTCCACCGGCTCCTGCGCGTATTTTCCGGCCACATCGGCTCCTCTGGGGTATGCGGCCTCCGTGGCCGCGGACGGGAGCTTCGCCTTCCCCGGAGTGAGTTCGGGGGTCTATCTCCTGCGCAGCGGCCGCGACATCGACGGCCTCGCCTCCAACGGAGACGAGCTCGCGGACGCCTCCTCCGTGGTTCGCGTGGACAGCGCGACCGTCGCGGACGTGCGCATCGGCAACGGCTGGCGCATCTCCGGGGTTGTCCGGCTGCCGCCCGAGGCCTCCTCCGGGAGGCCGGTCGCGGTCTCGCTGGCCGATCTGAGCGGCCAAAGGCTGCGGACAGCGCCTGTGAACTTCCTCGGCGAGCGCTGGGCCGCATACTCCTTCGACAAGGTGGCCGACGGGCGCTATGCCGTCGCGGCCGAGGACGCCTCTTTCCCGAAGGCCTTCGCCGCGAAGCCCCTGTCCGTGGCCGTGCAGGGGGCGGACCTCTCCGGCCAGAACCTCCAGCTTGCGAGCGCGGGCGCGCTGAAAGGGCGGCTCGCCGTGGAGCATCTGCGGCCGGACGGCTCGCGCGAGTTCGTGCTGATCTCATCGGACAGCCGCGGCCTCCTGCCGTCGGGCCTGCGGATCTTCGCCGTGGCGAACCCGTGGGTCGACGGAGGCTTCTTCGAGGCCGAGAATCTGATCGGCGCAGGCGGGCAGTTTACGATTCCCTCGGTCCTGCCGGGGCTTTACGACATCGAGGCGCAGGCGCCCGCGGCTTTCGGCGGGGGGAGCTTGAGCCTCGTCGGGGAGTCCCGCAGCGGGGTGCGCGTCGCCGCGGGCGCGGTGAGCGACGTCGGAGTCATCCGGATCAGGATGGCCGCGGCCCTCTACGGACGCGTCGTGGACCCCGCGACCGGGCTGGGCCTGGCGAACATCCCGATGCGGGTGCGCCCCTCGCTGATGACGCCCGGCCAGGCGAGCGCGCGCCGGGAGCCCCCGAGCGCGAGGACCGACGCGGATGGGAACTACCTGCTTGGGGGTTTGGACCCGGTCATGAGATACTACGACGTCATCGCAGGGTATCGGGGAGAGGGCCGCTTAGGCGGCTTCACGCCGGCGTACGAGGAGAAGGTCGTCCGATCCGTGGATGTGCAGAGCACCACAACCCTGATCTTCGCTCTTCTGCCGGCTCCGTTCGCGATCTCGGGCAGGGTCCTCGCGCGGGCCGGGGAGCCGCTTTCCTTCCCGGCCGAGGAGGGGAGCCGGCCCGGCGCCAAGGTCTATGTGCAGAAGCAGGGGATTATCCCGGTCGAGAACCCGCTGGGCGACATCGTGGTCCAAACGGACGAGCAAGGGAACTTCTCAGTGCCGGCTTTGACAGCGGGCGTCTACAAGCTCAGTGTCTCGGCTCTCGGCTACGGGAGCCTGGCGCGGGTCGTGCAGGTCTCAAGCGCCGGCGTGGACATGGGAACGATCAGTCTCGACTGGGGCGGGACCCTGTCCGGAAGCCTGCTCAAGAGCGATGGGACGGCCCCCGGCGAGGACGAGGTGAGGGAGATCCTGGCGGCGACGCCGGACCTCGGCGAGGTCCTGAGCGGAAGCATCCTCCGCGATCCGAACACGCGAACGGCGGTGGGCTACCGCATCAGCGGGTTCAAGCCGGACTCGGCCTACCGCGTGCTCCTGCTCGGCAGCGACGGACAGCTCCTCGCGCCGGCCGAGGCCCGGTCCGTCGTCTTCACGAGCAGCCTTCAGGCCCGCGGGCTGGACATCGCTCTGCGCTTCGGCCGGCCGTTCCTGCTGGCGAAGTCCCGGAGGATCGGGAGCGCCTATCGGATCGATGTCACGGCGAGCTCGCCGCTGAGGTCGAAGACCGCGGCGGATGAGGACATGCCCTCGATCCTGGAGGCCGCGTCGGAGCGCGGAGCGCTCTCCGGCTACGAGCTGTCGCAGGACCGCCGGCGCGTGAGCGCCCTCTACAGCCCGTCGATCCGCGAGTCCAGCTTCACGCTGAGGTTCACCGCCTTCAGCTCCCAGCGCGACCCCGACGCCGTGGGAGCGGGGAGCCCCGAGTTCCTGCACTCGGCGACCTTCACCTTCTACCGGGGCCTGGACGGCTATCATCGCAGCGTCATCAACAACGTGAGCGGTGGGGCCATCGCGCTGGAATCCGAGCCCGGGCGCTTGACCCTGCCGAAGGGGGCTTTCGCGGTGGACGCGTCCTCTTCCGTGGAGCTCTCCCTGGCGTGCGCCGACGAGAACCTGACGGCCCGGCGGATGTCGGCCTCCCGCTCCGAGTCCTTGAGGTTCGATGGGCCGGCCTATCCCCAAAGCCTGCTCCGGGCCATGGCCGCGGTTCCGCCCGAGGTGAGCCCGCTGAGCGCCTTCTATGACGTGATGCTGCCGCTCGGGGTCCGCAGCGCGCTCTCCAAGCCCGCCCAGTTGACCCTGCGCTACCGGGAAGGCGCGGACCCGGGCGCGCTCAACGTCTACTGGTACAACCCCGCGGCCAACGCCTACATCCTCCAGCAGGACGCCTCCGGCTCTCCTCCGGTCATCGACGCGGCGAACCGGACCATCACGGTCAACGTGGACCATTTCTCGACCTTCGTGCTCTTCAACGTCGGCGCCGCCGTGATCTCCGGCAGCGCGTTCCAAGGCGGGGAGATCGATGCGTTCAATTTCCCGAACCCCTTCGATTTGAGCGTGAAGACCGTCACTTCGATCCACGGGGCGCTTCAGCAGACCGTGCGCGGCACCATGATCCGGATCGCGGTTCCGGCCGCGGTCGGGGGCGAGGGACCGGTCCAGATCTTCAACGTGGCCGGCGAGCGCGTGAGGACCATCGAGCTGGGGAGCGTGGCGGGCGGGCGGCACTACTACCAGGGCTGGGACGGGAGGAACGACTCCGGCCGCGACGTGGCGAGCGGAATCTACCTCGCAGAGGTGAAGATCGGCAAGGCCAGAAAGTTCTTCAAGATGGCGCTGATCAAATGAACAGGAAACGGATCGGGATCGCGGCCGCGGCGCTGGCTCTGGCGCTCGCCTGCGCGCGCTCGGCTTTCGCCTGGGGGGTCCCGGATCAGGGCACATCGGGGGCCCAGTTCCTCAAGCTCTCACCGGGCGCGCGCGCAGCCTCCATGGGCGACGCCGGCGCCGCGGTGAGCGAGGACGTCTACGCCGCCTACTTCAACCCGGCCGGGCTCGGGTTCCTGCGCGAGGTGCAGGCGGCCGCGATGCGCAGCCAGCATTTCCAGGGCATCACCCACAACTTCGGCGCCGTGGCGACGCCCCTGCTTTCATGGATGGATTCCAGGCGCGCGCGCAACGAGTTCGGCGCGGCCGCTTTCGCGCTCACGAGCCTGAGCGTGGACGGGCTCGAGCGGCGGGGCGTCGTCGAGACGGACGACCCCACGGACACCTTCGGCGCAAGGGACTTCGCCTACACCCTCGCCTACGGCCTGCCCCTGAGCAAGCGCTGGGCCGCCGGAGCGGCGCTGAAAGTCCTGGATCAGTCGATCGACTCCTCGCATGCGACCGCGTTCGGCCTGGACTTGGGAGGGCTCTGGCATCGCGACCGCCTCTCCTTCGGCGGGGGGATCCGGAACCTGGGCACCGAGGTGAAATTCGGAAACGAGGCGGATCCCCTGCCGCTCGTCATCTACGGCGGGGGAGGCTACAAGCTCTCGGAGGAGTGGCTCCTGGCAGCTGACCTGCGCCTGCCACGGGACCAGCGCATCGGGCTGTCTTTGGGGGCGGAGCACCGCAGGAAGATCGCGGAGGACCTCCGGGCGGCCGTGCGCGGCGGCTACGATTTCTCGAAGACCGACGCCGAGGGCGTCACCGGCATCGCTTTCGGCGCCGGGATCTCCTACCGGCGCCTCGAGTTCGATTTCGCCTGGGCGCCCTACGGGGATTTGGGCAGCACCTTCCGCTACTCGCTGCTGGTCAGGTTTTGAGCCCCAAGGGCCCTTGCGAGAAAATGGTTTTCTCTTTACCATTTCAGTATAACCCTGCCGCGGATACGGCAGGGGCGTAGGCATTTGCCTGGAGGCGCTTATGACGCGCATGGGGTTTCTTTTCGCCGTGATTTCCTTGCTGG
>JACRDO010000056.1 GCA_016212885.1 Elusimicrobiota bacterium | reverse complement strand
GCGACGACCTCTTGTGGTAATCGATTCCTACGTGTATCATATTACTGGCCTCCTGTGTTTAAGGAATGAGTTGAGCTCATTGCCTTCGAAGTCTAGCACAGGAGGCTCTTCGCTTTCATGATATCTTAGTACTACAGGAGGCCCCATGCAATCGTCACCCGTCGAAGAGAAGATCCCCTCAGCCGAGCTTCCCAAGACGATCCAGACCTGGCAGATGGCCCGGCCCTGGATAAAGGACAAGGAGACCGGCAAGATCGTCGAGGGCGAGATGGTCCGGGCCGAGATCCCCATGCCCGAGCTCAAGCCCGGGGAGATCGCGGTCAAGGTCGCGGGCTGCGGCGTCTGCCACACGGACCTGGGCTACTTCTTCGAGGGCGTTCCCACGGTGAACAAGCCCCCCTGACGCTGGGCCACGAGATCAGCGGCACGGTGATCGGCGGCGACAAGAACTGGACCGGCAAGGAGGTCGTGATCCCCGCCGTGCTCCCCTGCCGCCAATGCTGGATCTGCAAGACCGGGCGCGGCAACCGCTGCCTGGCCCAGAAGATGCCGGGCAACAGCCTCGGCGTCTACGGAGGCTTCTCCAGCCACATCGTGGTGCCCGCGGTGGACGTGTGCCCGGTCCCGGACCGCAAGGGCGTCCCCCTTGAGAAGCTGGCCGTGGTGGCCGACGCGGTCACGACCCCCTACCAGGCGGCCATGCGCGCGAACCTGCGCCCCGGAGACAATGTGGCGGTGATCGGCGCGACCGGAGGCGTGGGCCTCTATATGACTCAGGTGGCCAAGGCCCTGGGCGCCGCCACCGTGGTCGCGGTGGACATCGACGCGGAGAAGCTGAAGCGCTCCCTCGAGTTCGGCGCGGACGCCGCCATAGACGCCAAGGGGAAGTCATCCAAGGACGTGGGCGCGGAGTACAAGGAACTGCTCAAGATCCGCGGCCTGCCCAACTACGGCTGGAAGGTCTTCGAGGTGAGCGGCTCCAAGGCCGGACAGGAGACCGCCTTGGCCATGCTGGGCTTCGTGGGCAAGCTCGTGATCGTGGGCTTCAACATGGACAAGGTCGAGTACAGCGTCTCCCGGCTCATGGCCTTCGACGCGGAGATCATCGGGACCTGGGGCTGTCTGCCCGAGTACTACCCGGTGGTCCTGGGCATGGTTCTAAACAAAGCCGTGAAGATCGAGCCCTTCGTGGAGCTTAGGCCCATGAGCTCGATCAAGGACACCTTCAACGAGGTCCGCAAGGCCGGCTCGCCCAAGAAGCGCGTGGTCCTGACCCCGGACTTCTAGACCGCCATGGTCTTCTTGTAGTCCTCGTCATATCTTCGCCTTCGTCCGAGGTCTTGAACGCCGCCGCGGCGCCGCTGCCGGCCACGATGGCGCACTATGAGATTGTTACGGCGGTATCACGAGCGCAGTAGACGAACGAACTCGTCTATAGACATCCCCGCTTTGCGGATGACGGCGCGCAAAGTCCCTTTTGCAAGCTCCGGATGGTTCGGGATCACCAAGGTCACGGTGGTGTGGCCCAATCGCTTTTGCAAAACCACATGACTTCCCGATTGCCGGACGCGGGTGAACCCCGTTTTGCAGAAAACTCTTATGGCCTCTTTGGCGGATATGGAAGGCAGAGGCATGCCTTAGGCGCTGACCTGCAGGGTCGTGATCAACGGGTGGGAAGAGAGGGCGTTCTTTAGCTCGCTTGGGGAGGCCGATTGAATGTACAACTCGACCGCCTCGCGCAAGTTCCGCAGAGCCTGCTCGATCGTCCGGCCCTGGCTGGCGACGTCCAATTCGGGACAAAGCGCAACGTACCAGCGGCCTTCCTTCTCAAGGATTGCGGAGAACGTGTAGCTCATAATCCCAGTTTAACAGGACTCATGGGTTTTGTCAATGCGCGGGACCACAGGGTGGCGCGGATGTATGCTGTCAGAGGGTGGAACTCCGCGAGTCGGATAGCGACCAGCCTCTTCTTGCCGAACGCATCACTCGCTTCAATCTTCAGGGCGTACTTTGCCAGCGTCGCGCCCGCGAGAGCCCGCTTTACCGGGTGGTCCAGGACCATCTGGAGAGCTTTCTGGCCGAGCTCAGGGCCAAGCCCGGTCCGTGGCCGGACCCGTGCGCAGAGAACTCGCTGCGGGCTTTCCTGGGCTCTCGTACCGGCCGGAACAGGCGCCGATGCCTGGGACGGTCGAGACGATCCGTCGGCGCAGGAGTAGATCCGAGCGAGCCGGAAGGCCCCCGCCGCCTTCGGGCGACGGGGGCCTTGTTACTAGACCGCCATGGTCTTCTTGTAGTCCGCGCCGACGGCGCCCTTGCGGCAGAGGTCGCTGCCCATGAAGTCGGCTGAATGCCTCGCCTGCACGGCCAGAGCCTCGGAGAGCTTCTTCGCGCACGAGTCCCGCACGCACTC
>JACRDO010000050.1 GCA_016212885.1 Elusimicrobiota bacterium | reverse complement strand
TTGGAGCGGACCCGCGCGTTCATCATAACCGGAGGACGCGGGAGCGGGAAGTCGTCTTTGGCCTCCAGCCTGGCGGAGAGCCTGCGCCGCTCAGGAGCGTCCGTCGGGGGAGTGCTCGCGCCGGGGCTCTGGGAGGAGGGCGTCCGCGGCGGCTTCGACGCCGTGGACCTCGGCACCGGGGAAAGGCGGACCTTCTGCCGGAGGAACGGCCCGGAGACCTGGCAGGCGCTCGGCGCGTTCCGATTCTCTCCGGAAGGACTCTCCTTCGGCCTCAAGGCCCTGGCCGAGGCGCGGCGAAAAGACGCGGACATCATCCTAATCGATGAGGTCGGCCCCCTGGAGCTCCAGGGCCAAGGCTGGGCCCCGGAGCTGGACGCTCTGGCGGCCGAGCGCCGCAAGCCCATGGTCTGGGTGGTGCGCAGCGGCCTGGTGGCGGCTGTCCGGCAAAAGTGGGGGCTTGCGCAAGCCCGGGTCTGGGAAGCCGGAGAGGAGAGGGCGGAGGCTCTCTTGACCGAGATCCTCCCCGAGGCGTCCTAGCGTGCGCGGCATCCTCCTCGCGGCGGTCATGCTCCTCTGCGGAACCTCGGCTTCGGCCGGGTACCAGGACAAACGCCTGCGTTGGGGCGAGAGCGACACGAATCTTCATATGGCGGTCGCCTTCGGCGCGAGCTTCCTAGGCGCGGAGTTTTTGGAGCGCTACTTCGACATGAAGCCGTGGAAGGCGGCTCTGCTGAGCTCCGTCTGCGTGGCCGGGGCCGGCTTCTTCAAGGAGCACGCGGTGGACGCCGCCCCCTCGGGCAGCGACATGATGGCGAACGGGGTTGGGCTGGGCGTGAGCGCGGGGCTGCAGTTCACGCTCCATTTCGATTGGACAGGAGAACGCGATGGCAAAAAAGCAGGTTCTGGCAGAAGCGGTAAGAAAGGCGGCGTCCAGCCAAGGGAAGAAGATCGCGTGCGCGAAGCTCTTCCGGCTCGCTGAGAAGCTGGGCGCGAGGCTTCCGGTCCTGGGGAAGATCTGCGACGATGAGGGGATCAAGATCGCGCGCTGCCAGCTGGGGTGTTTCGAATAAGATGATCGGCGCGCCGAACATGCTCCTGATCGGCGCCCTGCGGCGCGACGCGGGCAAGACGGAGTTCGCCTGCGCGCTCATCAAAGCGCTTTGCAGGCGGGGGTTCGAGGTCGTGGGGGCCAAGGTGACGACGATGAGGCCCGAGGATCACGCATTCCACTTCGACGTTCCCCGGCGCAAGGACCTGCTTTCCGGGAAAGCGAAATATGTCCTGTTGGAGGAGAAGCGGCGCTGCGCGAAGAGCGACACGGCCCGGATGCTCCTCGCCGGGGCCAAGCGCTCTTTCTGGGTGGTCGCTTCCTCGGCCCACTTGGAAGAGGCCGCTCAGGCCCTGCTGGCGAAGGCGCGGCCCACCGACATCGTGGTCTGCGAGTCGAACAGCCTGCGGCTTGTCGTGGCGCCGAAGCGGTTTTTGGTCGTGGACCGGGAGGGCCCCGGGGAGGAAAGCGGCAAGCGGTCCTTGACGGAAGCCCTTCGCTTCCCGCATGAGGTAATCCGGCTTGAGGAAGACGGCGCTCAGCTGCGGGAGTCGGCCGCGCTGGCGGCCGGTATCTTCAGCGCGAGCCCTTAATGCCAGGGGGCTTGATTATTATGCGTGCATGCATTATGCGATATTGAATAATCAATGGACTTGCTCCCCTTTCTCGACCGCCGCGGGGGCGCACCGGCTTTCGGAGATCGCGGGGCGCGCCGGCTGCCCGGCGACCTCCTTGTCGCGGCCGCTCAAACGCCTTCTCGACATGGGGCTCGTGCGGCGCCGGATCTTCCGGCCCGCTTGCGGGGAGCCGAGGTCCTGCGCGCCCTGTTCGTCCCCGCCGTCGTTGCCGGGACGAGCGTCCCGCGGGACATCCTCCTAGTGACCGCGGCCGACGCGCTCTCCCGCTCCCGGCGGCCCTAAATCGACGCCAGTATGTTATCATACTCCCGTCAGCCAATTTATTTTCTTCTTGAGGAGGGCTGGACCATGGGAAAAACATTAAGAAAAAACAATCAGTTGACAAGCCTCTTTGACATGGAAGAAGGCTACTCGCTGACGCAGGCCGTCGCCGAGGCGGACAGGTGCCTGCTCTGCCACGACGCCCCCTGCAGCGCGGCCTGCCCCGCGGAAACCGACCCCGGCAAATTCATCCGGAAGCTTCGCCTGAGGAATCTCAAAGGCGCGGTGAGGACCATAAAAGAAAACAACATTTTGGGCGGCATCTGCGCCGTCGTCTGCCCCGCGGGGCGCTTATGCGAGGAGAAATGCTCCTCGACCGAGATCGACAGGCCCATCAACATCGGCAAGCTGCAGAGGTTCCTGGTCGAGTACGGCTGGCAGATCGGGTTCAACCCTCTGCTGAAGAAGCCGGCCAACGGCGCCAAGGTCGCGGTGGTCGGCTCCGGGCCCGCGGGCCTGGCCTGCGCCGCGGCTCTGTCCAAAGAGGGATGCGAGGTGACCGTTTTTGAATCGGCGCGCAAACCCGGCGGCGTATTGAGATACGGCGTGCCGTCTTTCAGGCTGGACGGGGATTTCACCGACAGGGAGATAAAAGACGTCGCCGCGCTTGGGGTAAAGATCGAATGCGGCTCCCCCGTCAAGGGCAGGGGAGCCGTCGAGAACCTGCTCAAGAAAGGGTTCAAGGCGGTATTCGTGGGCGCCGGCCTGCCGGCGCCTTACAAGCTGAATATCCCCGGCATCAACCTGAAGAACGTGACCACGGCGACGGATTTCCTGAAAGCCGCCAGAGCCGGAAACCGGGAGAAAATAAGCAGGCTGGTAAAGAATAAGAATGTCGCGATCATCGGCGGAGGCTCCGTCGCCATGGACGCCGCCGGCACCTGCAAGGCGCTCAAGGCGGCCAAGGTCTACTGCATCGCGCTCGAGAGCATGCGCGAGCTGCCCGCCTACAAGGATGATTGGCTGATGGCCGTTGACAACGGGATCATCATCAAGCCGCAGTGCCGGGTGAGGGAGATCACGGGAAAAGGCGGCGCCGCGGCCGGCGTCAAGGGCGTGGAAACGGTGTGGAAGAAGCCGGGCTCGTGCCTTCCCTCAAACGCGAAGGACGTTCCGGGGACGGAATTCTCATTGGCCGCGGGCGCCGTGATCATCGCCATAGGCTCCGGGCCGGACCGCGGCTTGGCGGAGATGATGCCGAAAGTAAAGCTCACCGGACGGGGGCTGATACAGGTTGACAAAAAAACGCTGGCCACTTCGGCGAAAGGCATCTATGCCGGCGGGGACGCGGCGAGAGGGCCGGCCCTCGTGGTCGATTCGGTCGCGGACGGCAAGAAAGCCGCCGGATCCATCATCGGCTTTTTAAAGGGAGCGAAATAATCATGAGAGACTTGAGCATAGAATTCTGCGGGGTAAAGTTTCCGACGCCGTTCCTGCTCTCCTCTTCGCCGGTGAGCAACACCGCGGAGATGATCGCCAGGGGTTTTGAAAAGGGGTTCGGCGGCGTTTCCTACAAAACGCTGGGCGGAGAAAACACGAAGATCGTCCACCCCTCGCCGAGGATGCGCAGCTACGATTACGGCGGCAAAAAAGTAATCGGCGTGCAGAACGTGGAGATGACCACGGACCGGCCCCTTAAGGACAACATCAACGACATCAAGTGGCTTAAGAAGAATTTCCCCAAGCATGCGGTCATAGGAAGCATCATGGGGTTTTCAAAAAACGAGTGGCGCGACCTCGCCCTGACGGTTGAGGACGCCGGCGTGGACATGATCGAGCTGAACTTTTCCTGCCCGCACATGTCGGTTGAGGGATCCGGCATGAAGGTGGGGCAGGCGTTCGAGCTGGTGCGGGAGTTCACCCGCATAGTCCGCGAGACGCTCAAGCTCCCCATCCTCGCCAAGCTCACCTCGAACGTGACGGACATAACCGAGCCGGCGCTCTACGCCAAGGAGGGCGGGGCGGACGGCATCACCGCGATCAACACGGTCAGAGGCCTTGCCGGAGTGGGGCTCGACGATTTTGTCCCGTCCCTCAACGTTTACGGCAAAGGCGCCATCAGCGGCTACTCCGGCCCCGGGATCAAGCCCATCGGCCTGAAATGCGTGGTCGAGCTGGCGAAGAAGAAGGAGCTGGGCCTGCCGATATCCGGCTGCGGCGGGGCGGAGACCTGGATGGACGCCGTTGAGTACCTGCTGTGCGGGGCCTCCACGATCCAGATGACGACGGGCGTCATCCGCTACGGCCACAGGGTGGTGGAGGATATGTGCGAAGGGCTGTCCGACTACATGGACGAGAAAGGGTTCAAGGGGGTCAAGGACATCGTGGGCAAGGCCCTGCCCAACATCCACGAAACGAGCGCTTTCGACGTTTCGAGACAGGGCGCCGCTTCCTACGACCTCGACCGCTGCATCGGCTGCGGCCAGTGCCACATCGTCTGCCAGGACGCCGGCGGGCAATCGCTGGGGTGGGATTCCAAGAAGAGGCGGCCCATACCGGACGACGAGAAGTGCTACAGCTGCATGATATGCTCGTTCGTCTGCCCGGTCGGCGATCCGCCGGTGATAACTTTCAAGGATATCAAAGGCAAGAAGCCCTCGATCGCCGCGCCGATTCGGTAGAGTCTGTCCCTGTGAAATCAAGGACCGGCCCGTGGACCTGACCCTCATCCTCCTGATCGCGCTGGCGTTGTTCTTTGATTTCGTCAACGGCTTCCACGACGCCGCGAACTCCATCGCCACCGTGGTCTCGACCCGGGTCCTCACCCCGCGCGCCGCGGTGGTATGGGCGGCGTTCTTCAATTTCATCGCTTTCCTGATCTTCAAGCTCCATATCGCCAATACGATCGGCAAAGGCATCATCGACCCCTCCATCGTGGATTACCGCATCATCGCCGCCACTCTCGTCGGCGCATGCGTCTGGGACCTTTTGACCTGGTACTGGGGCCTGCCCACGAGCTCCTCCCACGCGCTCATCGGCGGGTTCATAGGCGCGGCTCTCGTCAAGGTCGGGACATCCGCCCTGATCTGGAACGGGATTGTCAAAACCGTGGTCTTCATGGTGGCGGCCCCTGTGCTGGGCTTGGCCATGGGGCTGGTCTTCGGCGTGGCCGTCTACAGGTTATGCTGGAGGATGAGCCCGAGCCGCGTGGACTCCCTCTTCCGCAAAGGCCAGCTCCTGTCCGCGGCCCTCTACAGCCTCGGTCACGGCGGCAACGACGCGCAGAAGACCATGGGCATCATCGCCGTGCTCTTGTTCTCGGCCGGGGCCCTCGGCCCAAAGTACTACGTGCCCACTTGGGTGGTGCTTTCCTGCCATGCCGCCATGGGGCTCGGCACTCTCTTCGGGGGCTGGCGCATCGTCAAAACCATGGGCCAGAAGATCGCGAAGCTGCGCCCGGTGGACGGGTTCTGCGCCGAGACCGGCGGCGCGCTGACCTTGTACCTGGCCTCGGCCCTGGGGGTCCCCGTGAGCACGACTCACACCATCACCGGCGCCATCATGGGGGTGGGGTCTCTGCGGCGGTTCACCGCGGTCCGGTGGGGAGTCGGCGGACAGATCGTCTGGGCCTGGATCCTGACCATTCCCGCGGCGGCCGCGGTCTCCAGTTTCTCCTATTGGGCGTTCGGCTTGTTCTGAGCGGCCCCACTTACACTGACACTTGGCGCATGCGCATGAAGAGTATTATAATTGCGATATTCGTAATAATAATGAGGGGGCGGCCATGGGCAAGCTTGTGCGCACCAGTCTGGCGATAGAAGAAGATTTAACCGAACGCCTGGATGCTCTGTTGAAGGAAAGCCGCTGTGCCAACCGTTCCGAATTCATACGCGACCTGGTGCGCAATGAGCTGGTACGCAAGGAATGGGCGAAGGACGAGGAGGCCCTGGGGACCGTGACGATCGTCTATGCTCATGACAAGCGGGAGCTGAGCAGGAAACTGGTGAGCCTGCAGCATCATCATGTGGCCGTGGTGCTGGCCTCCACGCATGTTCACCTTGACCATGATCTGTGCGCCGAGATGATCATGGTTCGCGGGAAGGCAGCGGCCATCCAGCAACTGGCCGATCTCTTGCGGGCCCAGAAGGGCGTACTGCATGCGGCGCTCTCCATGTCAACAACCGGGAAGAAGATGGCGTCTTCTCACCGCGCGCATCGCCATCGAGGACTGCATGCACATCCCTGATGGGTTCATCGACGCCAAGACCGCGATAGCGGCGGCGGCGCTCTCCGCCGCGGGCGTGGGGTTGGCTCTGCGCCAAGCCAGGCGACATATGCCGAGGAAGAACGTCCCCCTGATGGGGTTGGCCGCGGCATTCATCTTCGCCGCGCAGATGCTGAACTTCCCCGTGGGCGCAGGGACGTCCGGCCATCTCATCGGCGCGGTGCTGGCCTCCGTCCTTTTGGGGCCCGCCGCCGCGGTCATCGTCATGACCGCCGTGCTGAGCGTGCAATGCCTCCTCTTCGCCGACGGCGGGGTTTCCGCGCTGGGCGCGAATATCTTCAACATGGCGGTCATGGGCTCGATCGGAGGCTATGGAATCTATGCCGCCGTCCATCGATTCTGCGGCGGCGCCCGCGGCCGGCTCCTGGCCGCGGCATTCGCGTCGTGGTGCTCGACTGTGCTGGCGTCGATCTGCTGCGCCGGCGAACTGGCCTGCTCAGGAACGGTCCCATGGGGCGCGGGGTTCCCGGCCATGGCCGGCGTCCACATGGTCATCGGCCTGGGGGAGGCGCTGATTACCGCGATGGTGATCGCCGCGGTCGACAGATCAGGCTTCCAGACTCGGGAAAATGACCAAGCCGTGCCTGCTGGGCACTATGGCGAAATCCTGACGTTCGGGCCGCTGATCGCCCTGGGACTGGCGCTCTTCGTCTCCCCGTTCGCTTCTCCTTGGCCCGATGGATTGGAGAAGGTCGCGGCCATGCTGGGTTTCGAGCATAAGGCGGCCGCGCAGCCCGTCTTGGCGTCGCCATTCGCGGATTACCGCATCCCTGGCGTGACATCGGCGCCGGCCGCGACGGCGTTTGCGGGAGCTGTCGGGACTGTCGTGGTATTCCTGCTCTCTTTATTGCTGGCGCGGACGCTTTCGCCCGTCTCCGCCGAAAGGCGGCCTGCAGCGCAAGGGTAGCCTATGGTTCTTCACGACTTGGTCGACCACTATCGCCGGGACGACAGTCCCATCCACAGGCTCCCGACGGGCCTGAAATTCACGGCGGCGTTGGCCGTCGTTGCCATCGCGATCGCAGTCCCCCTGCCGGAGGGGTGGTTCTGGTTGGGATTGCTGACGGCATTCCTGATGACCGCGGCGGGAGTCAGCCGTCTTCCGCCATCCTTCCTGGCCCGCCGCCTTCTGCTCTTGGAGCCTTTTGTCATAGGCGCCGCGGTCTTGGCGCTCTTCCGTCCGCATGGGCTGAGCGTCTTCATGAGCCTTTTGGCCAGGAGCACTCTCTGCCTTCTGGCCATGATCCTGCTTTCCGCAACGACCCCGTTCGCGAGCTTGCTGGGAACCATCCGGAAAATCGGGGTCCCCGAAATCCTGGTCTCGGTGCTGGCGCTCATGTACCGCTACCTTTTCGTCATGATCGACGAAGCCGACAGGATGCGCAAAGCCCGATCCAGCCGCACCTTCAAGGCTGGCCGGGCGCGGTCATGGGAATCCTCCGCCGGCGTCATCGGGCAGTTGTTCGTGCGATCCGCCGGGAGGGCCGAGCGGGTCTGTGGGGCCATGCGCGCTCGGGGATGGCGATGATCCCGGCGATCGAAGTCCGGGACCTGCGTTTCTCCTATCACGATGAGAAAGCGGCCCTCCATGGCGTCAGCTTCAGCATCCAGGAGGGAGAAAGCGTCGCCCTCGTCGGGCCCAATGGCGCCGGCAAGTCGACGCTATTGCAGCATCTCAATGGGTTGCTGCCGGAGAAGTTCGGGCCCAACCCCGCGGTCGCCATCTTCGGCCGGCCGGTCTCGACCGAGTCCCTGGATGAGACCCACCGCAAGGTCGGGTTCCTTTTCCAGGAATCCGACGACCAGTTGTTCTGCCCAACGGTGCATGAGGATGTCGCTTTCGGCCCGCAGCAGTTCGGTCACGGTGAGGCGGAAATCAGCCGGATCGTCAGGGATTCATTGGGCAAGGTCGGGCTCCAGGGTTTTGATGACCGCATACCGCATCACTTGAGCGCCGGAGAGAAGCAGCGGGTCTGCCTGGCCGGGATCCTGGCCTGCGAGCCGAGCATCCTGGTCCTCGATGAGCCGACCAGCGACTTGGACCCACGCAGCAAGCGCGGGCTGATAGCGCTGCTCAAGAGCCTCTCCGTGACGAAGGTGATCGCCTCTCACGACTTGGAGTTGGTCGTGCAGTTGTGCCCGCGGACGATCCTGCTGGATGCCGGGCATGCCGTGGCGGATGGGCCCACGATACGCCTCCTGGCCGACGAGGCTCTGATGCTGGAGCATGGCCTGGAGAAGCCGCACAGCCTGCAGCACGGGCATCCCCACGGAAACACGAGTTCGAATCCCAACTTGTTTACTTAGGAAATTGTATTTTTTAGCCGGCAAAATACAGGAAAATTTGCAGGCGCCTCGAAAGTCGGCCAGTAGACATTCGGCAAACCCATATCCCCCGTCGGGGCAATGGCGTCTTCCGGGGTCCTGGGAGCAACTCCCTCGACGAGCACGCATGGGTTGACCGAATGTTTAGCGCTCAAGGTGACGCCCGACTACGAAAGTTTTTGAGTGAACCAAAGATTATCCGACGATGGGCTCACATCATTGGCGAGCATGATGCCGACCCTCTCGTCGAAGCAAGATGGGTTTGCCGAATGTTTACGTCGGCCTCTTCGCCTGCATCGTTCCCAAGACCGCCCCCCGCCCGGAGGCTCCGGAATCCCTGCGCAGCGCTACACACACGTCAGCGCGGAGTTGTTGCGGAAGGCCTGCGAGCGGGCGCATCCGCGGTTTCAGCCTCAGGACAGCCCGGCCTGGCGGAACGACCGGCGGACCGCGCGGTAGACTTCATCGAACTCCGGCAGGCTCGCCATCTGGGCGGCCAGGCGGGTCTGCCAGAGCTTCTTGAAGCGCGCCTCCTTGGCGGCGAGCTCACCGCGCACGTCGTCGAGCTTCTTTCCGCGAAAGCCCAACTTCTCCTCGACGGCGCTTTTCAGGCGGCCGAGGTCGACATGTGCCTCTTCCGCCAGGTACCAGATATCGTAGAGGTCCCGCGGCTCGTTCCTGGCCCGGTTCATCACCGCGACCGCCTTCTCCACCTCGATCTCGTCCAGGGAGTAGACGCGCAGCGCGGTGTTCTCCGGAAGATCGGCGTATTCCGCGTATCCTCGCAGCACGGGGCGGCGCTCCACCGGGAAGATGAGCTTCTCCCGGATCGTGATGTCCACCTTCACCTCCTTGCCCGCTGTGGTGGCCGGCAGGGGGCCTTCGTAGCCGAGGTAGAAGGTGTGGCTGTTGGAATGGGCCTGGCGGTCCTCGCGCGAGAACCGGAACATAATTCCCGAGGCGCTATGGACCCGGGCGAAGACAGGCTCAAGGCCCCTTTGAGAGCAAGGATAGGTCTCGTTGGGGTATCATGTTTGAAGGACGGCGCGTAGCTCCTCGGCGGCGATATTGAGCCTTAGCCGCCACTTGGCAAGGAATTTCCCCTCGGCCGGCAACGTGGGGTCCAGGAGCACGTAGGCCTTGCCCAATCGCTCCTGCAAGGTGGTCCTATCGTTCTCCGTCCCGATCTCCAGAAGTTCCATGAGGTAGCCCAGCCGGCCGGTGACGGCGCTGATGTCCAAGCGCAGGGCGTAGTCCACCAGCTTGCGGACATCCATGTCGGAGCGCCGCATCCAGAATCCCTTGGCCACCTCGCTGACGCCGCCGCAGTACTCCGGGGCCTTCAGCCCATCAAGGACCGTTCGCTCAAGGTCGCTGGCCAAGACCTTATTCTGCTTGTCCACCCACTGCTCGGAAAAGCCGAAGAAGCGTGGCCGCGGGCAGCGGATGAAGCGGAATTCGGTTCCGAAGATCGCGCGTTTGCGCCTGGCCAGGGGAGAGGCGACATAGACCACGAGCTGAGGCTGGGTAGTCATGCGATGGATGTCCATGGCTGAGGCATGGGAGACGTAGTAGTCCCGACCGGCCATCAGCTCCCGGGCCACCATGTAGGGGTTGCCGAGGTACTCCTTCTCTCGGCCGAGTTCGAAGGGCACCAACTGAAACAGGCCCGGCCGCAGCCTTGCCGCGACCCCGCGGTTGACCAGGGCGCGGATGAAGCTGCTGGCAGAGGCGGCCTTGAGCCCGGTGATCTGCATGACCTCGGGCAGGGTGAACGCCAAGTGGCGGCGCTCCTGCAAGGTGGTCACCAGGCGGGCGGCTTGGGGGCCGATGGTCTTTAAGTTATCTTTCGAGTGCACCATATGCCACTCCAATGCATAGTTTACACCCAAAATATAACTAAATCAAGGGGGAGACCTCAACCAACGGACACGGCCGATTCCGGCGGTTTTCCGGAAATGACATCGAGGAAGGCAGCGCCATAGCGTTCGAGCTTCCGGTCGCCGACACCCTTCACGCCGCGCATGGCATCCAGGGTCCTGGGCTTGAGCGCGGCCATCTCCACGAGGGTGCTGTCATGGAAGACCACGTATGGCGGGACGCCGAGCCTTTCAGCGATCAAACGCCGCAACTGGCGCAGGTGCTCGAACAGGGCTTCATCTGGAGGCAAATCGGAGGCCAAGCTCTTTCGCAAAGCCTTGGACTTCTTCCTGCCACCACCCAACGACGGTAGGCTTCGATCCATTCCGCGCCGGCAGGAAGCGGCGAGGGGAGAGGGAGGTCTAGGATGGGGACGCTCTGGCGGTGCTTGCCGCGGCGGCAGATGGCTACGATGTCCTCATTGCGGTTCATATCGATGCGCTCGACAGTCACCGGCACTCCCAGGATATCGGTTTCAAAGGGCAACTTGAGATTGTCCTCGATCATGGCGCACCAGCCGCCAGTTTGCTCTGATTCGTTGTAGCAATCTACAGTGGCCTCTTCCACCATGGCCTCGAACCTTTTCTTGCCCAGCCGGCACAGAGACTTTCTCTTCATTGGCCGCAGCACTTCTTGTATTTCTTGCCCGAACCGCAGGGACAGGGCTCGTTGCGCCCGGGCGTCGGGGCTGCGGAAGTCGGGGCCGGTGGGTTGAGCAAACGTTCGAGGTCAGCGATATCCTCGACTTGGTATGGCTCGATGCCCACTACGAACTTCCAGCCGTGAGACTCGCATATCTTGGCGATCTCTTGGGCCCTCTCCATGCTCTGCACTCTGGCCCTGACCGGCCGCTTGTCGCTTCCCAGCTTGGCCATGCGCTATTCCTCCATCTTATCGGCGGTCGGATTCCCTGCGTCGCCGCCCGGGAGGCAGGGAATCAGTCCCAAGCGGAAGGCCTCCTCCTGGATCTCCCGCGGGGCGGAACGTGCGTCCATGACGATGCCGTCGACCGTGATCATCCAGGCCAGCGGATTGTCTGCGAGGATCCCCATGACGGCATCGAACCGTTCCTGCATGCCCGACGGTACGGCGTCTTGGTTGGTTGTCTTCATTCGTAGTACTTGCTGATGCGTGTGTGCCCCGCCACCCGGTAGCGGCCGGCGTCCGTGTCGGCATCGGCTTTGTATGGGATTTCCCAGGCAATCCCGAGCGTTCGGAGCTCGGCCCGGATGCGCATGACGTCTTCCTTGTCCTGCCAGTCATAGGTGTAGACGCAGATGACCTTCTTGTCCTGGTCGACGGCGTTGTGGTTCGCCCTGGCCGTGGCCACCTTCGCGCTGTCGCCGAGGCGGCCTTCTTCCGTGGCCAACCGTATGAGTTCCCAAACCGCATCCACCCGCGCCAGCGGCACGAATATCAGCCACTTCCCGTTTCTCTCAGTGGGCTCGGGATAGCTGCCGGTCTTCCGCTCGGCGCAGACCCAGTAGGCGTCGGTCACCTGGGAAGGACGTTCCGGCCGGGGCATCGGTAAGCTCTGGGTTCTTCTTAGCGGCTTCATTCGATGTCGGCGAGCTTCGAGTTCCAATATTGTACGTAGGCCTCGTACGCTCGTACGGAGGTCAAAAACACCTGATGCTGCTCGGGGCCGATGCGCCGGGCAGGTATTGTCCTCAGGCCGCGGCGGCCGGCGCTCTCAACGCGGTGATTGCCGTCTATGACGTTGAAGCGTCCGGGGCTGATCTCGGCCAGGATAATGGGCTTCGACATATCCGCGCCCTGGACCGTCTTCTCGTCCAGATGGTCGGTCGAGTAGCCGCGAAGAGGCTCGACCTCCACATTCTCCACGGGGAAGCGCTCAGAATTCGTCTCGATGAAGGCCAGCATCTTCGTCACGTTGAACTCGAAGATGCCGTTGGGGAACAACTCGTCGCCCTTATCAACAGGGATCGGCCTGAAGACCTTGTCCAGCGTGAGTTGCCTGGGATGCCGCACGGCAGGGCCTTGCCGTTGCTTCCTCATGCGGGTGGGGTCACCCTCGGACGATATCGAGCGGTTGTCACAGCGCGGGCTTCGCCCGCAGCCCAAGAGCTATGAGCTTTGAGCTGTGAGCTTCTTAATGAGAGCGGCGAGCATGCGCTGGACTTCCTCGATGCGCGGAGCCAAGGCTTCATAGGCTGGGGCCTTGAGCATACCAAGC
>JACRDO010000002.1 GCA_016212885.1 Elusimicrobiota bacterium | reverse complement strand
GCCTCGCAAAGAAGACATTTGGCCAGCAGTGATGGTCGTCTCCTCGCCCGCGTCCCCTGCCGCCTCGCCGACAGCGCAGGATACTTCGTAGACGCATTCGTATCCGGCCGTCCAGCGAACTGAAGGTCCAGGGCTGGCTGTGCCGTCGTTTCTACGCGCGCCGCGAAGATTTGTATCGGAAGACACTGGATACGGCGCGCACAGAAACGGCGGCTTCATAGTATAACCGTGTAGAGGGCCAGCCAGACCAGCTTGATGTGCTCCTCCTCCAGGCTCCCGGCCGCCCATTCCGGCGCGGCCAGGTTGAGAGCCAACGCCGCAGCCAGGATACTCCGTAACTTCTTTTCCATTACTTTATCCTCCTCGTTTCTCACCGCAGCTAATCCTGCGGGTTTCTGTATCACCTAGGGATTAACAGTATCCCTTCGGACGATTCGCCGAATTCCCGCAGCCAGAACTCGACCTCCCCCAGGAACAAGTCTCGATATTTGGCGGGATAGTGCGGGCAGGTGACAGGTCAAGATGGAATTATATTTATTCCGTTTTCGCTTTCGCGCTGAAAGAGAAATAACTGGAAACGCAATCAGGTTTTCCTCAGGCAGCGCGCGTCGGCGCGCTTGCAATCGAGCCAATCGATCCCGTCGTTATGCTATCCTCCAAGCATGCCCGGCGAGCTGCGCTCCGCCACCATCGGGGGATTGGCCGCCCTGGGGATCTGGGCTTTGTCCATCTCGCTCATGCGGGGCATGAGCGAGTCCATCGGGACATTCACCGGCCCGGCGCTCGCCTCCCTGCTCGCAGGCGCGCTCTCCCTGGCGTGCGCCTGCGCGGGGAGTCCGTGATGGGGATGCTGCGCCTGCCCCGGCGCTACCTTTGGGGCTGCGGGGCCCTCTTCGTGGCCACCAACGTCAGTCTCTACGCTGCGATCGGCGCCTGCGAGGAGCGCGCGCAGGTGCTGGTGGTGGGCCTGATCAACTACCTCTGGCCGGCCCTCACGGTCGCCTTGTCCGTGCCCATCCTTAAGCGCCGGGCGGGCCGGGCCCTGCCGCTCGGCTGCTTGACCGCCGCGGCCGGCACGGCAGCTGCCATGCTGGGCGGCGGCGAGATGGCCGGCGCGGATATGCGGTTCTGGCTCTCGCCGCAGGGAATCCTCGCGGCCGCGATGGCCCTCATCGCGGCGCTCACCTGGGGGCTCTACTCCAACCTCGCGCGCCAATGGGGCAGCCCGGAGCAGGGCGCGGTCCCGCTCTTCGTGCTGGCGACCGCGGCGGGGCTGGGCGGGCTCAGGCTGCTTCGGCCCGAGGTCTCCCACTGGACAGCCAAAGGCATCGCGGAGCTGTGCGTCCTGGGCGTCGGCTCCCTGATGGCGGCCTACGCCCTCTGGGACTGGGGGATGAGGCGGGGCGCTCACTCGTTCCTGAGCCTGGCCAGTTATTTCGTGCCCGTGGCCTCGACCGCCATCACCTCGCTTTATCTGGGGGTGCGGCCCGGCGCGCACGTGCTCCTGGGCTGCGTCCTGGTGGCGGCCGGAGCGATGATCTCGCGGTGGTCCCTTTCGCAAGCGCCGTGACCCCGATCACGCATAGCGACGGCTTCTTGCCGTAGCGGCCGGGGTCCATGTCCCCGGAAAGCGAGGCATCCTTGCCGAAGCGGCTCACATAGGCCTTTGGACCCTGGCGAGATGGGGCTCGGGTCCTATATACTTATAGTCACGGCATAGGATAGGATGGGGGATAGCCATATGATTTTCCCAAAACGAAGCTCCATCGGGCCGGCGATCGCGGTCCTGGCCCTGGCCGTCATGAGCCGGAGCGCCGGGGCCGCGGATCAGAGAGTCTCCGCGCTGTCCAAGCCGTCGCTCAAGGCGGATTCGAGCGACTGCTCAAAAAAGGTCAATGGGAAGTGCGCGGACCAAGCCTCGAAGAAAAAGAGCCTCGGGAAAGCGGGTCCGGCCAAGAACGCGGGCTCGAATGCCGCTTTCTCAGCCGTCCCTGATCCGGGCCTCGGCCGGGCGGTCTGCAAGAAGGGGGACCCGCGCTGCAATCTTTATTCGGCCGCTCAAAAAGCCTCGTCGAAGAAGCCGCCCTCCCGCAATCCACTGCTCTCCTCCCCCTTTCTGCCCTCAGACCCCAAGGCGCTTCTGGGCGGCCCCGCGGCTTCGGTGAACGCGTCGGCATCCAAGAGCGCCAAAGTGGATTGGGCTTCGCTGTTCAAGAAGCCCGTGCCGTCTCCTTCCCCGGAGGCGGAGGCGAAGCCGGAGAAGCAGCCCGACAACCCCAAGTTCGACAACCTCAACTGCAAATTCTGGATCTTCGGATGCGAGAAGAAATCCGCCATCGCCTACGAGGAGAAGAAGGGCGACCTGTTCATCAAAGGGAAGGGCGACTCCGACGCCGTATCCGCCGGCGACGTGAAGCAGGGAGGCATCGGGGACTGCTATTATCTCGCGTCTCTGGCCGCGGTGGCGAAGAACGACCCGGGCGCCATCCGGGACATGATCAAGGACAACGGCAACGGCACCTACTCGCTCACCTTCCATCAGAAGCGCAACTTCTGGGAGTTCTGGAAGCCCGAGTACACGGATGTGGCCGTGACCGTGGACAACGCGTTCCCGATCGAGTACGGGAACCCCGCTTTCGCCAAATACGGGGATTCCTCCGGCAGCAATCCGGAACTGTGGACCATGGTGGCGGAGAAGGCCTACGCCAAGTACCGCGGCTCCTACAACAGCATCAGCACGGGCGGCCTGGGCGGCCCGGAGCTGGAGCTGCTCACCGGGACGAACACCCAGTACCATGCGGCGATCCTCACGAGCTTCGACAAGCTGGCGGAATGGGACGACAAGGGCTACGCGATCACCGCGGGCACCTTGCCGGATTTCCTCCTCGACGACTCCAAGGGCGTCGTCGGGCAGCACATGTACTACGTCAAGAATATCGACAAGAAAGATAGGACCATCACCATGGGCAACCCCTGGGGATACAAGGACGCCGTGCTGAGCGAGGAGCAGTTCAAGAGGAATTACGGCATGGTCTCCGTCAATCCTATCGACTGAGGTGGCGAACATGAGAGCCGGGGCACATGGGCGGCTGTTGGGAGGGCTTCCAGTTTTGGCGGCCGTCTGCTTCTTGACGGGCTGCACGCAGATCGAAAGGGCGCCGGTCCCCGGGGAAGGCGGCTTGGTGCTCTCAATCGCCCAGGGCACGACCGGCTCCGTCGATGAGCTGCGCATCGGCCTCGGATTCGTGAGGAAGTCCGAGTACGTCGATGAGGCCGGGGCCAAGAAGCGCGGCCTGGTGGCCGGGCTGATGCTTCTCATCCCGGGCAACCCCCCGCAGGAGAAGGATTTCGACGTCCACGCCGGGCAGCGCGTCGCCGTCGACAAGTACTCCCTGTACGTCGAAGAGGTCCGCAAAGGGATCAAGGATTCGGTCGTGCTGCGCGTGACGGGCGGAGCATAAGGCTCCGGACGCAAGCGCGGCCCCGCCTCTCGCGCCGGCCTTCACGGACGGCTTTATCGCCATCGCCCGCCGGCTTTGCGCCGAGTATGCTATCATGAACCGGCAGCGGCGCAATGGAACTTTTTCGCGTCCCGCTCGTATTATAGATAGGAGCCGGATGAGGCTGCGGCCTCAACGGCGAGGAGAACATCGATGAAAACGAGGCGCTTCGCAGGGCTTGCGGCTCTCGCCGCGCTGTTGGTCTCAACCGCGGCGTTCGCGGAGGAGAAAGGGAAACCCGCGGATGAGCAGAAGCAGGAGCAGGCCGGCGGCCCGCAGAAGCATGGGAAGAAGATGTGCCCGGACTGCAAGGTCTTCCGCATGCAGATGAAAGCCGACAACGAAGCCTTCCACAAGCAGATGAAGGCGGACAAGGAAGCCTTCCATGCGACTCTGAAGGACAAGAAAGCCGAGGAGAAGAAGGCGGCCAAGGCCGAGTTCAGGAAGCGGCAGGACGCCGAGAAAGAGGAATTCCGCAAGCAGCAGGACGGCAAGCGGGAAGAGTTCAAGAAGAACCACAAGTGCGCCTGCGGCGCAAAAGGGCCGAAAGCGGAACAGAAGCCTGAAGGGCCGACGAAATAGGCGGCGTTCCGTTCCTGAGGGCAAGCATTCAGCGAACCCGATCCTGGCGGGGATGCAGACGCTCAGGCTTTCGGCAGGGCGGGCTCGGGCAGGGCCGAGAGGGCAGCTGCGAACTCCCCGGCCTTCTTGTGCCTGCGCGCGGGCTCGTTCGCCAAGGCTCGGATGAATACCGCGTCGATGCCCGCGGCCGGCAGGATCTTGGACAGGGGGATGAACGCCATGGCTCTCTTGCGGGACAGCGGGTTCGGGCCTGGGAACGGCGGCGCGCCGGCCAGCAGACGGTAGGCGATCGCGGCCAGGGCATAGACATCCGCTGCGGGCCGGGCATCGCCGAGCTCGAGCTCAGGGGCGAGGAAGGGAGCCGCGGCCTCGGATTCAGGCCGGCTCTTCCGGGAGCAGAGCAGACGCAGGGGGTGGGCCACGCCCAGCTCCGCCACGGTGGTCCGGCCCTGGTCCGTCACGAAGAACTCCCCTGGATGCAGGGCCAGGTGAGCGAAGCCTTGGCCGTGGGCGAAATCCAGGGCCGCGGCCGCCTGGGAGACGACCATCTTCACCGCGCGCAGCTGCATGCGGCGGCCCTCTCCCAGGCAGGTGGAAAGCAGGGTCCCAGCCGGCCTCTCCGAGGCGATGAACAGGGCTCCTTGGTGCTGGAAGGCGCCGAGCACGCGCGCAAGGCCCGGGTGCGAGAGCCTGCACGCGGCCTGAGCAGCGGCGATGACGAGCGGCTCTTCCTTCTGGTCGAGGAACAAGGACGGGTCCACGCGCCGGGCCATGACCCCCCGGCCGTCAGGGGCCTGGGCATCGAAGAAGGGGCCGCCCGCGGACCACGCCGCGGGCCCGATGACCCTGAATCCTTGGGCGAGCTGCGCGGCCGCCCCCTCCGGAGGCGGAGCAAGGCTTGCCGTCGGGGACGGCGCTTCCCTGAACGCGGCCGCAAGGGCGGCGGGCGCCGAAGCCTCCGGGGCCGGCTCCTTGGGCCGAGGCTTCATTGCGAGCAGGAGCGCGAGAGCGGCCAGGAGCGCGCCTCCCGGCATCGCGGCCTTGCGCGCGACGCGGCGCCTGCGCTCGAACGTATCCAAAGCCTTGGTCCAAGCGGCTTCATCCGCTGAAAGGGCCGCGCGGGCATGAATCCGGACATTCTCCGACCGCAGCTCCATCTTCCCTCTGCGCTCCACATCCATGAATTCCGGGCGCTGGGCCGCCGGAACGCTCGAATCCTTGGCCGTTGCGCCGAGCGCCGCGAAGACGAGCATCGTGTCCGCGAGGCCCCGCAGGGCGCCGAGGTCCTTGTCCGCGGCAAGAGCCTCCTTGTGCAGGCGCTGGAGCCCCAAGCGCGCGGCCTCGCGCTTGGGGCCGAGTATCCTGGGGTCAGGCTGCAGGGGATAGCTCTGCGCGAGGGACTCCAGCGGCTGGAGCGCCTGCTCGAGTCGGGTCAGGGCCTCGCCCAGATTCTTCTCCGCGTTTTTCAACTCGCCCCTTCTCCGGTCCAGGGGCGGCGCCCATTCTCCGGTCTGGGCCCCAGCGCCCAGGGGCGCGAACGCGGCCAGCGCCGCGATCAGGACCGGTCGCAGCACTAGCGCCTTCATTCGTTCTCGACCGCCCGCTTGGGGTGTTTCTTGCGCGGTTTCTTGTCTTCCTGCTCCTGCCGCTCCTTCTCCGCTTTCTGCGTTCGCGCCTGGCCCACCACCTGCATGATCTGCAGGAGGAGCTGGGTTTTATCCTGCGGCACGCCGGTCTGAGCGGTCTGCTTGCGCACGTTGTCCAGGGTCTCCTTGAGAGCCTGGGCCTGGGCCTTCTGCTCAGGGGTGAGGTTCTTGGTGAGCTCCGAGCCTTCCTCGAGCTGTTTGCTCCAATGATCCAGGGATTTCAGCGTCTTGTCCGTGGAGCCCCCTGTCGGCGGGAAAGCCCCCGGCATTTGAGACGTTTGCGGGGACTCTTCTCCGCTCGGTGCGGGCACGGCGCCGCTCCCCCGCACCATGTCCACGCTGGATCTGGGAGGCTCGTTCTGAGCGGGATTCTCCGCGGCCGGAGCCTGGGCCGGCCGCGCGCCTGAATGGCGCGCGCCAGGCATCTTCAGAGCAGCGGTGGAAACGGCCGCAGAGCCGGTTTCGGACTTCTTCGTCTCCGTCAACCCCAGGCCGCGGCCTCCTGCGAACCCCAGCCCGGCCAGGCCCAGGGCCAAGACGGCCGAGCAGGCCAGGGCTTTCGGCTGGGCGGCCTGGTAGAGCTCCTCGAAGCCCAAGGCCAGGGGCCAGAATACCGCGGCGGGGGCCAGCAGCCAAAGACCTGGGATTGCGCAGACCGAAGCCGGGGCCGCGATCACGGCAGCGGGCGCGAGCAGGGCCGCAAGCGCCAGGCCCCTGGACAACGGCGCAGCGCTCCCGACCGCCGTTCCAAGAAGGTGGGCGACGGCGCCGGCCAAGGCTCCGGCAGCTGCCAGGATCGCGGCTCCGGCTGCGATGGCCGCGTAGACCCGGCTCTCATCAAGGGCCGGCAGCTTGGGGTTTGTCCAGAGGCCCGCGGCCGCTCCAAACGAGGAGGCCGCCGCGGCCCAGAAGAACAGGCTTGCCGCGATCTCCGCGATCCCCGGCTCAGGCCCCGCCCGGCACTGCGCGAAAGCGGACCGGGGAGAGAAGAACGCCCGCAGGCTTTGCTCCAAAAAGGGAAGGACGCCAGGCGCGGGGCCGGGGGAATTCGGAGCGGAACCGGAGCCCATCATGGATATCATACTCTACTCACGGCGGAAGATGTGAAGGAAAAGTTAACGAAAGCGCGCAGGCCTACTTGCTGCGGGCGACCGGGGTCTTGAGCCTCTCCTCGGCGGCCGCCGCGGGCAGGAGCGCGGGGGTCTGGTCCCGGTTGAGCCCGCGCAACGCCTCGCGCTCCACTTGCGCGCGGGAGTAGGCGTAAAGCTCGCCCACGCTCACGACTCCGTCCGCGTCGGCATCCGCTTCCCCCCGCATGCCTTTGAGGTAGTAGGTGAACAGGCCGTGCTTGGCCTTGTCCAGGTCCGAGCTCATCTGTACGCCGGTCGACGCGGCCAGCACGACGAGCTTGTCCCCGGCCTCGGACTCCCGCATCGAGAGGGCCCGGGGCCGGGTCCCGGCCGCGCTCACGCTGCGGCCCCTGGCGCCGGAGAAGCAGCTGTCGAGCATCACGACCACCTGCTTGGCCGGGAGCTTCCCGAGGGCCTCATACACCTGCTTGACGGGCAGGAGCTTCGAAGCGCGCCAACGCGCGCCACCTGACGAAAACTTGGTAAACATTCGGTAAACCCATCTTGCTTCGACGAGAGGGTCGGCATCATGCTCGCCGATGATGTGAGCCCATCGTCGGATAATCTTTGGTTCACTCAAAAACTTTCTTCGTCGGGCGTCACCTTGAGTGTAAATTCTGATGGAAATAGCGATACTTTCCGCATGCTTACCCACGCAAAACCCGGAAGCGCCCTAAAAGAAGTACTGCCCCTGCAGATAGAAAGCGTTGGGCTGGCGCCCGTATTCGCTCCTCGCGCTCCCGCCGAAGCGCTGCCAGCCCGCGCTCAGGTGGAGGTCGCTGAGCGCGTTCCA
Organism: Elusimicrobiota bacterium; assembly: GCA_016212885.1. Lineage (GTDB taxonomy): Bacteria > Elusimicrobiota > Elusimicrobia > UBA1565 > UBA1565 > UBA9639. Next base: position 34,879 of record JACRDO010000002.1, on the reverse strand, counting down.
GTCAACGGACGGCATGAGGAACTTGCTGCCGTCGTCCAGGTTCATGAGCAAGTACAGCTCCGCTTTCACCAGGGGATGCAGCTCTTTGCGCACGCCGGCGCCCAAGTAGTCGCGCGCAAGGGAGACCTGCCTGCCGCCCAGCAGGGCCGCGGGGTCGTATCGGGCGGGGTCCGATGCGCCCTGCCCGTTGCAGTGGTACTCCAGGAGGACCCAGAGGCTCTTCATCCACGAGAACCTCGGCGCCGCGCCGAACTCGTAGTCGTAGCCGATCAGCGCCTTCCAGAAAGGGGAGCGGACCCGGAGATCCGAGTAGACCAGCTCGCCGTGCAGATTGCCCTCGAAGATATCCGCCGCGAAGTCCCCCCCCGCGGCCCAACTCGAGGTCGAGGGGGCGATTTTGCCCGCCAGCAGAGAGACGTCCGTCTTGAACGCGTTGCCCCGCAGGCGGGCCAGGAGGTCGGAGCCAGGCCAACGGTCCGCCAAGGTGTACACGGCTTCGGCCTGGCCTAGGCTCCCCAGGCCCTGGCGCAGGGCCAGCGCGTCCACCCCGGGCCGCTCCTCGCGCTCGAGGGCGGTCGGCAGGCAGGGATTGAGGAAATCCGTCGGGTTCCAGAGCTTGCCGGTCCCCCATGCGATGCGCTGGCGGCCGAACCTGAGCGAAATGTCCTGCGAACGCGCCTCAACCCAGCCGCGGTAGAGCAGGTGGCGGTACCTCGCGTCGCTCCCCGATGAGATCGTCTGCTCCATGTTGAAATGAGCCGGGGGGTCTGCGAAGCCGTAGCGGGAGAACTCGTAGGAGCGCAGGACGCTCCCCAGAAGCAGTTCGTGGTCGTAGTCCACGCGCGCCCGAATGAGCGGGAAGTCGGCCTCCAGGCCGGCCCTCGCCCGGGTCAGGTCGCCCTGGTAAGGGATGCGCGTCGATGGGGAGCGGCCGGCGCGGTAGAGGTTTTTCAGATATCCGGAGGCCTCGAAGCCCGCGGACGCCGGATGCGCGCAGGCCAGGAGCAGGAGCGCGGCGAGGCAGCGGGCCCGCGTCAAGATTCGATGCTGCCGTCGCGGATGCGCAGCACCCGGCGCGCCCGCGAGAGGACCCTCTCGTCATGGCTGGAGAAGACGAAGGTGACGCCGCTCTCGCCGTTGAGCTCCAGCATCAGGTCCAGGAGCGACTCCGCCGTCTTCGAGTCGAGGTTCGCGGTCGGCTCGTCCGCCAGCACGACCTTCGGGCGGTGGACGATGGCCCGCGCGATCGCGACCCGCTGCTGCTGGCCCCCCGAGAGCAGGTCGGGCCGCCGGTCCGCCTCGGCCTCGAGCCCCACGCGGCGCAGAGCCTCCGAGGCCCGCCTGCGCCGCTCCTCCTTCGCCGTGCCCTGGAGGACGAAGACGTACTCCACGTTCTCGACGGCGCTCAGCACCCCGATGAGGTTGTAGGCCTGGAAGATGAAGCCCAGCGAGCGCAGCCGGAAGTCAGCGAGCTCGTTCTCGCTCAGGCGGGAGATGGGCCTGCCTTCGAAGAAGACCTCTCCTTGGGTGGGCGCGTCCAGGGTCCCGACGATGTTGAGCAGGGTGGACTTCCCCGACCCGGAAGGCCCCGCGATCGCGGTGAATTCTCCGGCCTCGATGGAGAAGCTGACGCGGCTTAGAGCCCGGACCTCCAGGCCCCCGTCATAGACCTTCGTGACGTCCTTGAGCTCGATGAGCGCCACAAACTAAAGCCGGATGGTCAGCCCCTCGGACACCGCGAAGCACTTGAGCCTGGAGCGCTCGCGCCGGATCCTGGCCCGGCACTCCCGGACCATGGCGTCGATCTGCGCGTCCGTCCGCTCCTGGTTGTGATGGAAGAGGCCCAAACGCCTGACCGAGGACGCCAGCGCCAGGCGCAGGGCCTGCGAGAGCGTGGAGTGCCCCCACGCGCGGCGCTTGGGATACTCGGAGTCCAGGTATTCGCAGTCGTGCACCAGGAGGTCCGCCCCTCGGCAGAACTCGACGTAGTCCTTCAAGGCCAGCCCTCCGGGATGGACCAGGCCCAGCTCGTTGTCCGTCAGGAACACGAAGGACTTGCCGCGCTCGATGAACCGGTAGCCCAGCCCCCGGTTTGGGTGGCTCAGGAGCACCGGCTCGACGCGCATGCCGCCGATGCGGAAGGGCTCGGCGCAAATCTCGCTGTAGGCGAACTTCGCGCCGATATCGTCGAATTTCACGGGGAAGACGGGCGGCTGCATGGTCCTGGCGATCACGTCCTTGACGGCTTTTTGCGCGAAGGGACAGCCCATCATGCGCAAGCGCGTCCCCTTGAAGTAGATGGGGAGGAAGAAAGGGAATCCCATGACATGGTCCCAGTGCGAGTGGGTGAAGAGCAGGATGAAGGACTGCCGCCCCTCCTTCATGAGCCGCTTGCCCAGGCGGCGGATGCCGGAGCCCGCGTCGATGATGACGACCTCGCCGCCCGCGGCGCGCAGCTCGACGCAGGTGGTGTCCCCTCCGTAGCGCAGGTACTCCCTGCCGCTGACCGGGATGCTCCCCCGCGCGCCCCAGAACTTTATCAGCATCTCCGCTCCTCTCAGCGCTCCCTCGTGAAATCCGGGCTCTCGAAGATGAAGCGGCTGCCGCCGCCCTCGCGATCTTCCACCCAGATGCGGCCCTTCAGGACTTCCGTAGCGAGGCGGCAGAAGGTCAGGCCGATGCCCCGGCCCTGCTCGAAGATGTTCCCCCCGCCTTTCGCGCTGTGGTACTTCTCGAAGATCCCGGACTTCTCGCGGTCGGGAACGCCGGGCCCCCGGTCCAAGACGCTGAATCGCACGGCCGCGCCCTGGGAAGCGCCGTCCCCGACGGCAAGCCGCGCTCCGCTTCCGGAGGGGGCGGCCGCGCCTTTGCGCACGCACTCGAGCTCCACCGCGGTGCCCTTGGGCGCGATCCCCAAGGCGTTCGAGATCAGGTTGACGATGATGCGGAAGAGCAGGCTCGGGTCCGTCTTCAAGGCGCGCACGTCGTCGGCGACCCGTATTTCGAGGCGCTTGTCGAGCCGCTGGCACTTGGTGGCGAAAAGCTCCGTCATCTTCTCCATGAGGGGCTTCACTTCCACCGCGTCGACCTGGGGCTCCAGCTGGGCCTGCTCGGCTTGGCTGATGTCGAGGAGGTCGTTGAGCATCAGGATCATGAACTCCGCGGCGGTCCCGGCGCAATCGAGCAGGCGGCCGTAGTCCTTGTCGCTGATGAGCCCCCGCATCTTGATGAGCTCCAGTGTCCCGTGGATGGAGGTCAGGGGAGCCCTCAGATCGTGCACGATCATGTCCGTCAGGTCCTGCCGGAGGCGGTTCTTGAGCTCCAGCTCGTAATTCCGCTTGATCAGCTCGTCGTGGGACTTCTTGATGCCGAGATGGACCTTCACGCGCGCGAGGAGCTCCTCGATGGAGAAAGGCTTCTGCAGGTAGTCCTGCGCCCCGAGCTGGAAGCACTCCAGGCGCGTCTTGAGGTCCCTGTTCGCCGTCAGGAACAGCACCGGCGCGTCGCTGCCGGCCTTGCGGATGGCGCGGCAGACCTCCATCCCGTTGCCGTCCGGAAGCCGGATGTCGAGGATGAGCAGATCCGGCGGGTCGGACCGCACGGACTCCAGCGCCTCTTTGACGGCGCCGCAGGTCTCGACGCGGAACCCCGCCCCCTCAAGAACGGTCTTGCAGAAGCTCTGGATGAGCTCGTCGTCATCGACGACAAGGATATTGGCGGGCATGTTGCGGGGCTATTCTAGCATACCTGAGCCGAAGGCCAGCAGAAGATGCATGTTTACTGTCCGGCGCCCTCCATGTCGGCCGACTGCTTCTGCATCTCCAGCGAGCGCTTGTTCATCTCGTCCACGTTCGCTTTCGCGGCTTGGGTCGCCGAGGCCGGATTTGAGGCGCTGACCCCCTGCTCTTGCAGGGATTTCCGGTCGGCCTTATCGACAGGGGATCCCTTGAAATAGGCCTTGATCGAGAGATAGGTCAGGACGCAGACGATCGCCAGGGCCAGCACGATGCCCAGCATCGAGGCGAATCCCCTTTCGTTCCTCATCTTAGAGCGGGCAGGGCGCGGTCTTGGACTTTGACCGTCAAAGGATCCAGCTTCCCCGTCGGGCACTTCGGACAGTCCGGTTTCGTCGGCATGATGTAAGGAGTATAAGACCTTGGCCGCCCTGCGTCAAGGAACCATCCGGCTCGACGGCGGCGGCCAGAATCGGTATCATATCGCACGGACCGGCGCGGCAAGCCCTGGTCCAGCTGCTGACCATGCGCATCGTCATAGGCTCCGGGCCCTCCGGCGTGAGCTGCGCCAAGGCCCTGCTCTCAAGCGGCGCCTCGGTCCTAATGATCGACGGCGGAACGGAGCTCGAGGAGGAGAAGCGCCGCGTCGTCGAGCAGCTGGCCTCCCAGGACCCGGATTCGTGGGACAAGGCGCTCGTCCGCTCCATCGTTGGAGATTATCTTTCGGCCCGCAAGAGCCTCGCCTTCAAGCCCGTCTTCGGCTCCGAGTACCCTTACGCCCGGCAGGAGCTCGACACGGTCATCCAAGAAGGGACAAGGTGCGTCATCTCGCATGCGCGCGGAGGCCTGAGCAGCGTCTGGGGCGCGGCGGTCCTGCCGAACACGGCCGCGGATTTCAAAGGCTGGCCGTTCCCTCGGGAGGAGTTGGATCCATCCTATGCGGAAGCGGCCGGCATGCTCCGGATCGCCGGCCGGCGCGACGACCTGGAGGCTCTCTTCCCTTATCACGCCGAGCCGGCCCCGGCCCCGAGGCTGAGCTCCCAGGCGCAGAGCCTTCTGGACCGCTGGGAGCGCCGCAAGGCTTCCATGCGCTCTGGCGGGATGGTCTTCGGCCAGTCCAGGCTCGCGCTTCGGACCGCTCCATCCGGCCCAAGCCGCGCCTGCGAATACGTCGGCCTCTGCCTTTCCGGCTGTCCCTACTCCGCGATCTACAACTCCATCCAGACCCTGGATGAGCTCCGAAAAGACGGCCGGTTCCGCTATGAGCCCGGCTGGATCGCGGAGAAGGTCGAAGAAGCGGGCTGCGGGGTCCGGGTCCGCTGCCGCTCCTTGATGCGCCGCGGACCGCCGGCTTTTTTCGAAGGGCGGCGCGCGTTCATCGCCTGCGGCCCCATTGCGACCCTCAAGCTTATGGCCTCCTCGCTCGGCCTCGCGGGCCGGGAGCTGGCCCTGCGCTATCAGCCGTACTTCCTCCTGCCGATCCTGCTCTTCGACGGCCATGCCGACGTCGAGAAGGAACGGCTGCATACCCTGGCCCAGCTGTTCCTGGAGATATTGGACCCGTCGATCTCCGAGCGCCCCGTTCACCTCCAGCTCTATACCTACAACGAGTTCATCCGGCAGCGTGTGGAGCAGATCCTGCAGCCGTTTCCGCCGCTGGCGAAGCTCTTGGGCCCGGCGCTTTGGGGACGCCTCGCGCTCATCCAAGGCTACCTGGACTCCAGCGAGGCGGACCGCATCCGTGTTCAAGCCCTCCCGGATGTGGATTGCGGGATGCGGCTGAGGCTCAAGGGGCGGCTCTCAGCAAGGACCAGATGGAAGATCATGAGAACGGCCGGCAAACTCCTCGCCCGCGGCGGACAGCTCGGGGGACTGCCGCTCCTCCCGCTCATGGAGATCGGCGCGCCCGGCGAAGGGAACCACATCGGCGCCTCCTTCCCCATGTCCAAGAACCCCGGTCCCTTCGAGTCCGACATCTTAGGGCGGCCGGGCGGCTTCCAGCGCGTCCACCTCGTCGATGCCTCGGTCCTGCCGAGCCTGGCTTCCACGACCCTGTCCTACACCGTCATGGCCAATGCGCATCGGATTGCCCGCAAGGCGGCCGAGCTGGACGCCGGGTAGAGGGAACATGGAATCCAGACGCTGCGTCGTCACGGGGGCTTCGGGACTCGTCGGCAGCGCGGTCTCAAGCCGCCTGTCATCCCAGGGCTGGCGCGTTCTGGGCCTGAACCGTTCGGGAGGCTTCGTCCTGGGCGAGGACATCGGCGCCCAGGCGCTGCGCGGAGCTTACGGGCTGGTCCACTGCGCCTACGATTTCAAGGCCCGGACGTGGGAAGAGATCGGGAGGACCAACGTGAACGGCTCGATCCGGCTTCTGAAAACCGCCCGCGAAGCCGGAATACAGAGGCTGGTCTTCCTCTCCTCGATCAGCGCTTACGAAGGCTGTCTCTCTCTTTACGGCAAGGGGAAGCTCCTTGTCGAGCAGAGCGTCTTGGCCCTCGGCGGCTATGTGATCCGGCCCGGCCTTGTTTTCGGAGGGCTGAGCGGCCGGGGGATGTACGGCTCGCTGGAGCGCATGGCCGCGCTGCCGGTCCTGCCGGTGTTCGACGGGGGAGCCCAGCCGTTCTTCCTGGTCCATGCCGAGGACCTGGCTCGCGCGGTCGAGTCGGCCCTGAGCGCGGAGCGGCCGGCTGGCGAGAGGATCCTCATCGCCGCCCACCCCGAGTCCGTGCCTTTCGCCGAGCTTCTCAGGGCCATGGCCAGCGGCAGGGGCAGGCGCCTGCGATGCCTATCCGTTCCCGGCGGCCTCAGCCTCGGGGCCCTGCGCGTCCTGGAGCGCCTCGGCCTGGGCCTGAGATTCAGGAGCGACAGCCTCGTGAGCCTTCTCAATCCCAACCCCAATCCGGACTTCTCCAACCAAGGGATCTGGAATGTCTCCTTCAGGCCGTATCCTCTGGGGTCAGGTCTGGACATTAGACATTGACAGGGCCGACTTCTACGGCTCACAATGTCTAATGTCCAGACCTGACCCCTTGATTACCCCGACCAGGCTGTAGCTCACGCCTTTGTACTTCCGGATCGATATGGAATCCCGCTCGAACCGGCTCTCCGAGAACCACTCGCGGCATTTTTCAAAGGTCGTGAATCTCGTCTGCGGCGCATTCAGCTTGTCGAAGACGTTCAGAAGGTTCCGCCCGAAAGACAGGCGCCGGAAGTTCTCGAAATACTCGTAATACGGAAGGAACCGGAAAGCCCTGAGACGGTAGATCGAATGGACGACCGGATACATCATCGCCGTGACGAGGATGGAGAGGCCGCGCAGAGTCTTGCGCGGGAGACGCCGCAGGAAAAGCCTGCGCAGCGGCTCGACGACGCGCCGGACCAGCGCGTTGCCCTCCGCGCTGTAAGTCCATATGATCACCTTGCCGCCAGGGCGGCAGTGGCGGCAGATATTTGCGAACGCGGCGTCCGGGTCGTCGGTGTGGTGGATCACGCCAATGCAGACCACGACGTCGAAGGGCCCGCCGAAATCGCCGGCCGCGATGTCGCCCTCGACAAAACTGACGTTCCGAAAGCCCCTATTCCGCTCGCGCGCCACCTCCACGGTGTTCAAATCCACCGCGACGACCCGCCTCGCGAGCGGGGCGATGAGCGCGGTATGCTGCCCTCCGCCGCAGCCGCACTCCAGCACCGTCTTGTCTCGGAAATCCTCGCAGGTCGCGGGCGCGATCCACTCCTCGAATAGGAACTGCTCGTCGTACTGGAACATCCGCCACTGTTCGAGCCATTCCCCCGATTTTTCCTGCCGTTCTTCCGCCATGTCCCCGGACGCCGCTATCGCGGCCCGACAGGGGCTCCGACGGGGATCGCTCCGGCTTTCCGCTCGGGGAGCCGGTCATCGAATTTGCGCGCGGCGAGGATCAGGCGCTTGCGCAGGTAGGCGTCCTCGCTGCGGAGCACCTTGTCGAGATGGCGGATCTTCTCCAGGGAGACGGCCTCGTCCCGGTCGTATGCGATGCGCGGCGCAGAGCCTGCGGCCAGGTCGGCTTCCTCCTTCGCTTCCGCAGCCGCGGCACGCGCCGCGCCGCTCAGGCCGCGGCCCAAGTCGTCGGCGTCGATCTCCTGCCCCTGAGGCGCAGGCTCCATCGGGGCCGCCTCAGTGGCCGGCTCCGACGGACGCCGGCCGAAGAGCCCCGTCAGCTTCGGGGAGGACGGCCTGCGCTCGAGCAGGCCGCGGCGGATGCCGAATCTCTCCAGCAGCCGCGCGATCTGGCCGCGGCGAGGGTCATCGGATTGGTCGAAAGACAGCGGCTCCGCGACCCAGCCCGACTCGGCCGGAGGCCGGACCACGAGCCTCCACCCCGGGCGGATGCGGCCCAGGCGCGGGAGGGGGCTGGACAAGCCGAGCACGGCCGCGTATTCGCCCGCGGCCGCGCGGACATCGTCCATCTCGTTCCATACCACGGTCCCCCCGCCGTCGAGGTCCAGGATCATGAATTCGAGGGACGCGACCCCGTTCAGGGCCTTGCCCTGGGCGCTGCTCAGGCGGCCCAGGACCTTGATGGTCGGCGAGCCGGCCCAGGCGCGCGGCGCCAGAGCGAGGCCCAGCAGGAAGACCGCGGGAAGACGAAAAAGCCGTCCGCTCATGCCAGACACCCCCGATAGAAATCGCCGCGACCTCTCCAGGTCTCGGCGTTACGATGGGCGTCAGCGGCGGCCCTGAGGAAACAGTTATAACAGGGATTGCCTCCATTGTCAATCCTTATTTTCGCCGACGTCTTGACAGGACCGGCCGAGCAATGGTGCAATGGTGCTCAGCCGCCATGGGAGAGCCGCCGCCCTCAGGAGGATCTTTGTCGTTCGTGAAGCCCGCCGTGCTCGCGTTCGGGGCAGCTGCTCTCGCCGCGGCCGCGGTCGTGTGCTCGCGCCGGCAGGCCCAAGCCCCCTCTCCCGCCCTGCCCTCTGCCCCCGCTCCGTCCATGCCGACACCGGCGCGCTTGGAAGCGCAGTCCTCGCAGGCGCTTGCTGTTCTCCGCTCGCCGGAGAGGGCCGCGGCCCTGGGGCCGCAGTCCTCGCAGGCGCTTGCTGTTCTCCGCTCGCCGGAGAGGGCGGCGCGCCAAGAAGAGGCGAAGAGCCGCGGCCTCCTGATCTCCCCAGAGGCCTCCAAGAGCGGTCTCGATCTTGTCCGCTCGGAGGCGGGGGTCAGCCCGCTCAACGTCGCGGACCGGCCGGGGCAGGGGATGGACCAGATGCTGAACGCGGACGCCGGGGAGATCCTCTCCCGCCAGGATGCCCCCATCCTGTCCTATTTCGGGATCGGCGGGGACGGCCGCTTCTCCGTCAAGATCCTGCGCAGCCAGAAGGCTTTCGACGACCTCAACAACGAGCTCGGCATCATGTTCAGGAGCCCGATCGATTTCAAGAGGATGATGGCGGTGGCTCTCTACGGCGGGGACATGCCCAAGGGCCGGAAGGTCGAGATCGTCTCCGCGGCTGAAGAGAACGGCCGATTCTCCATCCTCTACCGCAAGACCAACGCCACAGCGCAGGATGTCGCCAGCTTCGAATCGGAACGCTACGCCTGGAGGCCTATCCACGTCGTAGTGGTCGCGCGGTCGAACCTGCCGACGGCGATTGGCGAGGTCCGTTCAAACGCGGCTTCACAGCGGCCGGCCCGATAGCGGCCGTCCTTGATGACCAAGCCCGGCCGGCGCTTATTCCTGTCCATGCTGGCCACGGCCGTTTCAGGGGCTTTCCTGATCGGCGGGTACGAGTTCATACGGGTGGCGGCGGATTCGCTTTTCATAAGCGTGTACGGCGCGGCCCAAAGGCCTTACGTCATGGCCGCGTCGCCTTTGGCAACGGTCCTGTTCGTCTATATCTTCGGCAGGCTCCTCTCACGCCTCGGAAGCCTCAAGACCCTCGTCTGCACCTTCACGCTGGCCCTGTGCGCCTTCAGCATCTCCTTCGCTTACATCACCCTGCATGCGAGGCTCGGTGTGATCCTTTTCTACCTCTTCGCCCAATCCTACATCGTGGTCCTCTTTGAACAGTACTGGTCTTTCATCGACAGCATCCTCCAGAAAGAGGACGCCAAAGCCTTCAACGGCCCGATCATGGGGATCATGTCCATGGGACCGATAACCGCGGGCTGGCTCACGGCGAAAGCCGCCCTTTCGCTGGGCACCAAAGCAATCATCCTCCTCGGGGCCGCATCGCTGCTGCCTTCCCTGGCCCTGGCCTATTGCGCCTATGAGCTGGCGGGCGAGCCGCGGCCTTCAGCGGAAGAGAAGGCCCGGAAAGGGACCCTCCAGCTCTCGCTGTTCAAGGAGCACCCCAGGCTCATGCTGCTGGCGCTGGTCATCTTCCTGTCGCAGGGGCTTTCGAGCTTCGTGCAGTTGAATTTCTTCATCACCCTCGAAAAAGCCCTCCCGCTGGAGGACGCCCGCACCGCTTTCATGGGCGGATTCTGGATGAGGACCGGCATCGCGTCGGCTTTCTTCCAGTTCCTCGCGGCGCCCGTCCTGCTGAAGCTATCATCGCTGCGCGCGGTGATGGCGCTCATCCCGTGCGCGCATCTGCTCGCAGGGCTGTCCCTGTTCGGCTCGCGCAGCCTGACGATGACGGCGCTGGCCTACGGCGGGTTCAAGGTCCTGGACTATTCGCTCTTCCGCGCCGGGAAGGAGATCCTCTATATCCCCTTCAGCTTCACGGTGCGTTATCGAGCCAAGCAGGTGATCGACGCCCTCGTCTACCGCTTTTCCAAAGGACTGTTTTCAGGCTTGATATCCGTCTACGGAATCGCCCTAGGCGCCTTCCCGCTGGCCGGCTACCCGCTCACGCAGGTCGTCCTCTCTTTGTCCTGGCTGGCCGCGGTCTTCCCGCTTACATCGGGCCTGCGCGATCACAGCGCGCGGTAGATGAGGAACAGGTTCGTGGCAAGATAAGCGACGCTCAGGAAGACCAGGCTCCTGCGGTCAAGCCGGATGGCGCGCTGATAGTCCTTGCTCTCCAGGAGCCAGGTCGTTTTGACCACCACGGCCAGGCCGGCGATGACGTAGAGGTAGGCGCACAGGTAGACCTTGTCCATGAACACCAGGTAGGCGACCTCGGGAAAATCGTCGTTGAGGGTGATCTGCAGGGCCACGATCGTCAGCATGGCCGTGATGCCGATGCCCACCCTCGAATCCACGTGCTTGGGATGGAAGAGGAACATGAGCGCCGCGCAGAAGATGACGCAGAGGATCGGAAGAAGCAGCTTGACCCCGTAGGTCAGGACCGGCCGCGCCACTAGGATATTGAGGGTCACGCGGGAATGGGCCGTCCTGGGCGGCGGGCGGGGGTCGCCGAAGCTCGTGGAATAGGACACCTCGCCGACCTTGATCTCGGGCGCGCCGAGGGTGAATCCCGGCAGCTCCAGCGACGGATTGACGATGAGGCCTTTCATGTCCGGCACGTACACCAGCTTGTCCGTCGTCAGGTCCGTGTCCTCGAGCTCGACGGCGAGGTTCTGCTCGTCGAAGGGATAGTCGTAGAGCTTGAGCTTGCGGCTGAAGCGTCCCTGGTTGCGCACGACTTGATAGTAGTCGCCGCTCGGCAGGCGGACGGGCTCGGGATAGACCTTGGTCCGGACGTGGCCCCAAAGCTCGTAGGGGTTCATGAACTCGAAGCTGGAGGCCGGGTCGAGGCTCTTGTCCTTCCAGCGGAACCAGAGGTAGATGTCCACGCTGTAGCTGTGCGACTTGAGGTCCAGGTTCTGGATGTCGTTGAGGTAGGCGCCCACCGTCACGTTCTCGGGCCCCTTCGGAGCCCCAGCGGCCGGAGCCGCCGCGAAAAGCGACGCGGCCAGCATCGACAAGAATATCCTCATCATGCGGATTATCCCTCGAAGGCGCGCTCCAGCCGCTTGATCATCGCCTTTTCCTTCGCGGAGACCTTGTCCCCGAACCCGAGGATCCCGCCGCTCGCCCGGGCGACGGACAGCGCCTGGCCCATCAGGTCGTCCTTCAGCAGACGGACCTCCTCGGCCGAAAGCTTCTCGCAGAGCCCGCGGACATAGTGCGCCCATGCGTCGAGCAGCTCGGGGGCCGGGCGGCGCGCCATCCAGCACTCCAGTATCTCGTACTCCGGGCTGCCGGGCTTGACGCCGCTGCCGCCGGCAGCGGCGAGGACGGCCTTCCGCTCACCCTCGTCCACCTCGCCGTCCGCCCAGGCCGTCATCACGAGCGGCACGAGGGACAGAGACGACACCGTCTGAGGCTCGACCTTCAGGTCGATGAGCTTCTGGAGGATCACCTCGTTGTGGATGCCGGAGACCTCCCGGAGGGCGGCCCGGGTCACCTTCATCCTCTCCATCTCGCGCAGCTTCTCGATGAGCTTCTTCTCCTCCTTCAGGAAGAACATGTCCTCGAGCCTGCGGCTCTGGCCGCAGATGGGATCCTTTTCATGGCTCATCGCTGTGCCCTCCGGTCGCGCGTACGGAGAGGATTAAAGTAATCTTCGGGGGGCGTATTCAAACGCTTCGCCGCTCTCCGCGGGGACGGCGCTTGCCAATCGGGCACACCGAAAGCATGTGCCGCCCATGAAAGGCGGCACATGAGACGGATGAAACGCCTGCGGCTTCGGAGGATTTCCTAGTGCTCTAGCCGGCCAGTATCTTGTCGGCCTCCTCCTTGTCCATGTCCATCATGTATTGGATCCCGGAGATCTTCGCAGCTTCCGGCGTGATCGCGGCGATGTCGTCGCGGGTGAGGTGGTCCGCGCTGAACTTTCTGGCGCCGGCCATAAGCTGCCTCAAGCCCTGCTCGAGCCTGTGCATGTAGCTGTAGACGCCGATGGCCCCGGGAGGCAGTTTCTCGAAATCCTTGCCCAGGCGGGTTTTGAGCTCGTCGGCCAGCACAAAGACCTCCTCTGTCGTGTTGCCGAACCGGCCGATGAACACCGGCATCTCGCCCTCGGAGATCCTCTTTCCGATGGTCTTGCCGACCATGGCAGCGGTGAGAGGAGCCCGGGCCATTTCAATCGCCTTGAAGTACGGGGCCCCCATGGCCAGCCCCTTGAACATCTGGTCTTCGAACGCGAACCCTCCGGCTATGGCGATATGCGGGACGAACTCGCCTTTCTTGGCAAGCCTGTCAGCGTACTGGTACAGCAGGGAGAAAAGCTCAACCGGAGGAACTCCCCACTCGTTCATCATCCTCCATGGGCTCATGCCCGTGCCGCCGCCGGCCGCATCCACAGTCAAAAGATCTATTTTCGCCTTGGATGCGAACTTGATCGCCCTGGCCAGGTCAGCCGGCCGGTACGCTCCGGTCTTCAGGAACACGTATTTCGCCCCGCAGTCCCGCAGTTCCTTGACGCGCGCGAGAAAGCCTTCCTCCGTGACCATGCCCACCCTGGAGTGCCTCTCGAATTCCTTGAAGGACCCTTTGTCAAAGGCCTTGATGACGCCGGGCGCCTTGGGATCAGGCAGGACCACATAGCCTCTCTCCTTGAGGCGCTGGGCCTTGCTGAGATTGGATATCTTGACCTCTCCGCCGATGTCCTTCGCCCCCTGTCCCCACTTGAGCTCCACGGTATCAACGCCCAATTTCGACAGGGCGTATTCCTGGACCCCCAGGCGGGTGTCTTCTACGTTGGCCTGCACCACCACCGCGCCGTAGCCGTCGTACCAGTCCTTGAAGAGCTTGATCCTGCGCTCGAGCTCCGGGGAACGCGTCACCTTCCCCTTGGATATCTCGGAGTCCATGTCCATGCCGCAGACGTTCTCGCCCACGGTCAGGATGAGGCCCGAAATCGCGGCGCCGGCTGCCAGGCCCTCCCAGTTCTTGGACGCGATGTCCGTGGACCCGAGGCCCCCGTATACGATCGGCAGCCTCAGCTTGATCCCCGGAGCGTGGCCGAGCCGGGTTTCCAGCCGCACGTTCGGGAATATGGCTTTGTCGCTGTCAGCCTCGATCCCGTGCGCGCCCACAGCGGTCCCCATGATCTGGAAATGCGACAAATCAACGGGATAATCCTTTTCAGCTGCCGTGGTGATGATGCCGAAAGGCTGGGGGTACATGACCTCGCTGGCCCGGTACGCGGATTTGCCCACCTCGCACATCCCGATGCATCCGTCCACGCAGGTCACGCACAACCCGCTTCCGGGCGTGACCGAGCCGAATGTCCGGTTCTTGGTCAAAGTCGCCGCCGTGGCGTTATATTTGGTGAAGCTCATATTATCTCGTTGCCTCCTCTTTTTTGCTCTCCGGCCTTTTCTCCCGAACGCAGGTCCCGCAGGAGCCTGTCGTCCCCAAATAGCACATGTAGTCGTCGAAATGCTCGGTGCATGTGGGCTCCAGGTTGTAGCATGAGCCGCAAACGACCGTAGGCGGGTTCGGCCCCTGGCACCTAAGCATGCAGACAGGACAGACATACATGCATCCGCCGCATGTCCGGCATACCGCCGACTTCTTGTCGAAGGGCGTCATGATCTTCCGCTTGTTGCCGCGAAAGGTGAAATCGATCGCCCCGGCCATCATCTGCTCGGAGCACATCCGCACGCAAAGGCCGCACAAGATGCAGTCGTCGTTTCGCGCCTTGAATCGCGTCCGGGAGACCCCCAGGCGGCACGCCATGTCCTGTATCGTCTTTGAGCTCGGGCAGACGGAGAGCAAAAGCTCCACCATCATCTTCCGCGTGCGGATCACCCTCTTGCTGTTGGTCCGCGCCACGAGCCCGCCCTCGGCAGGATAGGTGCAGGAGGAGACGAGCCTCGCCTTGTCTCCGGTCCCTATCTCCACCAAGCAGAGCCGGCAGCCTCCGTAAGGCGACAGGCCGTCCATGTGGCAGAGGGTGGGGATCTCCAGCCCGAGGAAATTCGCGGCCTCCAGGACGGTTGTCCCAGGCTCCACCGTCACGTCCAAACCGTCAATCCTCAGTGTCGGCACACCGCCCCCCCATTGCGGCCGCTTTCAACCTCTTCCTTTTGCGTGAATTTGAGGTCGCATCTCAAGCACCTTCTTGCCTCGCGGCACGCGTCTTTGGCGGAGATGGCCCTCTCCGCCTCAGCGAAACTCTTCTTTCTCTTTTCAGCCGGCAAGGCCGTCGGCCTGACCCTTTTCGCCTCGGCCAGTTCCTTCTCGCTGATCTTGGCGGGCTCGATGTAAAACTCAGGCAGCTTTGTCCCGGCCGCGATTTTAAGATCCTCGCCGTTTAGATGCCGCCTTATGATCTCAGCTGCCTTCTTGCCGGCTGCTATGGCGTCCACGACGGTGTTCGGGCCCGTCACGATGTCCCCGCCCGCGAACACCCCCTGCCGGTTGGTGCACAGGGTGGCTTCGTCAACGCACAACCGTCCGTTCTTGTGCAATTTCAGCCCGGCCGCCTTGAGAAAACCGCTCGCCGGCTGCTCCCCTACCGCCACGATAAGGGTGTCCAGAGGAGCATCAAATTCGCTGCCGGCAAGAGGCACGGGGCTGCGCCTGCCGCTGGAATCGAAATCGCCGAGCTTGTTCTTGATGCATCTGGCGCCCACAAGACGCCCATCCTTTGAATGGATCTTCACCGGAGAAACCAATGTCTCAAGATTTACGCCCTCTTCCAGGGCCGCGACGATCTCCTCCTCGTACGCGGGCATTTCCCGGCGGGTGCGGCGGTAGAAAATGGTCACGCTCTTGACGCCTTCCTGCCGCAGGGCCACCCTGGCGGCGTCCACGGCAGAGTTCCCTCCGCCTATGACGCCCACATGTCCGAAAGCCAGCTTCTCTTCCTTCAGATTGAAGCCCTTTAAAAACCGCATGGACGGATAAATCCCTTCGGTGTCCTCTCCCTCGATGTTCAGCTTCAGGCTCTCATTGGCGCCCATGGCCAAAAAGACCGCCTTGAAGCCGTCCTTAAAAATCCCATCCAGGGTTATGTCGCGGCCAAGCGCGACGCCGCACTTTAGCGCGATGCTCTCGTTGAGAAGGGCTTTTATCTCCTTGCGCACCGCTTCCCCGGGCAGGCGGTAGGCGGGAATGCAGCTCATCAGCATCCCCCCGGGCTCCTGCTCGGCTTCAAACACCGTCACCTTGCAGCCGGCAAGCGAAAGGTAATGAGCCGCGGCAAGGCCTGCGGGCCCAGCCCCAACGACCGCCACCTTGGCGCGGTCCCGGACGGTTTCAACGGCCTTCGCCGGACCATAAGCCGAAGGGTCCACGGTGTCCGTTACAAACCTCTTCAGGGCCCGGATGGCCAAGGGCTCGCCTCCCGTGGCGCCCAGCTTGCACCTGGTTTCGCACTTGTGATCGCAGACGCGCGCGCATACGGACGGGAACGGATTGTTTTCCCTGATGACTTTGTAGGCCTCCTGGTATCGGCCTTTTTCAATGAGCGCCGCGTACCTCCACGCCTCCGTGCCGAGCGGGCAGGCGGTCTGGCACGGAGCGCCCACGAGATCGCCGCAGACGAAAGCCCTGCATTTCTTGTGCAGGACATGCTCCTCGTATTCATCCCGGAAATAGCGCAGGGTGCTCAACACGGAGTTGGAGGCTGTCTGCCCCAGGCCGCACATGGAGGCGTCCTTGACCGCGAGCGCAAGCTCCTCCAGGAGTGCGATGTCGCCCTGGGCGCCCTTTCCCTCGCAGATGCCGCTGAGGATCTCCCAGAGCCTCTGCGTGCCCTCCCTGCAGGAAAGGCACTTGCCGCAGGACTCATCCCTCAGGAAATTGAGAAAGTACTTGGCGACATCCACCATGCAGGTGCTGTCGTCCATCACGATCATCCCGCCCGAGCCCATGATGGAGCCGGCCGCGGTGAGGCTTTCGTAGTCGATGGGAAGGTCCAGCTGGCCCTTGGGGATGCATCCGCCGCTCGGGCCCCCGGTCTGGACCGCCTTGAACCGCCCGTCCCCCTTGATCCCCCCGCCGATGTCGTAGATGATCTCGCGCAGGGTCGTCCCCATGGGGACCTCGACCAAGCCCGTGTTGTTGACCTTGCCGACCAGGGAGAAAATCTTGGTCCCCTTGCTCCCCTCCGTCCCTATGCGCGAATACCAGTCAGCCCCCTTGTTGATGATGAGTGCTACGTTCGCCCAAGTCTCGACGTTGTTGATGTTCGTCGGCTTGCCCCGGAAGCCTCTGGTCGCCGGGAACGGCGGCCTTTGCCTCGGCTCCCCGCGCCTCCCCGCGATCGAGGTGATCAGGGCCGTCTCCTCTCCGCACACGAACGCCCCGGCCCCCCTCTCGATCGCGATATCGAATTGGAAGCTTGAACCCAGGATATTCTTCCCCAGGAGGCCGTAGCCCTTCGCCTGCGCAAGGGCCGCCTTCAGGTTGCTCACGGCGAGGGGATACTCGTTCCTGACGTAGACGACCCCCTCGTCCGCGCCGATGGCGTAGGCGCCGATGATCATGCCCTCGATGACGGAGTGCGGGTTGCCTTCGAGGATGCTCCGGTCCATGTACGCCCCCGGATCCCCCTCGTCCGCGTTGCAGATGATGTATTTCCTGTCCCCTTTGGCCTTCCGGCAGAAATCCCATTTGAATCCCGTAGGAAATCCCGCCCCGCCCCGGCCGCGAAGCCCGGACTTCTTCACCTCGCCGATGATCTCCTCGGGCTTCATTTCAAGCAACGCCTTGGCAAGAGCCTCATACCCTCCCTCGGCGATGTAGTCCGATATGCTGGTCGGGTCGATCAGCCGGTTCTTTTCCAAGATCCTCCGCCGCTGCTTCTTGTAGAAGGGGATCTCATTCTCGGACTTGATCTTCTCACCTGTAGCGGGATCCGTATATAGCAGATGCGGGATGATGTTGTTCTTGACCAACGTCTCGCGCACGATCTCGCCGGCGTTCTCGGTCTTCACCCTCTCGTAGAAGATTTCCTTCGGTGAGATCACGATGATCGGCCCGTGCTCGCAAAAGCCGTGGCAACCGGTGGACTTGACGGTGACCTCGCTCTTCAGTCCCTGCTTTGCAACCTCTGCTTCTACACCCTTCTTCACCAGGACGGAGTCCGACGCCCTGCAGCCTGTGCCGCAGCAGACGCTGATGCACTGCTTCCTCGCATCGCGCTGCGAGACGATGCTGTCCTTCAACTCCGCCAGTTCGCGGGCGTTCTTGATGGGTCTTATCATGGCTTAAAAGAAGGTCGAATACTTCTCATAAAATGCCCTCAGCTCCCTCTCGGGATTCTCGAATTCGATATGGTGATTTTTGCATCCGCGCCTGGAACAGATGCAAATCTCACCTCCCTCCCTGAAGGCGAAAACCACCAAGGGGGCCTTGCACAATTCGCATACCTTGATGGTATTGAGGCCGGTCTTGCAATGGGGGCAGAAGAACTCCGCTGTCTTCCCCTTGGGACACGGAATCTTGAGGTCGATGTTGTAGCTCCCGTATAGCGAGCTCAGATAGAGCTCGCCCTTCTTGCGTCCATGCTTGATTTCCAGTTTTATGGAAGGGCAATCGTCGATCTTGTGCTTCTCGTCCATGAGCGAATGCCCGCAATGCAGGCACTTCAAGTCAACCTGGATCATTTGGCCGCCCCTTTCGATTTTCGTTTCGATTTCAAGAGGTTCCGGACGCCCTGGAGAGTGACCTGGCGATGGTACTTGCCGTCCTTCACCAGGACAGGGCCGATGGCGCAGCAGCCCAGGCAGTTGACGGTATCGAACGAATATTCGCGGTCCTTGGTGGTCTCCCCAGGCTGGATGCCGAGCGCCTTCGAAATCTCCTCCGCGACGGGAACCCCGCCCCGGACGTGGCAGGCTGTCCCCAGGCACAACGTAAGGGTGTGCCTGCCCGGGGGGTTAAGCCGGAACATTTTGTAGAAGGTGGCCACGCCGTATATGCCCGTCAAGGGGACATTCAAGCCGGTTGAGACGGTTTTGAGCGCTTCCTCGTTCAGGTAGCCGTACTTGGCCTGGATGTCCTGCAGGACGGAAATGAGATCTTTGGCCCGCCCTTGATAGCGGCCCAGGATCCGCTTGAGCCGCGGGTCCGCGCCGTTGTTGCGTTTCCCGGAGTTTCCGCTTTTCATATCGCTCCCATCTTTCTTCACTGCCGGCTCAAGACGATCTATCGGTACTCCTCGCAGTGCCATACTCCTGCCGGCGGTTTTGACAATTTACACGTCTTGCGCTCCTCGCAGTTCCGGCACAGTCCGAGATATTTATTGGGTTCCGAATTCCGGGCCGGCGCCGTTTTGCTCTGCTGCCTCCCCATGCCTGGGAGAAGTCTCAACCCTGGCCGGACCCGGGGCGGCCGCGAATTCATTGCATTGCAGGA
Organism: Elusimicrobiota bacterium; assembly: GCA_016212885.1. Lineage (GTDB taxonomy): Bacteria > Elusimicrobiota > Elusimicrobia > UBA1565 > UBA1565 > UBA9639. The sequence goes on along the minus strand of JACRDO010000002.1, from coordinate 15,897 downwards.
CCGGCTTTGCGGGCTCCCTTGGATAGACGCATCCACCGGCATTGCTGCATGTCACACAGAGCCCAGTGTGCTTTACGGCGAGCTTGCTTATATCTCCGCTTTCCTTGATCACAACCACAACTTCCTCCTTAAACAGCAACGCATACCAATCAGATACGGACTCCTTAACAACATAGTTTCCGCGCCTATCCAGAAAGCGTGTAATAGGTGTCGTAGAATGCCTTGACCTTCGCCTCAAGACTTTCAAGCTCAACCAGAGAATTCTTGCAGCCCTTCCGTGCGCAAATAAGCAGCAAACCGCCCTCCTCGCGCTCCAACGGTATCAGCGGGGCCTTGCATTCCGCGCATCTCCTCCTGTCTCTAAGTTCACTTTGACAATGAGGGCAGTAGAACCGCGGGATCTTGCCTTGGGGCAACATCAAATCCAGGTCAGTCTTGTCGCTCTCATTTAACGAACTCAGAAACAGATTGCCGCGTTTCCTGCCGGTGGCGATAATGACTCTGATTGAGGGCCGCGAATCGAGCGGATGCCCCCTATCCATAAGGGACCGTCCACAAAATAGGCACTTAACCTTCATGCCGATCATCCGCTCAATTATCGAACAAGGCGCGTTCCCGCACTATCAGAGGCGGAATGAAAACAATGTAGGACGTGGGAGTGATTTTTTGTAGGACACCGGCTTATGCCGATTGCGCGACGCGGCGGACCAGGCGGGGTGGTCGGGGCGGCCTAGGAAACCAGCTTGTGCTCTATGGCGTAGCGGGTAATCTCGGAGTTGTTGGTGAAATTGAATTTTTCCAGAATCCGGGCCCGATAGGTGCTGATGGTTTTCACGCTCAGCGCAAGCTCCTCGGCGATTCCAGTGACGCTCTTTCCGGATGCCAGCATCAGCATCACCTCGAATTCGCGATCGGAGAGCCCCTTATGCAGCGGTTTCTCTCTATTGGCTTCCAGCTCGAACGCCATTTTTTCGGCTAAAGACGGCCGGATGTACTTGCGGCCTCGGGCCACGATGCGTATCGCCGTGATGAGCTCATCCGGCGCGCTCTCCTTAGTCAAGTATCCGGACGCGCCGGCCTTGATGGTCCTTACCGCATACTGCTCTTCGGGATGCACGCTAAGAATCAGGATCGGAAGTTTGGGCTTCACAACCTTCAGTTGCTTTAGGATTTCCAACCCACTCCTGCCGGGCAGCGAAATATCCAACAGAACCACATCATAGTCGTTCTTAAAGGCCTTGCTCAGCGCCTCCTGCCCATCAAAGGCCTCGTCGGCCACGACGATATCGCGGGTCTCCTTGAGAATTTGCTTGACCCCTTTGCGCACGACAGGGTGGTCGTCGGCGATCAGCACTCGGATCATGGCGTCTCACCGCGCCGATTCAGCGGAAGCCGGACCACGACCTTGGTCCCCTTATGCGGCGCCCCGCGAATAACCACCTGCCCTCGCCAAAAAGTCACCCGCTCCATTATGCCCCTCAATCCAAAAGAATTGCGATCGGATATCTTTCCCCGCGCTATCCCCTTTCCGTTATCCCGGACTTCCAACTTTAATTCCGCCTTGCTCTTCACCAGCGAGACGTTCACTTTTGCGGCATCGGAGTGGCGCAGGACATTGGTCAGCAGTTCCTGGAAGACGCGGAATGCCAAGACGGAACGTTCCTGGTCCAAGACGATTTCGTTGGGCCTAATACGCACACTGCACTTGACTCCTGAACGCTTCTGGAATTCCTCGGCGTGATGAAGTACCTGCGCGGAAAGCCCGAAGTCGTCCAAGAGCGTCGGCCGCAATTCCGAAGCGATCTCATGCACCGTTCGAAAGGCATTGTCGACAAGTTCGGTCATCGAATGGGTCCTGGACCGCACCGCCTTGGTGGAGTCGGATAACTCTCTGCTCAACCAGCGAACATCCATCTTCAAGGCCGTCAATATTTGCCCCAAATCGTCGTGGATCTCGTAGGCGATACGCTTTTGCTCCCCCTCGCGTGCCGTCTGGAGATGCTCGTAAAGTTCGCGGAGCTTCTGGTGCGAAAGCCGCAATTCCGCCTCCGCCTTCTTATGCTCGACGATCTTTCCAATTCGTTCTGCGATTGCGTCAAGCAAGCTCCGTTCCCATTTCAGGAAGGGGCCCTCGTCGCTTTTCGGCATCTTTTCCAGATAATGGACCTCCAATACCCCGACCTTCTTGCCGTGCACATGGATGGCGCTGGCCTGTTTATCCACGCCCCCGGCGAAGTTGGCGGTCTGAGAAACCTTGCCTTCCAAAAGAATCCGTGCGCATGTGACGTTCGGATACTGCCAAGAAGCAGGTAAAAGATTGACGATGCTTTGGATCATCTCTGCGAGCGAAGCGCCAGGCCTTTCGCTAATCTTGGTTATGCCGTATAGACACCGTAGCTCTTTGATTCGTTCCCGGAGATCGCGGCGCAACTCGAAGAGTTCCTTCTCTGCCTCCACGCGGGGGCGGAGTAATCCATCTGCGCTCTGCTTTCGTATCATGCCGGCTTGGACTCTCGGTGCATGAGCTTGGACGCGGCTTTCCTGTATCTCGTCCAGGCGGGATGGATTTCAATCGGGGCGATTTGAAACCGACGCACGACGTATCGCCCTCCACCATCCGCTCAGCGGACCGCGGGCCGCCTCGCGGTTGAAATATTCGATTTGTTGCGGCGGCGAGAGCCTACGTATCTCTTCATAAATCTCCATCTGCGCGCGACGTTTGAACTCCAGGCAATCGAATTTCTTCTTAATCTTTGTCTGCGGCATCGGCTCTCACCTCCAAAGGCGATACAATGGTCAGCACTCCGTAGCCATTGAGCAGGTTTACCCGGTTGTATCCTTTCATCCGATCCAAACGGACGATATGCTGGAAATTCCACGACACGATGGCATCCGCCCTTGCGACCGTCGCGGCAGCGACGTGGGCGGCGTCGTCCGACCAACGCGAGCCGATGACTTTCGCGGCGATGTAGGCATCGCGCAAAGCGAGAATCTCCGAAGTAAGAGGCGTCTCCTCAACCGCTCCGGCCGGCAGGCTTTTGAGCAGCGCTCTGACCCCCATGGGAGCTTCAGCCAATTCGCGAATAACAACGGCGCTCATCAGCAGGACGATGCGGCCCGCCCTGGCGGCATCAATCAAACGAAGGGAATATTCAGCGAATTCATCATCGAAACATCCGCCGATTACGGATGTGTCGATATAGAGCCGCATCGGCTTCATTCATCGCCTCCAGCGGATAGTATATCAAACCCGCGGGAAGCGGAATCGGCGGATTTTAGGCGGGCCGCCAACAACACGCCAAGACAGCCACAATTATCGCGTTGCCGAACCTCCCGACGAACACCGGCATATCGCCCTCGGCGATTCTCTTCCCGAGAGTTTTGCCTGCCATGGCAGCGGTGAGAGGAGCCCTGGCCATTTCAATCGCCCTGAAGAAGGGAGCCGGGCTGAACTGAAGCCGTCGGCGTCCCGAATTTGCGGGGGGAGCGATGCCGTTATGGGATCAGTATGACCCCGCGGCCGGTCGAGCCGTCTATGCGGATGTCCAGGGGCTGGGCCAGGCGCACGTGGCGCAGCAGCTCGGTATCGGCCGCCGCGGGCTGGGCGTCGAGCCAGTCCCAGCGCAGTGTCCCCCCGCCGTGCCGGCCGTGCACCGTGAAATAGCCCAGGCCCAGAGAGGTCACGTTGTGGAAGAAGTGCGTCCCGTAGGAGGGGTCTATGACGAAATCCTGCAAGGTCGTCTCCACGATCACGCGCGACTCCGATATCTGGTTCCAGCGCACCGGGATGCCCAGCCAGGGGTCGGCCGAGCCCCAGCGGCCCGGTCCGATGAGCAGGCACTGCCGGCCCTCCCGCTTCAAGACTTCGTTGACCTTGCCGATCTCCGCGGCGATCTCCACGGTCCGGGCCGGGTCGAAACGCTCGGGCTTGACGTAGACCACGTCCGTCACGTTGTGCACGTAGCCGTTGCCCAAAGCCCGCGGGCTTTCGCAGAGCACGCGCTCCCGGGACACCCCTTCGAGTTTCACCTTCTGCGCGCTCCAGCGCGAGATCATAGGCCGCATCTGCAGGATGGCGAACTCCCGCAGGCCGTCCTCCCCCGGTTCCAGGTTCGCCGCGAACTCGATCTCAACATGCGAGCCCATCGCCTCCATGCCCATGCGCGTGATGTGGTTGAGTATCTCGGGCAGCGGGAACACGTCGTCCTTGAGAATCGGGGCGAAGGTCACCAGCCGCACGCCGGGCCGCGAGGTTCCGTCGTAGACGCTCTCGTTCTCCGCGGAATAGGTCGAGCCCACGGGCCCCAGCGTGCCGTCCGCCTCGGCCGCCTCCAGGCCCAGCCACGTCATGTTGGGCTCATGGTCGTACTCCAGGTCTCCGGCGCAGCGCGCCGTGTCCAGGGCCAGGAACTCGCGCTGGGAGTTGGACAGGTGGTCGTTGACCGTGGAGAATTGGTGCAGGTGGTGCGGGTGGTTGGGCGAGAAGCGCAGGGAGCGGTAGCCGTCCATGATGGTCTTGCCCAGGCCCAGCGCCACGTAGGCCACCCCGTCCTCGGCCGCGATGGGCGGCACCGGGTAGTAGTTGTAGGACTGCGCCACCCCGGAAAAGCCGGGGTAGTAGCGCCGGCCGTCCCCGCGCGGGCGGCCCACCAGGTGCTGCACGATCACCGCCATCTTCTCCTCGTCGGGCAGGTGCGTGGAGAAGCGCCGGTAGGACCGGGCCTCGGCCGAGAAGGTCGAGGCGTAGACCAGCTTCACGGCCCGGGCCAGCTCCCGGACCCGCTGCTCGCGGTCCGGGTGGTTGTTGGGCAGCATGTAGGTTTTGTAGACCCCGGCGAAGGGCTGGCTGCGCGAGTCCTCCAGCAGGCTCGAGGAGCGCACCGCCAGGGGCCCGTGGATCTTCTCCACCAGGGTGTGCAGGTTGTCAAGCACGTAGGAGGGCATCTCGGCTTTGGTGAAGGCCTCGGCCAGCGCCGCGTTGGCGCGCTCGGCGCGCACGAAGGCGCTCAGGCCGCTGTGCTCCATGAAGAAGTCGAAGACGTCCGTGGAGATGACCGAGGTGTGCGGCACCGTTATGTTCACCCCCTCGAAGCGCTGGGCCAAGTCGGTCTTGGAGAGCAGGAAATTGACGAAGGCCAGGCCCCGCGCCTTGCCCCCGATGGAGCCCTTGCCGATCTTGACGAAGGGGCTCTCCTCGTCGAAATAGCGTCCGTCGAACTGGATGATGGTCCCCAGCTGGGTCTTCTGGAGGAACTGGTGCATGGTCTCGATGAGGTAGCGGCGCAGCCCCCCGAGGTCCTCGAACTCCGCGGCCTTGCGCGGCCGGATGCGGTAGGCGATCTCGAACTCGGTGCGGGCCATGAGCCACTTGGAGAAATGGTTGCGGTTGGAGTGGTGCTCGATGCAGGCGTCCGGCACGGTCCGCAGGCGCTCGATCATGGCGTGCAGGTCCGCGGCCCGGCCGTACTCGCGTCCGGCCGCGTCGCGGAACACGAAGTCGCCGAAGCCGAAATAGGTCAGCATGAAGTCCTGCAGCTGCTTGAGCAGGGCCGGGGAGGTCTTGTGCAGGAACGAGGCCCCCACGGCCTGGGCCGCGGCGGCCGTGGCCGCGTCGGAGGACTGCACCAGCACCGGCATGTCCCGTATGGCCGCCTTGATCCTCTCCGCGAAGACCAGACCCGCCCGGGGGTCATCGGCGCCCCCCCGGCGGAACTGCACGTCCGTGATCACGCCCAGCAGGTAGCCCCGGTATTTCTCGTAGAGGGCCCAGGCCGACTCGAAGTCGTGAGCCAGGAGGATCTTGGGCCGCGCGCGCATGCGCAGCATCTTGTGCGAGAGGTTGATGCCCTCGGCCATCAGGAGCTGGGTCTGCTTCATGAGCTCCGCGTAGAGCACGGGCAGGTAGCTCGAGTAGAAGCGCACCGAGTCCTCGATCACGATGATGGCCTGCACGCTGGAGAGGGCCAGGTCGTGGTCGATGTTGCGCTGGTCCTCAATGAGCTTGATGATGGACATGAAGATGCGCGGGTCGCCCAGCCAGACGAAGACCCGGTCCACCGCGGCCTTGTCCGTATCGGAGAGCTGGGCCACGTCCATCATGTTGAAGCAGAGCAGGATTACCGGCAGGTCCGGCACCAGGCGCTTGGCTTCCCCGGCGAAGCCGGCCACATCGAGGTTCCCCACCGCGGCCATGGTGATGACCAGGTCGAAGCGTTCCGAGCCCAGGCGCTTGAGGGCCTCGGCCGCCGTGGCCGCCCGGGTCACGCGCGGGGCGTAGCGCAGGTTTAAGTCCAGGTACTCGCTGAAGACCAGCTCGGTCAGGGCGTCGTCGTCGGCCAGCAGGAAGGAATCGTAAGGCGCGGCGACAAGCAGCGCCTCCCGGATGCGGAAGGGCATGAGCTTGTCGAAGCCGCCGAACTGGATGTCGTAGCTTCCGACGAGCGGCGCGCCGAGCGTTTTGTCCATAGCCTATTATAGCGCCGCCCAGACACCCTTGCGGGCGTCTGGGCGGCGTCTTGCGGATCTTGCCAGGGCTTAGACGAGCCCCTGGTCCATCATGGAGGTCGCGACCTTCAGGAAGCCGCCGATGTTGGCGCCCATGACGTAGTCGCCGGGCTGGCCGTACTCCTTGGCGGTGTCCACGCAGGTCTTGTGGATGCTCTTCATGATGTTGTGCAGGTGCCGGTCGACTTCCTCGCGGCTCCAGTTCATGCGGATGGAGTTCTGCGACATCTCCAGGCCCGAGGTGGCCACGCCGCCGGCGTTGGCGGCCTTGCCCGGCCCGTAGAGGATCTTCTTCTTGACGAAGAACTCCACGGCCTCGGGCGTGGAGGGCATGTTGGCGCCCTCGGCCACGCAGATGCAGCCGTTCTTGACCAAAGTCTCGGCGTCCTTGCCGTCCAACTCGTTCTGGGTCGCGCCGGGCAGGGCCACGTCCACCTTGATGTTCCAGACGCCCGTGCCCTCGTAGTACTTGGCCTTTGGGTACTTGGAGACGTACTCCTTGATGCGGCCGCGCTTGACGTTCTTGAGCTCCATGACGTAGGCCAGCTTGTCGGGGTTGATGCCGTCCTCGTCCACGACGTAGCCGTTGGAGTCGGACATGGTCACGCACTTGCCGCCGAGCTGGTTGACCTTCTCGACCGTGTACTGGGCCACGTTGCCCGAGCCGGAGACGGCGACTCTCTTGCCCTTGAAGCCGTCGCCCCGGGTGGCCAGCGACTCGGCCGCGAAGTACACGCAGCCGTAACCCGTGGCCTCGGGCCGCACCAGGCTGCCGCCCCAGTTGAGGCCCTTGCCGGTCAGCACGCACTCGAAGCGGTTGGTGAGCTTCTTGTACTGGCCGTACAGGAACCCGATCTCGCGGCCGCCCACCCCGATGTCGCCGGCCGGGACGTCCGTGTTGGGGCCGATGTGGCGGAACAGCTCGCTCATGAAGGACTGGCAGAAGCGCATCACCTCGGCGTCCGACTTGCCCTTGGGGTCGAAGTCGCAGCCGCCCTTGCCGCCGCCCATGGGCAGGGTGGTGAGGCTGTTCTTAAAGACCTGCTCGAAGCCCAGGAACTTGAGGATGCCCAGGTTCACGCTGGGATGGAAGCGCAGGCCGCCCTTGTATGGTCCGATGGCGCTGTTGAACTCCACACGGTAGCCCATCTGGATGTGGATCTCGCCCTTGTCGTCCGTCCAGGGCACGCGGAACAGGATCGTCCGCTCGGGCTCCACGATGCGCTCCAGGATCTTGGCCTTCTTGAACTCCGGATGCCGCTCCATCACGGGCACGAGGGACTCGACGACCTCCTGCACGGCCTGGTGGAACTCCTTCTCGCCATGGTTCTTGGCGGCGAGTTCCTGCATGAATTTGGAGACAAAGGCATCCCTGTTCCCCGACTTCGGCTTGGTTAATGTATCCTGCATGGCTACCCCCATTGTTTTCGACGTTTTAGACTGCCTGCTTTTGGCCCGCCCGGCCCGCGGGCTTCCCGGAATTTCCGGTCTTCATATCGCTCTCTCAAGGTGCTTTTGTCCTACAAATCACCTGCCACGAATCCTACAAACAACATTCCAGGCTGTCAAGAGAAAACGATCAACTAGCGCAAGCACCCGAACAGGGCGTGCGGGCTAGCGGATAACTTCAGTCGAAACAGGAATCAGGTAGGCTGCGCAACCGCCCCGGCCCAGGACGCTTCCAGCTCCTTGAGCGGGGCTCCGCCGGCCAGGAACTTGTGCATGTCCGCGGCCGCGGCCTTGCCGGCGCCCATGGCTTCGATGACCGTCGCGGCGCCGGTGACCACGTCTCCGCCGGCCCAGACCCGGAACTTCGTGGTCCGGCCGACCTTGGGGTCCGCGACCACTGTCCCGTGCTTGGTCCTCTGGAGGTCTAAGGCGTCCACGAACACCAGCGGATTGGGGGAAGTCCCCAGGGCGAAGATGACCGTCTCCATGTCCATGACGAACTCGGAGCCCTTGATGGGGACCGGCCTGCGCCGCCCCGATTCATCGGGCTCCCCGAGCTCCATGCGGATGCAGCGCATGCCCTTCACGCCGCCGTTCTCGTCGCCCAGTATCTCGGTGGGGTTGGTGAGGAAGTCGAAGATGATGCCCTCCTCCTCGGCGTGGTGGACCTCTTCGGCCCGCGCCGGCACCTCCGCGGGCGAGCGGCGGTAGACGATGTGGACCTCCCCGGGTTTCTCCCCGGTCCTTTTGGCCTCGAGGGCCTGGAGGCGCTGGGAGCACCGGGCGGAGTCCATCGCCACGTTGCCGGCCCCGATCACCGCCACCCTCCTGCCGACCTTGGCGGGGGTGTCGAACTCCGGGAAGAGATAGCCCTTCATCAGGTTGACGCGGGTGAGGAACTCGTTGGCGGACATGACCCCGTTGTAGTTGATGCCCGGGATGCGCATGAAGGAGGGCAGGCCGGCCCCCGTCCCCATGAACACGGCGTCGTGCTCCGTGAGGAGCTCGTCGATGGTGAAGGCTCGTCCGATGACGTGGTCCACGCAGATGCGGATGCCCAGGCACTGCGCCGCGTAGAGGATCTCGTCGTTGACCATCTTCTTGGGCAGGCGGAACTCCGGGATGCCGTAGACCAGCACGCCCCCCGGGCTCTGCAGCGATTCAAAGACCGTGACCTTATGCCCCAAAAGCGCCATGTCCACGGCGCAGGTCAGGCCGGCAGGACCTGCGCCCACGATCGCCGCTTTCTTGCCCGTGTCCGGGGCCTGGACCACGGGAACGGTCTTCTTGGCCAGCTCGAAGTCGCCGACGTAGCGCTCCAGCCTCCCGATGGCGACCGGCTCCCCCTTCTTGCCCAGCACGCAGCGGATCTCGCATTGCGTTTCCTGGGGGCAGACCCGGCCGCAGATGGCGGGCAGGTTGTTCTTCGTCTTCATGATCCGCGCCGCTTCTTTCAGATTCCCCTCCCGCACGGCTTTGATGAACTCGGGTATGGGGACCTCCACCGGGCAGCCCTCGATGCAGACCGGTTTTTTGCACTGAATGCACCGGTCCGCCTCTTTCTGGGCGAGCTCTTCCGTAAATCCCAAGGCGACCTCGCTGAAATTGCACCGCCTCTGCAAGGGGTCCTGCTCCGGCATCTTCTGCCGTGGGATCTGCATCCGCTCCTTCGGCGTTAGTTCAGCCATTTCGCACGCTCCCGCTCGCCGCAGCGCTGTCCAAAGCGCACTTGTGCTTCCAGCGTTCCACGGCTTGCCGCTCCTCCGCCCGGTAGAACCCCAGGCGGGATAGCAGGCTCTTCCAGTCCACTTTATGCGCGTCGAATTCCGGGCCGTCGACGCAGACGAACTTGGCGCCGTCGTCTAAAAGCACGCGGCATCCGCCGCACATGCCGGTGCCGTCGACCATGATGGTGTTCAGGCTCACGATGGTCGGGATCTTGTAGGGCTGGGTGGTCTGGGCCGTGAATTTCATCATGACGGCGGGGCCGATCGCCCAGATCCGGGAGAAATCCTTGCCCCGCATCTCCAGCAGCTCCTTCAAGGGCTCCGTCACCAGGGCTTTGCGGCCGCAGGTGCCGTCGTCCGTGCAGACGATCAGCTCGCTTGAGACCGAGCGCATCTTCTCCTCCCAGAATAAGAGGTTCTTGGATCGGGCGCCGATGATCGAGATCACCTCGTTGCCTGCCTCCCTCAAGGCGCGCGCGATGGGGTAGACGGGCGCGATGCCCACCCCTCCCCCCACGCAGATCACAGCCCCGTATTTCCCGATTTCAGTCGGATGTCCCAGGGGCCCCGCGAAAGTGGAGAAGCCGTCCCCTTCCTTCAGGGAGCCCATGTGCATGGTCGACTTGCCCACCTCCTGGAAGATGATCGTGACGGCGCCGGCCCTCCGGTCGAAATCCGCGACGGTCAGCGGGATGCGCTCCCCGTTCTCACCGATGCGCACGATGACGAACTGCCCGGCCCTGGCCTTCCGGGCGACTTGAGGGGCCTCCACGACCATCAGCTTGATGATGTCGCTGAGGACTTCCTTTCTTAGAATCTTGTACACGGCGGGCCTCCTGGATATCCGGACGAGTCGCCCTGAATCTTATGGTATCAAAAACCTCAATCCAACGCGAAGAAGCTGCGGATGCGGGAGAGGAGGTCGCCTTGCTCCGTGCTCAAGCCCTGGCGCCGGACCTTCTCGTCCAGGCCGCCGCGGGCCCCCGCGAGCTCGATCTTCCTCCGGGCAAGGACGAGCGAGATGCTCTCCGCGATCTCCGGGCGGCGGGCGAGGACGTCGGTGAAGCTTTCGCGGTCCAGCCGGTAGCAGAGGACGTCGCAGAGCGCCAGGACCGTAGCCGAGCGCGGCTCTCCCGTCATCAAGCCCATCTCTCCAAGGAAATCCCTTGAGCCCAGGCGTCCCACGGTCTGGAAAGCGGCCCCATCCTCGGAATACAGGCGGACCTCGGCCTCCCCCCGAACCAGGATGTAGAGCCAGTCGGCCCGCGCGCCCTGCCGGGTGATCATTTCCCCGCGGGTAAAAGGGCTGGCCTTCAGCCTTTCCGACAGGACTCCCAGCTCCTCGGCGTTGAGCGACTGGAAGATGTCCACCCCGCGCAGGGCCGCCAAGCGCCGCTCGGCCTCCAGCCTGCAGCTGCGCTCCTGGACGTCCTCGTCCTTCTGCAGGACGACCACGGCGTGGGCTGGGATCGAGAGCTTGATGCCCACGCGGGAGAGCGCATAGTAGATGCGTGTGCGCACCTCGGAGTCGGTCGCCTCAGGGCTCGGCAGATTGCTCAGCCAGTACCGCGCCCCGTAGACCGCGTAGCCTTCCTTGAGCTCCGAGACGACGCACCAGGGCGGCGGGTCCGAGGCCACGCCGGGCGGGGGATCCTCCCTCAGGGCGCCTTCGACCGCGTCGATGACCTCGCTGGGCGCCCGGTCGTAGTAGACGTTGAAAGGGACCCTCATCAGGCGCCGGCGCTCGCCCGACCCTCCGCGGCCGACGACCGTCACAGTCCCCTTCATCAAGGCGCTGTTCGGGATCACGATGATGTTGCCGCCGCCGGTGTCCAGGGTGGTCTGGCGCCAGCGGATCTCGCGGACTAAGCCTTCGTCATTGCCGACCCGGATCCAGTCCCCGGGCTCGAAGGAGCTCTCGAACTGGATGACCATCCCGCCGATGACGTTGCCGAGGGTGTCCTGAAGCGAGAAGGCGACGACCGCCGTCACCATGGCGGAGGTAGCCAGGATGCCGGTCAGGTTCGCCCCGGCCTGCGAAAGCACCGTCAAGGCCGCGCAGATGTAGGCGGCCGCCCGGATGATGTCCTGCACCAGGGCCGGCACGCCCAGGCGCAAGGCCGGCAGCAGCAGGTCGAAGGCCAGGACCCCGCAGGCGTTGATCGCGCCTATGGAGAGCAGGAGGACGGATAGGCCGTGGAAGACCCGGAAAAGGGCCGCCTCGGGGCCGACCTTGAAGCGGCTCATCACGGCCAGCATCAGCAGGCCCGCCACCGCCGCCGCCGATACCAGGCCGGCCGCGGCCAGGCGCCTGCGCGAGGAGCGCGCCCCGATGTAGAGGACAGCGATGAATGCGAAGAGCGCCGGCAGGAAATAGCGCAGCCCCGGGGTGAAGATGAGCGAAAAGCCATCAGTCTCTGTCATCCTAGGCGAACATCATAGCAACAACTCTATTTCACCACCAAGGAGTAGAGCTCTTCGAGCATCCCGAGGATCGCGCAATGGACATCGACCCTTTCCTTCAAAGGCCTCCTCATCGCGCTGGTTTCGACCACGATGACCGATCTCCCGGAAGGGCCATCCCGGGCGGCCCCCTCCGCGAGGATCTCCTCGGAAGCGATGAGCTCATCGATGGACCCGTCCTGCACTCCGGAGACGATGCCGTCCACTATCGGCTCGTCGAACCTCGTCTTCCCCGAAAGAATGATCGGGTATCTCAGCTCCGCCATCTTCCTTATTATAGCTTTGGCCGCCGGATCCTCATGGCCCTTGGGGCCCTGGGAATAGAGATAGCCCTTCCCGATGAGGTCGTCCTCATGGAGGTCGATGGAAAGCGCCGGGGGATAGTCCTTCGCGAGCTCGAGCGCCTTGCGGGTCAGCGCGTCCGCCTGGGCCGACGACGCCTTCTCGGCCCTGGGCCTGCCGTCCTTGCCGGGCAGGAGATGGTCGCTGTCGCCCACGCTGTGCCCCGGGTTCTTCTCGTCGTATTTCTCGGCATCCGGATATCTCCAGTTCTTCGAATATCCGGCCGGATTGCACAGCGGAAACAGCACGACGGGGATCTTCCCGGCCGCCAGGGCATCGAGAGTCCCCAGGCTCTTATGCACCGCATCAGGCGGGGCCGGCTCCTCTCCATGGATTCCGGCAAGGACCCAGACGGCCGGGCCTTTGCGCTTCGTGAAAAGAACCTGGATCGGGAGCTCCTGATCAATGAACACCGTCTCGATCTTCCATCGTCCTTTCTTCGCAAGGCCGGCCAAAGAGCCGTAGATCTCTCCTATCGGGGTCCTTCCATCCGCGTCATAGGTCTTGACCTTCGGGCCGCCGCCCGGATGCGTCCGCGCGAAAGCGCAGGCCGGCAGGACAGCGAGCGTCAGGGCCATCCCTATCGTTCTCATCTCATCGCTCGCCAGGCTTGCCGCACCAAAGCTGGATCCAGCAGAAGCTCGAGCCCGGCCAGCGCCAGGGCCTTCACGGAGAGGATGAGGTTTAGGTGGGCGAGCGGCGCCGCCGAGAGCCGGGCGAACTCCCGGGTGTGCAGGTCCTTGCCCTTGGGAGCCGTCGCGCAGTAGATGTACTGCGCGGGCCTGCGCTGGCTGACGTTGCCGAAATCGGAGGAGCCCGGCACCTCGTCCCTTTCAACGATCTGCTTGACGCCGAGGGAGCGCAGGCTGCCCTCAAGGATCCTCCCGAGGACCGGGTTGTTCCTGATGTCGTCGAGCGGGCGCTCGAACTCGGAGATCTTGAGCCGGCATCCTGCGGCCTGCGCCGCTCCACGGGCGCAGCCCTTCACCTTCTTCGTCACGGCGTCGAGGCCCTTCCTCTTCTCCGCCCGGACGTAGAACCGGGCCTCCGTGAAATCCGGGATGACGTTCGGGAAACTTCCCCCCTGTGTGATGATCCCATGCACCCGGACGTCGGGCCTGAGTTGCTGGCGCAGGGCGTTGACCGCGTTGAAGAGCTGGATCACCGCGTCCAGGGCGTTGACCCCCTCGTAGGGCGTCGACGCCGCGTGGGAGGCCCTGCCGAAGAACCGGAACTCGAGCGCGTCCAAGGCCAGGGCCGAGGTGTTGACCAGGTACATGGACTCCGGATGCATCATCATGACCGCGTCGACCGGGTCGAAGAGGCCGGCCTCCACCATCAGGACCTTGCCGTTGCCGGACTCCTCCGCGGGTGTCCCGAAGAGCCACACCGAGCCTCCGAGCTCCTTGGCGAAGGGCGCCAGGGCGGCCGCGGCGCCGAATCCCGAGGCCGCGATGAGGTTGTGCCCGCAGCCGTGTCCGATATCCGGCAAGGCGTCGTATTCGGAGATGAAGCCGACGGCGGGCTTCGGACGTTTCCCCTTAAAAACAGCCCGCAGAGCGGTCCGCATCTTCTTCATGGGCCGCTCGACCGTGAAGCCTTGGGCCACGAGCTTCCCGGCGAGGAAATCTGCCGCCTGGAATTCCCTGTAGCCCATCTCCGGGTGTTCGTGCACGAAGCGGCTGACGGCGACGATCTCCGGCGCCAGCTCGTCGACCCGCTTGAGCAGCCTTTTCCTCATATCCATAGGGCCCCCCGGATCAAATGTCGAAGCCGCAGTCGATGCGATAGGCCTGCCCGGTGATCGCGTCGGCCTTTCCCGAGCACAGGAACGCGACGAGCTCCGCGACCTCTGCGGGCTGAAGGAGGCGCCCGAGCGGGATGTTCGCGAGCACGCTCTTCATCAGGGCGGCGCGGTCGACCTTGAACTTGGCGGCCAGGACCCCGATCGTGTCCTTGTGGAACATGTCCGTGTCCGCGGCGCCGGGGCAGACGCAGTTGACGTTGATGCCGTGCCGGGCGACCTCCTTGGCCAGCGCCTTGCTGAAGCCGATGAGCGCGGCTTTCGAAGCGGAGTAGGCCGCGGCCATGGAGCTTCCCGAAACCCCGGCGACCGAGGCCACGTTGACGATCTTGCCCCGAACCTTGCTCCCCTTCATGTGCCGAACCGCCTCGCGGCACATGAGAAAAGGCCCCGTAGCGTTGACCGCCATCACCTTGTCCCACTGCTCGCGGGTCGTATCGGCCACGGGCTGGGCCAGGGCCATGCCCGCGTTGTTGACGAGGGCGTCGAGCTTCCCGAAGCTCTCCAAGGTCCTCATGAAGGCCGCTTGGACCGCCGATTCATCCGTGACGTCGGCGGGGATCGCCAGGACCTCGCCGCTTGCGGCGAGCTCCGCCTGGACACTCACCAGCCGCTCGGCGTTGACGGCCGTGATAACGATCTTCGCGCCTTCCCTCTGGAGCGTCTTCGCGATGGCCAGGCCGATGCCGCGCGAGGCGCCCGAGACGATCACGACCTTGCCTTTCAGCGTCATTTCTGGAGTCCCCCGGTCATCCCTTGCGGCCTTCCGGCCTCGAATGAAAACATCAGAACATGCCGTCCAGCGGTGCGTCGGAGGGCAGGTACTCGATGACCTCGACCAGCTCTCCGGAGGGGGACCGGACGAAGAAGAAGGCGGCGCGGCCCTGCCTCTGCACCTCCGGATGGACCATGTCCGCGCCCTTTTGCTTGAACGCGGCGAAGTCCGCCTCGATGTCGTCGGAGCGGAAGGCGACGTGCTTGAGCCCACCCTCTCGCCCGCCCTCCTTGCCTTCCTTGGCCAGGGGCTCGATGATCTCGATGAAATCCCCCCGGGCCTTGAGGTCGCAGATCCTCATCCCCAGTTTTGGCAGCTCGCGCTTTTCGGCCGGCTCGAAGCCGAGGAACTCCTGATAGAACGCGGCCGTCTTCTCAGCCGAGGCTGAGAGGATGCTCACGTGGTCGAGCTTCTGTATGGACATCTAAGGGCTCGCTGCAGCCGCCGCCAATGGGTCTTCACGAGTACAATTATGCCATACTCTGCGGCCTCGGAGCGGAGACATGTGGCAGTATGCGGGCATGGATTGCGCCGAGGAACGCACGCCCCTTTCGGAGGCTATCCGCCGCGGCGATCTCAGACGCGGGCGGCTCGGAACTCAGGGTCTGGAGGCTGGGCAGAAAGAGGCTGGGATTCTAACCGAGATTGCTCAATTGACCCTTTTAAGGGTCAGTACCATGGTCGACCCGTTAAAGGGGCGTTGCCCCCGAATTAGAGCATCTATCGGATCGGGTTAGCCAAACCCTGTCCTAATCCTGCGGCTCCAACACCGCGGCCCCTGGGAAGGCTTCCGCGGCTTTGGGCGAGCCGGTGTGCAGAACGATCTTCCGGTT
>JACRDO010000051.1 GCA_016212885.1 Elusimicrobiota bacterium | reverse complement strand
TGCGCCCCGCTAAAAAGGAGGGACCACAGTGAGCGAGGAAAGTCCTAAATCCGGGGGTTGGCTGTCCTTCATCATCGCGTGCGTGATCTACGTCATCGGCTACCGGCTCATCAGCGGGAACATGCCGGGAGCGGCCGGCGCCCTCCATTGGTGGAGCATCATCGTCCTGCTCCTGCTCTGGGGCGCGGTTGAGGCGGCGTTCGCGAAGTTCAAGCGGCGCTAGTGCCGGGCTGAGACATTTCCTAATATGTGGCCGACATGAAACTTCTTCTATTGTCCATCTCATTGTGCATGCCGTTGTCCGCGTCAGCCGGCTCCATCGATCAGGTCCAGATCTACCGCAAAGGCCTGGCCTCGGCGCTGGACTACGCGGGGGCCCATCCCGATCTCTTCCCCCCGCGGAACCTGGAGTCCAAGCGCATGCTCGACCAGGGGCAGAAAGAGTCGGTCCGAGGGCTCTGGAAAAGCTTCCTGGACTATTTGCTCGCCCTGGATTCGATCGGGGCCCATTCGGCTTTTCTGCGCCTGAAGGGCCCGGAGCGCGACAGGGCCCTGTCCGTGGCCTACGCGGCCTTCCTCGCCCAGTACCGCTGGGCCATGGAGTTCATCGAGGCGGCTGACAGGGACCCGTCCCTGGCCGTCATCCTCGACGAAGAGGTCCCGGAACTGGGCCTTCCCGCGGGCGCGTACGCGAAGCTTAGGTTCCGCTTCCTCAACGTGCTCTGCGCGGCCCAGTTCGCGGCCTACGAGGCCGCGGCCAGGGCTCCGGGCGTCAGGCTGGAGGAGGCCTTGGGTCCCGGCATCGAGGAGGACTCCTCGCGCATATGGGGGTTCGGAAAGGGCCGCGGCGAGGGCATGACCCTCAAGAACGGGCTCGCCATGCTGCGCAAGGCCGGCTTCACGGCCGTCTTCCCGGTCCAGAGCGGGGTCGCCGGATGGATGGGGGACACCAAGGTCTACCGCAAGCACCGCTCCCTCATCTCCCTGGAGCAGATCGCGGCGGTCCGCGAGCAGCTGGAGCCGGGGGACGTCATGCTTGTCCGGAGGGAATGGTTTCTTTCCAACGTCGGCTTGCCGGGCTTCTGGCCGCACGCGACGATCTACATCGGGACCCCGGATGAGAGGCGGCGCTATTTCGACGATCCGGAGGTCAAGGGCTGGGCCGGGTCCCAAGGCGCGGCCGACCGCGGCCTGGAGACCCTGCTGAGCGCCGCGCATCCGGAGAGCTACAAGAAAGGCTTGGAGCCGGAGCACGGGCATGCCCCCAGGGTCATGGAGGCCATGAGCGAGGGCGTGTCCTTCACCTCGCTGGAGCATTCCTTGGACGCGGACTCGGCCGTGGCCCTGAGGCCCCGCCTGTCCAAGAAGGAGAAGGCCAGGGCCCTGCTGCGCGCCTTCGGCTACGCTGGGCGGCCCTACGACTTCGACTTCGACTTCGCGACGGACAAGGCCCTGGTGTGCACGGAGCTCGTCTACAAGTCCTACGAGCCGGGCGCGGGGATGAACGGGCTGGGCGTACCTATGATGAACGAAGATCACTCATTAGCCCTGCACACCCTACTGCATGACAGCCATTAAGAACCTACTTGAGACAAGAAAAATGACCATCCGACTCGCCGCTCTCTCAGCCCTCCTCTCCCTGCCTCTCCTGGCCTGGCCTTGCGCCGCCGGCGAACCGCCGACGCCGTCCGATTGCGAGGAAGGCCTCCAATTCGAGGCGGAAGGCGGGAAGGCGATCCGCATCGGGCTCACAGGCTCTCCTGAAGCGGGAGTCTACGCCTCGGAAGATGCGGTTTCCGTTCTATCTCAATCCCCCGGCGGGGAGTTCAGGATTGTCTTTTCATCCGGGGCCCTGAAGGCGATCGCGGACATCAACAAATACCGGACCGACTTCTTCGCCAAGAACCGGCTGGCCAAGGGCCAGGAAATGACGCCCAACTGCCTGGGGACCTTGCGTTTCAACGCGAAGAAGGGCAGGCTGGGGGGGGCCTACAGGCCCCGGAAGGCCCGCGGCTTCGAGCTGTGGCATTTCGACTTCAATCTGAAGGGCGAGACCGCTCTGGTGAGCGTCGCTCCGGGGAAGGGCGACCCGCCCATCATCTACGTCGACGAGGAGCTAAAGGACGGAGGCCGCAGCGACGGCTTGGCCATCCTGCCTTTCGATTTCCACAAGATCCTCGTGCCGAAAATCAGCGCCGAGCCGGTCCCCAAAAGCCGGTAGGCGCTTCAGTGCGCGTACGCGCCGAGGATGATCATCGCCATCTGGATGGAGTACCCGAAGCAGCCCTCCACCTCGATCCGATAGCTGAGCGATTTGCCGCCGATCACGGTCGAATAGGTCGGGTTGACGAAATGCCCGTTCGAGATCCCTTCGGCCGCGATCGAAACGACGAGCACCTCGGAGTTGATGCGCAGCTTGAACGTGCGGGAGGCCGCATCCGCGCCGGCGAAGGACACGGACGTGCTGCGCTGGGAGTTGCCCTCGCCGCTCGTGATGACGCCCCCCAGCGAGTTGTCCGGCTGCCGCTTGAACTCCGCTGAGATGGTCTGCCCATATTTCCTCATCATGAGCCTGGAGCAGCAGAACCTTCTTCATGACAAATCCCTCCCGGACAGTCTTTCACGGAATCATACAAAATTCCGCGCGCGCTGCGGCGAGGCCGTTGAGCCGGCTCAAAGCGCGGGCCAACGGACAAATGGGCCCAAGGGCCTATTTTTAGGCATAGGTCCTTTGGGTCTTGATAATATTCTGAAAGGCCTATATGTTATTAGTGTATGAAACCATCTAAACTCTGGAAAAGATCTCATCACTCTCCGCAAGCCCCCAAGTCGGCCTCTCCCGTGGACATCCCCGAGCTCGATAAGAAGGACGACAAGGAGAAGAAGGGCGGGGCAAGCTGGCTCGGCTCGCAAGCGGGCGTGCCCAGCATCGTCCTGCGCGGAAGCGGCGCCGTCGGCTCCGGAGGATCGGGCGGCTTCCTCGGCAGCGCCCGCATCGCCCAGTTCCTCGCGCAAAGCTTCGGAAAGTCGAGCTGGCTCGGGGCACTGTTCGCTTCCCAATGGGGCTCGATGGCCGTGCTCGCGGGCATGCTCTCCCCCGCGATCTTCCTCCTCGGCGCCATGGCCCTCTCCCTCCAGGGCCTAGGCGGGGACAAGCGCGACCTCCGCTCTGCGCCGATGACGCCCGTCTTTCAGGGCGCCAACAGCGTCCTCACTAACGCCCCCATGCCGGACAACCTCGCGCTCGCCGCGGCGGCCAACAAGGGGCTCTACGGCGAAGCCCGGGCCGAGAAGGCGGCCGACGCGCCCGCGGAGCCGGCGAAAGAAACGACGGACGCGCCGGCAGCCCCGCCGGCCCCCGAGGCGCCCGTGCTTCCGTCGGCCCAGACGGACGCTGCCAAGGCCGCCCTCGCCAAGGACTTCACCCAGAAAATGACGAGCGGCCTCTCCGCGGGCGGCGGCATTCCGAACGTCGGCAAGCTCAAGGACAGCGGCATCCAGATGCAGCTCGCCAATAGTTTCTCGAAGCCCCTGGCGAGCGGCCGCATGAAGCCCTTGTCCCGCAGCCTCCCGATCAGGTCCCAGAAGATGGTGTCCAGCAAGGGCAAGGCGAAGCGCGCGATGGGCCAGCTCAAGCTGGCCAACAAGCTCTCCCAGACCGGCGCGTCGAGCACTGGGGAGGCCTCCCGCCAGTACTCGACGGACGCTTTCGAACAGCAGAAAGCCGCCGGACCCCCGCTCGGGGGGACGGGCATCACATCGGGGAACCAGGTCGTGCCAGCTGGCGCCGGCGAGGGCGCCCCGGACGTGACGGATGCTCCGCCGGTCAACGGCGAGAACCAGACGCCCTATCAGGACCAGCTCGACGACGCGAAGCAGCAGACCAACTCCGCGATGATGCTGATGATCCTGGGAGGCGTGCTCATCGCAGCTGGCCTCGCCCTCATCATCTTCGCCAAGAAGCTGGCGGCCACGGGGTTTCTGTCGCTCACCGCCATGCACTACATGATCATGGGCGTCGCGCTGGTGATCGCCGGAGCGGGCATGATGGCCATGGCGAACATGATGGCCGGAGCCGCCAAGGACAAGGGCAAGGAGATCGAGGACAAGTACGGGCAGAAGGACCAGGGGCAGATCGTGGAGGAATGCGCGGACCAGGCCCTGGACAAGTCCAACTGCAAGCCGCACAAGGTCACGCCGCCGACGAGCACGATCAAGGAGGACGTCGCGGCCGAGAGGAACGCGACCTACTCGCTCCAGAACGGCGGCCCGGTGGAAAAATAGGCCGGCGGCTCAGGGCCTGGTTTCAGGCAAAGGCCGGCGCGGCGCAGAGGAGCGCGCCGTGTCCGCGACTTCCGACTGGTAGAAGAGGACGACCTTCCGGACGTAGGAGCGCGTCTCGGCACGCCACCCGGCGCGGACCATGGAGCGAGGGCCCGCGTTGTAGGCCGCGATGATGCGCTGGACCACCCAGGGAGGAGCCCGGCTGAAATCCACGCCGCGCAGCTTGAACCTGGTCCATGCTTTATCAAAAAGGAAGCGCAGGTAGGCTGTCCCCGCGGCGACGTTGCCTTCGGGGTCCGCGAGGCTGCGCCTCGGCAGGCCCATGGCCTCGGCGGTGTCCGGCATCATCTGCATCAAGCCCTGCGCTCCGCGCGGGGAGCGCGCCTCTGTCCTGAAGTCGGATTCCGCGGCGATGATGGCCTTCACAAGGCGCGGGTCCATGCCGAAGCGCCGGGCCTGGGCGAGGATGAGCGCGTCGTAGCGATCGATGCGCTCCGTTTCCCTGAGCAGGCGCTTGAACTCGAGCCGGTAGGGCAGGGTCGCCACAGGGGCGGGGATCACGAGGGCCTGCCGGCCGGCCCGCGGGAGCTTGAGGGAAGGCGCGGGCGGGCGGGGCGCGGCGGGTTCGGAGAAAAGCGGCCGGCCCGCGTCCCTCATCCGGGGAAGGGGCTGAGTGGGTGTCTGGGAGTGGGCTGAAATAAGGACTGCGGCGAAGCAGGCCCAGACAAGGGCGGATTTCACTAGGCTGCTCAAGGTTGGTATTATACCAAATTCGAGACGGACGGACAGAATGTGATAACATTCAAAGGCAAGGAGCGCAATCCTATGAAAGCTTTGGTCAAGAAACGCCCGGAAAAAGGCCTCTGGCTCGAGGACGTCCCGGAGCCCGGCATCTCCGAGAACGACGCGCTCATCAAGATCAAGCAGACGGCGATCTGCGGCACCGATGTCCACATCTACCAGTGGGACGCCTGGGCCCAGGAGACGATCCCGGTGCCTATGCACGTGGGCCACGAGTTCGTCGGCGAGGTGGTGAAGGTCGGCAAGGAAGTCGCGGGCGTGCATCCCGGGATGCGGGTCTCCGGCGAAGGCCACGTCGTCTGCGGCCACTGCCGCAACTGCCGGGCCGGCACGCGCCACCTCTGCCCGAACACCAAGGGAGTGGGCATCAACCGGCCGGGCTGCTTCGCCGAATACCTCTCCATCCCGGCGATCAACGTGTTCCCGATCCCGGAGGGGATCGGCGACGACGAGGCCTCGATCCTGGACCCGCTCGGCAACGCGGTTCACGCTGCGCTCTCCTTCGACCTCGTCGGCGAGGACGTGCTCGTCACGGGCGCGGGGCCCATCGGCATCATGGCCGCCGCGGTGGCCCGGCACGTCGGGGCGCGCCACGTCGCGATCACGGACATCAACGAGTACCGCCTCGACCTCGCCCGCAAGCTGGGCGTCAAGAACGCCGTGGACATCCGCAGGACCTCCCTCAAGGAGGTCATGGCGTCGCTCAAGATGACGGAGGGCTTCGACGCGGGCATGGAGATGTCGGGCAGCGCCGAGGCCTTCCACGGCATGGTCGACTCGATGAAGAACGGGGGGAAGATCGCCCTGCTCGGCATCCTGCCCTCCGACACCGCCATCCCCTGGAGCCATGTGATCTTCAAGGGCCTCTTCATCAAGGGGATCTACGGCCGGGAGATGTTCGAGACCTGGTACAAGATGTGCGCCATGCTCCAGAGCGGCCTGGACGTCAAAAAGATCGTTACCCACCGCTTCCCCGCGGACCGCTTCGAGGAGGGCTTCGAGGTCATGATCGCGGGTAAGTCCGGCAAGGTCATCCTGGAGTGGGGCTAGGCGCCCCTTGACAGACGTAACCCTATCGGTTACACTTTAATAGCGATCAGGAGCTTCCGGCATAAGGGACTCCAAAAGTTCTTTCTCAATGGAGTGAAGAGGGGAATCCAACCCGAGCACGCGAAGAAGCTGGAAGACATCTTGGATAGGCTGAACGCGGCGACGGTCGCAGACGATATGGATTACCCCGGCTCTTTTCTGCATCCGCTGAAGGGCGATCGGAGGGGCTGCTGGTCCCTCAGAGTCTCCGGCAACTGGCGCGTGACGTTTCGATTCGAGAACGGAGACGTCTATTTAGTCGATTGCGTCGATTATCACTGGGCGGAGATGAATTGATGATTCCCATGAAACGACCACCCACGCACCCAGGCGGTATTCTTAGGAGGCACTATCTTGAGCCGCTTTCTTTGGCGGTCTCTCAGGCTGCCGCGGCCATCGGGGTGTCGCGCAAGACCATGTCCAAGATCGTCAACGAGCGCGGGGACATCACTACGGACATGGCCCTGCGTCTGGCAAAGGCGTTCCGCACCACCCCCGAGCTCTGGCTGAATCTGCAGCGGAATTACGACCTTTGGTATGCGTCCCATGATTCCCATGCCTGGCAGCGTGTGAAAGTCGTCAAGCTCGACCTATGCCCGGACAGGCTTTGCCAGCGTTCTACAAGGCTTCATTCAATAGTTGCGCATCCAACCAAGCGCTTCGGCCGACCGCAGGCGAAAAGGAAGGGCGGCAGCCGCAGCAGCTGACTGCCTTCACCGTCCGCTGACGTCCGTGAGCCGGATCAGGAGTCCGGACCGACGTTCTGGAGCCGACCTGAGAACCAGTTCTCCAAGAACTTCCTGACCTCAGGAGCCGTGATCCATATCGGCGGCTCCTGGCCGGACCAGCCGGGGAGGGGGATCTCCGAGCATGGAAGAGTATCCGACCGGACGAACCTTCCCTGGATGTCCTTGAGGCTTAAGAGCCCTCCGCAGACGTCGAAGAGGAGAGGGGCTTCCCACAGGCTGCGCAGGAACTTGCCGGGCGCCTTCTTGGGAAGCTCCTGGAAAGCGTTCACAGCCGCTTCTCGCTGCGGTCGACCAGGAAGGTCCCGCTTCCGGCGAAGACGCCTTCCTCTTCGTCCTGCACAGCGCGGGCTTCGCCCGCAGCCCAAGAGCTATGAGCTTTGAGCTGTGAGCTTCTTAATGAGAGCGGCGAGCATGCGCTGGACTTCCTCGATGCGCGGAGCCAAGGCTTCATAGGCTGGGGCCTTGAGCATACCAAGC
>JACRDO010000052.1 GCA_016212885.1 Elusimicrobiota bacterium | reverse complement strand
TGACCGTGTACTCCAGGCGGGCCAGGGTCCCGACGTTGCCGGCCACCAGGCTCCCCGTCTGTATCCCGATGCCGAAGCGGACCGGCTCGGCTTTGGGATGGGAGGCGTTGAACCGGCCCAGGGCCTCGCGCATGCCTAAGGCCGAGCGGACCGCGTCGCCCACGTGGTCCTCGGAGCCCAAAATCGGCGCGTAGATGGCCATGACCGCGTCGCCCATGAACTTGTTGATGACCCCGTTGTTGTCCATGACGGGCTTGGTCACGTGGAAGAAATAGCCGTTGAGGAAATCCACGACCTCCCTGGCGGTCATCCTCTCGCTCATGGGGGTGAAGTTGCGGATGTCGCAGAAGAGGACCGTGGCCTCGATCTCCTCGCCGCCCAGGTCCACCTTCCCGGAGCTCAGCAGGCGCTTGGCCACCTCGACGGAGACGTATTTCCCGAAGGTCTCCCGCAGGGTCTCGCGCTCCTTGAGCTGGTCCGCCATCCGGTTGAAGCTCGACTTGATCTTGGCGATCTCGTCGCTGAAGTAGACCCGCGTCTTCACGTCGAAGTCGCCCTCCGCCAGCCGGTTCATCTTGGCGATGAGGTTGTCCACGGGGCGCTGCAGGGTGCCCAGGACCACGGCGATGCCCAGGATCATGGGCGTGAAGGAGTTGATGAGCAGGCTCTCGACCGCCTGAAGCTGGAACTCGGGGACGCGCAGGCCGATGCGGATATAGGCGTAGAGCATCAGCATCGGGACCACGGCCGTGGAAAGGACCAGGAAGGCGATCTTGACCACCAGGGAGACGCTGGCCCCGGGCCGCATCGCGTAGAGCTCCTCGCGGTCGTAGATGCGCTCCATGAGGCCGCCCGCGGCGTTTGCGAAGACGTTGTCCGCGAAGATCACGGTGAAGCAGAGCTCGATCATGACCGAAAGGAGCATGGCCGGCAGGTTGAAGAGGAAGAAATCCCTCCAGACCAGGACGTGGCGGTAGGCGAAGAGGTGCGTGAGGAGCTTGGCCGCGAGGAAGATGCCGAACAGCGAGAAGATCGCGCGGTAGATCGAGGACATGCGCCGCCGCACCGTCTCCTTGAGCGCCGCCTCCGATGTCCGGATGAACCGCCAGATGGGGGCGTACCAGGCCAGCAGGGGGATGTAAAGGAAAGCCGTGTTGTAGAGGATGTCCCATTTCATCCTCCCGGACCCGTAGGTCAGGAGGGAGGTGAAGGCTTCCGGCGAGACGGCCTTCCCGAACGCCGTGAAGAAGAAGGAGCGGAAGGCGACGTCCACGCCCAAGAGGAAGAGCGGGATGACGAGGATCACATGGAGCTGGCTCGGGTCGTCCCTCTTCACGGACCCGAGGCTCCAAAAGCCTTTTTTGCCTTCCATAGTCGCGGCCTCCTCGTTGCTACTCCTGCCGCAGGACGATCCCCCGGGTCTCCGGGAAGGTCCACACCCAGGCCGCGGTTATCAGGGCGAAGCCCGCGGCAAGCCCGATGCCCTCGGAGACCCCGGCCCGCGTGGCGATGAGCCCCATCAGCAGCTGGGTCACGAACTGGAAGGCGCGAGCCATGTTGTAGACCGTGCCCATGGCCGTGTTGCGGATACGGGTGGGAAACAGCTCGGCCAGCAGGGCCCCGAAGCCGGCTGTGCAGCCGGAGCCCAATCCCACGGCGGCCATCGCGGGCCAGAACCAGAGAGGCTCCGCCAGCATCTGCGGCCCGAAGCGCGAGAGCGCGATCAGCCCCGCGGCCGTCAGGAGGGAATACGCGGTGAAAGCCGGCCGGCGGCCGATGCGGTCGGAAATCGGGCCGAAGAGGAGCATGCCGACCAGTTGGCCGGCCTGGGCCAAGAGGATGAATTTAAGGCGCACCGCGGAGAAGGACGCGGAAGCCGCGGCGCCGGCCGCGTGCTCAAGCTCCGCGAAATATTCGGGCAGCCAGACGTAGGTCAGCCAGTAGGTGCCGAGCTTGGTGCAGCCCAGGATCCAGCCCTGCAGGGCCGGCTTCCAATGTTTGGTCAACAGCACGCGGTACTGTTCGATGAACCCCGGCCCCCCCTTCGCGCCTTGCGCGCGCAGGTTCATCCAGAGCGGCGATTCCCGCAGGTCCCGGCGCACCCATACTACGAGCAGCGCCGGCAGGGCGGAGAGGAGAAACACCCATCTCCAGCCGATCCGCGGCTCAAGCCAAAGCCCGGCGATCACGGCCAGGGCCACTCCGATCGGCTCGCCGGCCTGCAGCAGGGCCGAGGCGAGTCCGCGGCGCTCCTTCGGGAATATCTCGGCCATCAAGGCGTGCCCCGTGGCCCACTCCCCGCCCACGCCGAGGCCCGTCATGGCCCTGAAGAGCCCCAGGGCCATGATGCCGGTCGATAGCCCGCAGAGCCCGGTGCTCAAAGAGTAGATGAGGATGGTCCAGGCCATCACCCTCTTGCGGCCGAAGCGGTCAGAGAGGCCGCCGAAAATGATCCCGCCGGCTCCGGAGGCCGCGAGCGCCAGGCCCACAAGCCAGGCCTTGTTGTGGTTGAAGGACGCCCCCCAGTTCCAGTCCCGGCCGATGGCTTTGGCGAGATAGGCGAAGAGGACCAGGTCGTAGAAGTCGAACATCCAGCCCAGCAGGCAAAGGATGTAGCTGCGCCAGCGGTCCGCCGGCGAAAGAGGGGCAGGCAGTTCCGCGTTCATTCCGGCATGAATAATAGAATAACAGGCCGATGTCGGGCTACGAGGACTTTAACGTGCCCATGGCCCTGCGGGCGTTGGGAACTTTGAGGAACGCCGCTTGCCTGCAACAAACGTGGGAACCTGTGCGTTTCGCACAGCTTCGCGGCGGCCCGGTTGGGACCAACGTCCTAGTTGCATATAGAGCCGATGCCTTTGCCGTATTACCCTCATGGACACAACATATACAGAGGGTTCTGTGCCTATAATACTTTAGGGCTTCTATTGAAATCACGAGTCCACAAGAGGGAGGTGACCGACATGAAAGGGTTTGATATGGCGGCATTTGGGATCTGGTTTCATTCTACAATAGGAACATGTGTTCTCTTATGCTCATTAGGTGCAGGTCAGGCATACGGGGATGCAGGCAATATCCAAGACGTCGATTTTGATCAAGGCAGACTTAAGGTCGAGAATTTCCTCAATGCCAGCGGCAGCCACGGCATATTGGACAGATGCGTGGAGCAGATGCGTAGCGCGGTAACTAACATTCCTATTCCCGCGGCCTTCAAGGCGTGCCGTGCCGATTCGAGTGAGCAGATGGTGCAATGTGTTGACGAGCTATATCCTAGTCTCTTGTCGTCGGTCTCTGAGGCGGTCAACGTCTGTCTGGCGGGTTCGCACCCTAGTATTGTCGCTTGTGCACAGCTTCTCGCGCTGGCGTTTGTGGACGCCGCCGTATGGCTATGCGGCATCGCGGGCTTGAGCCCATACGACAGTGGAGCCCCGCAACCTCGTCTGATTTTCTAAAACAGTGTCGCCCCCTTGACGCTTCAAGGAGGGGCTGTTATACTTTATATATGGCTTGGTCTAGTCTGACCATGTTACGCCGTTGGGGCGAGGAGGGCTTATGACGGTCAACGTCTATGCCGCAAAGACAAGACTCTCGCAGTTGATTGATGAGGCGGCGAAAGGCAAGGAAGTCATCATCGCGCGTGCCGGGGAGCCCGTCGCAAAACTGGTGCCCCTCACAAGAGTGCATCGTCATCTGGGAATTCTAAAAGGGAAATTCAAGATCCCTTCCGGTTTCAACGAACCGCTGCCGAGGTCCGCGAGCCGCCTGTTTGAGGGGGATTGATGCGCGTTCTGCTAGACACGCATATCCTGCTTTGGGCCCTGGTGGAACCCAACAAACTCGCCCAGGCGACCAGGGTTCGGATAGAGGACTCTGAATCCGAGATTCTTTTCAGCGCCGCCAGTATTTGGGAAATAGCCATTAAACTTTCGCTCGGCCGCCTTCCTGCGCAGGCCCGACCGGACTTGATTGCACATGCCGCTGTGGAAAGTGGCTTTGTGGAGTTGCCGGTGCGCGCCGAGGCTGCGGCGATCGTAGCCAAGATTCCGCTTCACCATCGCGATCCATTCGATCGCCTCCTAGTCGCGCAGGCAATAGCCGAGCCCGCTGTTTTGTGCACGGTTGATAAAAAACTATCCCGATATTCCCATCTCGTCAAGATTATTTGATTCAGGCCCATATTCCGGGTGGTTCTGACCTGACCCACATCAAAAGGGAAATCGAAAAACCTAACTCGGAGCAGCGGCAATATTGAGCCAGGCTGAAGGGGATTTCGCTCCACCCCGGGATCTTTTGAAGTTCGTCGAAGAAGAGAAGCGCGGGCTTGCCTCCGCGGGCGAGGGCGTTCGCCCGTTGCCAGTGCTCCGAAATCCATTGCGCGGGCGGGGCGGCCACCGCATCCGCGCTGGCCATGATCGTGGAGAAGCCTTGAGGAAGGAGCGCCTGGGCAATCTGATCGAGCGCGGTGGTTTTCCCGACTTGCCTTGGGCCGACCAAGATTTGGATCAAGCGAGGCGACCCTTCAAGCCGCCTTAAAAGCTCGCGCGCCGCCGGTTTCCAGAAGGTTTCCATGGAGTTTTTAGCAGCCGCCGCCGGCTATGTCAACGAATAAGTAGATATATCTACTAATACGTATTTTGACGGGCTTGCGAGTCGTGCTTTATGAGACAACGGCGGGAACTGTAGTACAATTGTCCCGTGAACATCTTCTGCCTCTGCCCGAACTTCCTGCGGAACTGCCGGCCCGTCGTGGATTTCATCCAGGACCCGGGAGATGAAGCGCGTGCTCGAAGCCAGGGGATCCCCTGCTGGGTGGACTTCTGGGGCCATGACGTCAACCACGACTGGGTGTGGTGGCGCAGGCAGATGCCGTACTACCTGTCGCACTTGGTGTAGGAGGGCAGCATGCACATCATCGGCATCATTCTGATCGCGGCCGGAGCCGGGCTGCTTCTGGCTCGCAGGTCCACGGCCAAGAAGCTGGCAGCGCTCTCGCGCACCGAGACTTTCACGGCCAAGACCCTCGGCGAACTGCACGCCGCGAGCGTCCGCGACCTGGGCCAGGGGAAGTTCAGGTATGCGGCTGAAGTGAAGGGCCTCGTGGCCTGCGCGGACCCCCTGACCTCGATGTTCGCCAAGGAGAAGTGCGTGGCGTATCAGAACGAGGTCGTATGGGAATACGAGGAGACCGTCTGGGAAGAGGACGCGCAGACGCGCCAGCGCCGGTCCAGGCGCGTGCGCAAGACCGAGACCATCAGCCGGAGCGAGCGGGCCGTGCCCTTTGAGGTGGAGGATGAGACCGGCCGCGTCAAGGTTGATCCCGAAGGGGCGGACATAGACTGGCCGCCGGGCGTGGACCGTTTTGAGCCCGAGGCGGCGGCCGCTTTTTCCGAAGGGCGGATAACCCTGGGCGGCTTCGCGTTCCAGCTGCTCTCAGGCTTCTCGATATCCCACGAGGGCCGGCGCACGCTCGGCTACCGCTATCGCGAGCGGACATTTCCCGTCGGCCGCTTCGCTTTCGTGCTGGGCGAGGCGTCGGACGCGCGCGGCGAATTGACGCTCGGCCAGCCGACCCTGCCCGGCGGGTGCTTCCTGATCACGGCCAAATCCGAGGAAGAGTTGGCGGCGAAGACAAGGAGGGACATCCTCTTGCTCGGCATCGGCGCGGGGGTCTCTCTGCTCGCCGGCGTGGTCCTGCTGGCGCTCAAGCTGTTTATCTAGGGCCCACACGATCCCGAAAATGACGCCATAGCGGCAATCAGTAGGAAGTCCAGGCCTTGCCCTTGGTATCGGTGTGAGTGCAGTTGACGGCGACCTGTCCAAACCCTGGATGTCCCTCAATGTTATTGTAAAGCCAGCCGCCTAAATCAGTCGGCGATGAGGCATAAGTCACGACGAAGGAGTCGGGATGATGGGGAGGGATTTTGGCCTTCGGGGGAGGTCCGACCTTCTTGCCTCCATATTCCAACGGATCGAGCGAATCAGGGTAACGGCTGGCATGTGACTTATGATAGTCGAACAGAACGCCTCGCAACATGCCCAGGTTCCCCCGGGTCACGCCCTCGCCCGATTTTCTGACCAGCAGTTGTCCCCTGTTCGTCACGAATGGCCGCATCACCTGGAGAAAAGCGACCGGCATGGCAAGGAGGATGACCCAAAGGACTGCCTGTCGGCCCTGGGACAATCTCTTGATGCATCCCGCCCCGATGCTGATTTGGGTTCGGTAACATAAGGTCCGCGTAGCGGATGACGCGCGCGCTCTCGACCAGGCGCAGCCGGCCGGTGCGCACGCACGTTGCTCGTCCCGCTGGCCACGCAGCAGCGGATATGCTGGATCAACGGCGGGACAGTCGGCTACGACAAGGAGGCTCTCTCGGCCGAAGCTCGCGAGGTTATAAAGCTCGCGCTCGTGAGTCACGTAAAAAAACGCTGATGCCGATAATCACATCTGAGGACATGACCTCGTCAGGTCAAAATGGAATTATGCATATTCCGCAATATCTTTTCGACTTTTCCTTGCCCAAGGCAAGGTAAATCAAAAAAAGCGCTTGGATATCCGACATCTTTTGGGTTCCCTGACATGGGGACCCATTCCGCGGCTCGTTCGGCCCAAACATCCAGATCATGACCGAAAGGAGCATGGCCGGCAGGTTGAAGAGGAAGAAATCCCTCCAGACCAGGACATGGCGGTAGGCGAAGAGGTGCGTGAGGAGCTTGGCCGCGAGGAAGATGCCGAACAGCGAGAAGATCGCGCGGTAGATCGAGGACATGCGCCGCCGGACCGTCTCCTTGAGAGCCGCCTCCGAGGTCCGGATGAACCGCCATATCGGCGCGTACCAGGCCAGCAGGGGGATATAGAGGAAAGCCGTGTTGTAGAGGATGTCACATTTCATCCTTCCGGACCCGTAGGTGAGGAAGGGGAAAAGCCAGCGCAAGGTCGTCCCAAACATCCGAACGGCGTTGGTTCGGGACGTGCCAAACCTACGGATTCTGGATGTTTGGTACGTCCACGCCCAGGACCGATATTTGCTATCATCCCCAAAAGTTTTTTGGAGAAATGCCATGGGCGCCAGCACGCTTGCCAGATCCATCGCCGAATCGCCGACCTTGAGCCTCAACGAGCAAGCCCGTATCCTAAGGGAAAAGGGCGAGGCCGTCATCCACCTGGGCGGCGGGGAGCCGAAGAACAAGGCGCCCATCAACGCGATCCTCGCCTCGGCCGCCAAGCTCAAGGAGGGGGACATCAAGTACACGCCGACGGACGGCATCCCTTCCTTAAAGAAAGCCATCGTCCGCTACACCGAGGAAAACTATGACCGGGTCGTGGGGCCCGAAAACGTCATTGTCTCGGCCGGGGCCAAGCAGTCGCTCTACAACCTGCTCTACACCCTGCTCAACCCGCAGGACGAGGTCATCGTCCTGGCCCCCTACTGGGTGAGCTATCCCGAGATGATCAAGATGGTCTACGGTATCCCGGTGATCGTCACTCCGGAGGACGGCCGCTTCATCCCGAGGATGAAGGACATCGAGGCCGCGCTCAGCTCCTACACCAAGGCCATCATCGTCAACAGCCCCAACAACCCCTCCGGGGCCGTGTACCCGGAGGAGTTGATCGCCGGGATCGTGGACCTCTGCGAAAAGAAGGGCATCTACATGATCTCGGACGACATCTACCACAAGCTGGTCTTCGACGGCAAGACCCCGGCTTCCCCTTATAAATTCACCGCCAAGGACACGGAGAATACGAAGGTCATCACGATCAACGGAATCTCAAAGCTCTACGGCATGACGGGATTTAGGATCGGCTGGGTCGTGGCGCCAAAGGACATCGTGATGGTCCTCTTGAACGTGCAGGCCCAGACCGTCTCCTGCACATCGGTCGTGCTCCAGGCAGCCGCCGAGGGCGCGCTGACCGGGCTTCAGAGCCCCATAGAGGCTTTGCGGCTGACCTTGGAGAACAACCGCAATGTCATGATGCAGGAGCTTGAGTCCTTCAACGGGGTCAAGGTCACCAAGCCGGACGGGACGTATTACTGTCTGCCTGACTTCAGAGCCTACAGCAACAAGTCGGTGGAGCTCTCGCAGTTTTTGCTCAAGAAGGCCCTGGTCGTCACGGTTCCGGGCAAGGAATTCGGCATGGAGGGGCATCTGCGGCTTAGCTACTGCACCTCGGTCAAGGACATCACCGAGGGCGTGGCCCGCATCAAATGGGCGCTCGATCCCGCTTCGCCCAACGAGATATACATCGGGGAGCGGAAACTGGTGAGAGACTGGCTATGAACAATATCCTGAACATCAAGACCCCGGCGGAAGACACGGCCAAATCTCTCAAGAGCGACTACGGGCTTGAAAACCACGGATTTACGAACCTGCGGAAGGTCTATTGGAACCTGCCGACCTCCGCCCTCTGCGAGGAGACGATCTTCAGGCAGGAGGGCCGCCTTTCGCACATGGGCGCGGTGCTGGTGGACACGGGCAAGCACACCGCGCGCTCGGCCAACGACAAGTTCATCGTCAAGGAGGAGACCACATCTGACAAGATTTGGTGGGGGCAGTACAACCGGCCTTTCAGCCCGGAGAAATTCAACGACCTCTACAACCGCCTCTTGGGCTTCCTGCAGGGCCGGGACCTCTTCGTTCAGGATTGCTACGGCGGGGCTGACCCCGACTACCGCCTCTCCGTGCGCGTCGTCACGGAGCTGGCCTGGCACAGCCACTTCGCGCGCAACATGTTCATCCGGCCCTCGACCAACGAGGAGTACCGGAGGTTCGCGCCGGACTTCACGGTGATCTCTGTCCCGTCCTTCAAGGCCCTCTCCCAGATCGATTCGACCGCGTCGGACACCTTCATCGTCCTCAACTTCGCGGCCAAGCTCTGCATCATCGGCAACACGGGCTACGGCGGGGAGATCAAGAAATCGGTGTTTACGATCTTGAATTACCTTCTGCCCCTGGATGGAGTGCTCTCCATGCACTGCTCGGCCAACATCGGCCCGGAGGGCGACGCGGCCCTTTTCTTCGGGCTCTCCGGCACCGGGAAGACGACCCTCTCGGCGGACCCAAGGCGCCGCCTCATCGGCGACGACGAGCACGGCTGGAGCGACGCGGGAGTCTTCAATTTCGAGGCCGGCTGCTACGCCAAGATGATCCATCTCTCGCCCACGGCCGAGCCGCAAATCTACGCGGCGATCAGGCGCTTCGAGGCCATCCTCGAGAACGTGCCCTTTGACCCGGTGACGCGCATGATCGACCTCGACGACGAGTCGCGCACCGAAAACACCCGCGCCTCCTACCCTCTGGAGTTCATCGCCAACGCCGTGCCGGAGAAGGCGGGGGGCCATCCCAAGAACATCATCCTCCTGACCTGCGACGCCTCGGGCGTGATGCCGCCCATCGCGAAGCTCACCCCGGACCAGGCCCTCTACCAGTTCATCTCAGGGTACACCTCCAAGGTCGCGGGGACAGAGATAGGGCTGGGCAAGGAGCCGGAGATGACATTCAGCACCTGCTTCGGCGCGCCTTTCATGGTCCACCATCCAGCCGTGTACGCGGACATCCTCAAGCGCAAGATCCTCAAGTACGGAGCGAACTGCTGGCTCGTCAACACCGGCTGGGTCGGCGGCCCCTACGGGGTGGGCAAGCGCATCAGCATAAAACACACTCGCGCGCTCCTCGAGGCGGCCCTAAGCGGGAAGCTTTTGGACGTGGAGTACGCATTAGACCCGGTCTTCGGCTTCAGCGTCCCAAGGTCCTGCGACGGGGTCCCCGCGGGGGTGCTGAACCCGGCGGACTCCTGGCCCGACAAGGCCCGCTACATGCAGAAGTACCGGGAGCTCGCGGCCCGCTTCATCGACAACTTCAAGAAGTTCGAGTCCGGCTGTCCCCCCGAGGTGAGAAGCGCCGGGCCGAAAAGATAGCGTATATAAGTTTTTCTAATAGCCTCATAAAAATTAATAATTTGTCCCGCATTCGGACCGCTTGCTACCATGAAGTCGGATTACAATTCACCGAATCAAGAGAGGGCTATGTCCAATCTAAAAGAGAAGCTGTTCGAGAAGATCAAGGCTTGGCGTCCGAGGACGACCAAGCTTTTGAAGGAGTACGGCGACGTCAAGCTCGACGACGTGACGATCGAGCAGTGCATCGGGGGGATGCGGGACATCAAGTGCCTCGTGACGGACATCTCCTATCTCGACCCCTTCGAGGGAATCCGCTTCCGCGGGTTCACCATCCCCGAGGTGCTCGAGAAGCTGCCCAAGGTCAAAGGCCGCGAGATGCCCTCCGTGGAGGGCTTCTTCTACCTGCTCTTGACTGGCGACGTGCCGACAGCCGGCGACGTGGACGCCGTGACCGAGGAGTTCCGCAAGCGCCGCCAGGTCCCGAAGTACGTCTTCGACGTGCTCCGCGCGATGCCTCGGGACAGCCACCCGATGACCATGTTCTCGGCCGCGATACTCTGCCTGCAGAGGGAGTCCCTCTTCGTCAAGCGCTACAACGAGGGCATGAGCAAGATGGACTACTGGGATCCCATGTACGAGGACGCCCTGAACCTCCTGGCGAAGCTCCCTGAGATCGGGGCCTACATCTTCCGGCTGAAGTACCGCGGCGACAAGATCATCGCGCCGGATGCGAACCTGGACTTCGGCGGCAACTTCGCGCACATGATGGGCATCGAAAAGCCCTATGACGACGTGGCCCGTCTCTACTTCATCCTGCACAGCGACCATGAGAGCGGAAACGTGAGCGCGCACACCGGGCACTTGGTCGCGAGCGCCTTATCCGACATATACTACTCGTTGTCCGCCATGATCGACGGGCTGGCTGGGCCGCTGCACGGCCTGGCGAACCAGGAGGTCCTGCGCTGGATCATGGGCGTCATGGACAAGATGGGCGGCAAGACCCCGACCGAGGAGGAGATGAAGAAGTTCGTGTGGGACACCCTGAAGACCCAGGTGATCCCGGGCTACGGGCATGCGGTTCTGCGCAAGACCGACCCGCGCTACATGGCCCAGCGGGACTTCTGCCTCAAGCACCTGCCCAACGACCCCATCTTCGCCTACGTGGACGTGCTCTACAAGGTCGTTCCGCCGATCCTCAAGGAGCAGGGCAAGGCCAAGAACCCGTGGCCGAACGTTGACGCCCAGTCCGGCGTCATCCAGTGGCACTACGGGCTCAAGGAGTACGACTTCTACACCGTGCTCTTCGGCATCGGCCGCGCCCTCGGCGTATCCGCGAACCTCATTTGGGACCGCGGGCTGGGCTATGCGCTCGAGAGGCCCAAGTCCGTCACCACGGCCATGCTGGAGGAGGTGGTCGCGAAGGCCGGAAGCAAGACGCCGGTCAAGGCTTAGCGATTGCCGTGCGCGGCCCTCGGCCTCAAGGCTGGGGGATTATCCGGCGGGGGCCAAAGGGTCCCCGCCGGATGTCTTGGCATACTGACGCATCAAACATCCAGAGTTTGTAGGTTTGGTACGGCGGTTTTTCGGTATAATAGCGGCATCGCCGCACGCGACGGAGGCTGAAAATCATGGCCCCAAGGAAAGAAGACTCCCTCGATTACCATGCCCATCCCACCCCCGGCAAGATCGAGGTCGTATCCACCAAGCCCTGCTACACGCAGCGGGACTTGAGCCTCGCCTATACGCCGGGCGTCGCCGAGCCCTGCCTGGAGATCAAGGCCCGCCCCGAGGACGTGTACAAGTACACCTCGAAGGGGAACCTGATCGCCGTGGTCTCAAACGGCACCGCCGTCCTGGGCCTGGGCAACATCGGCGCAGCCGCCGGCAAGCCCGTGATGGAAGGCAAGGGCGTGCTGTTCAAGCGCTTCGCGGACATAGACGTTTTCGACATCGAGGTCGCCTCCGAGGACCCCCAGGAGGTCATCCGGGTCTGCCAGCTCCTGGAGCCCACCTTCGGGGGCATCAACTTGGAGGACATCAAGGCGCCCGAGTGCTTCCTTATCGAGGAGACCCTCAAGCGCACCATGAAGATCCCGGTGATGCACGACGACCAGCACGGCACCGCCATCATCTCCGGCGCGGCCCTCTTGAACGCCCTGGAGGTCGCGGGCAAGGACATCCGCAGCGCGCGGGTGGTTTTCAACGGAGCCGGGGCCGCGGGCTTCGCTTGCGCGGACCACTACCTCCGGCTCGGGGTCCGCCGGGAGAACATCATCCTCTGCGACACCTCGGGCGTGGTCTACAAGGGCCGCACCAAGGGCATGAACCCCTACAAGGAGAAGTTCGCAAGCGACACGGACACCCGCACCCTGGCCGAGGCTATGCGCGGCGCGGACGTGTTCGTGGGGCTCTCCGCGGCCGATGTGGTGACGCCCGAGATGCTGCGCGCCATGTCCAAAAACCCCATCGTGTTCGCGATGGCTAATCCCAACCCGGAGATCCGCTACGACGTGGCCGTGGCCGCGCGAGCGGACATCATCATGGCCACGGGCCGCTCCGACTATCCCAACCAGGTCAACAACGTGCTCGGCTTCCCCTTCATCTTCCGGGGCGCGCTGGATGTTCGGGCCAGCACCATCAACGACGAGATGAAGCTGGCCGCGACCTACGCCCTCGCCAAGCTCGCCAAGGAGGACGTGCCGGACTCGGTGCGCAAGGCCTACGGCGGCGAAAGCCTGCGCTTCGGCCGCAACTACATCATCCCCAAGCCCTTCGACTCGCGGGTGCTCCTCTGGGAGGCTTCCGCCGTGGCCGAGGCCGCAATGAAGACGGGAGTGGCGCAGAAGCCCGTGGACATCGCCGAGTACCGGCTCCAGCTCGAAAAGAGGCTGGGCCGGGACCGCGAGGTGATGCGCAGCGTCATCGCCAAGGCCCAGCGCTCGCCTAAGCGCATCGTTTTCCCGGAGGGAGAGGAGGAGAAGATCCTGCGCGCGAGCCAGGTGCTCATCGACGAAGGGATCGCCAAGCCCATCCTGCTGGGCGGCGAGGCCAAGATACGGTCCGTCGCCGCGGAGCACGGGCTCGCCTTGGAGGGCTCCGTCGTCGTGGACCCCACCGCCTTCCCCAAGCGCGAGGAATACGTGCAGGAGTACTTCCGGCTGCGCCAGCGCAAGGGCTGCACCCTGGCGCGGACCCGGGAGCTCATGCTGGAGAAAAACACCTTCGGCGCCATGATGGTGAAGCTGGGCGACGCGGACGCGCTCATCTCCGGCCTGACCCAGCACTACCCGCACACCATCCGGCCCGCCCTGCGCGTCATCCATGTGCGCGAGGGGCACGAGACGGTCTCCGGGCTCTACATGCTGATCATGAAGAAGGAGGTCTACTTCTTCGCGGACACCACGGTGAACATCGAGCCCACCGCCGAGATCTTGGCCGAGATCGCGCTCCTGGCCGCGGAGACGGCCCGCCGCTTCGACGTGGAGCCCAGGGTGGCCATGCTCTCTTTCTCGAACTTCGGCAGCACCCCTCATCCCTTGACCGAGAAGGCGCGCCGCGCCGTCGAGATCGTCAAGCGGAAGGACCCCAAGCTCATGATCGACGGCGAGATGCAGGCGGACACCGCGGTCGTGCCGGAGATCATCGAGCACACCTATCCCTTCAGCAAGCTCAAGGGAGGCGCCAACGTCCTGATCTTCCCCAACCTGGAGGCCGGCAACATCGCCTACAAGCTCTTAAGCCGCGTCGGAGGGGCCACGGCCATCGGGCCGATCCTGATGGGCATGAGCAAGCCGGTGCACGTCCTGCAGAGGGACGACGAGGTGGACGACATCGTCAACATGGCGGCCATCGCGGTCGTCGACGCGCAGGACTCGGAACGCAGGAAAGATGCCCAGCAGGTGAAAGCTCCGGCTGCCTACGCTGGCGTCACAACAACATAGCATACGAGGAGGCTTCAAATGAGAAAGAAGATCGCTCTAGTCGGCGCAGGCCAGATCGGCCAGAATCTGGCCATGCTTGCCGCGCAGAAGGAGCTTGGGGACATCGTGATCCTGGACGTCCCCTCCTACGTGAACATGGCCAAGGGCAAGGCCCTTGACCTGATGGAGATGGCGCCGCATGGAAATTACGACGCCAATATCACGGCCACCGGCGACTATAAGGACATCAAGGGCGCCGACGTCGTCATCGTCACGGCCGGCAAGCCGCGCGAAGCCGGGATGACGCGCGAGGACCTGCTCAACGTCAACATCAAGATCATCACCGACGTGGCCGCGGGCGTCAAGCAGCATGCCCCCGAGGCGTTCTGCATCATCGTCACCAACCCCCTGGACGCCATGGTCTATTGCTTCCACAAGCTGACCGGATTCTCCAAGCGCCAGGTGGTCGGAATGGCCGGGACCCTGGATACCGCGCGCTGGCGCTCTTTCATCGCCATGGAACTCGGCGTTTCAGTGGAGGACGTGGCGGGCACGGTGCTCGGGGGCCACGGACCGGACATGGTGCCGCTGCCCAGGCTGACCACGGTCGGCGGCGTTCCTCTCTGCGAGATCGCGGCCAAGGAGGTTATCGACCGCCTGCTCACCCGAACGCGCGAGGCCGGCACGGAGATCGTGAAGCTTTTCGGCAAGGGTTCGGCCTTCTTCAGCCCGGCCTGGAGCGCCATAGCCATGGCGGAGTCCTACCTCAAGGACAAGAGGCGCGTCCTGCCGTGCGCCGCGCTTTGCGAGGGCGAGTACGGAGTCAAAGGCCTTTTCATAGGCGTCCCGTGCCTCATCAGCTCGAAGGGCGTTGAAAAGATCTTTGAGATCAAGCTGACGGACGAGGAGAAGGCCCAGCTCGCGAAGACCGTCTCCTCGGTGACGAAGACCGTTGAAGAGACCCGGACGGTGTCGGTGTAGGTTATTCGTCCAAAGCAAGCCGCCCGCGGCGGTCTAAAATCCGCTGTGGGCGGCTGTCAATGCACTCCCTTCCATTCGGCCGCGGAAAGCTCGATTTCGAGGTCCCGCCCACGATGCGCGTGGACGTGGCCGAGCCCAAGCCCTACCCGCCGGTTACGGATATAAAGCGCGCCGTCCTCGACGCCCTCAAGGCCCCCCTGGGCGCGAAGCCCCTGCGGGAACTCGCCAAGCCTTCCTCGAAGGTCTGCATCGTCATCACGGACATCACCCGCGCCTGCCCCGACGGGGCGCTTGTTGCGCCGATGCTCTCGGAGCTCGATGCCGCCGGGGTCTCCGACGGGAACATCACCATCCTCGTGGCCGTGGGGATGCACCGCGCCAGCACCCCTGAAGAGAAGGTCGAGAAGCTCGGCCGCCGGATCGTCAAGCGCTACCGGGTCATAGACCATGACGCGGAGGACCCGAAGGCCTTGGTGGACCTCGGGCTGAGCGCCAACAAGGTTCCCATCATCTTCAACAAGATCGCGCACGACTCGGACCTCCTCATCGCCACCGGCATCGTGGAGCCCCACCAGTACGCGGGCTTCAGCGGAGGCCGCAAGACCGTGGCCGTGGGCGTTGCGGGAGAGAAGATGATCTCCTACACCCACGGGCCCGTGATGCTGGACCACCCCAAGACCCGGCTGGCCAACATCGAGGGAAACCTCTTCCACGAGGCGATCGAGGAGATCGCGCAGAAGGCCGGGCTCAAATTCTGCATCAACGTGGTCAAGAACGGGGACCAGAAGATCTGCGCGGTGGCCGCGGGCGAACCCAAGGCGGTGTTCGCCGAGCTCGTGGACGCGGCCCGCAAGGTCTACACGGTCCCTCTCCCCCACCGCTACCACGCGGTCATCTGCGGGGTGGGCTACCCCAAAGACGCCAACCTCTACCAGGCCTCGCGGGGCCTCAGCCACATCTTCTTCGCCCCCAGCCCCATCGTCGAGGACCGCGGGCTCCTGGCCGTGGCGGCCCCCTGCGAAGAGGGGGCGGGCCGTGGCGCGGGCGAGGAGCGCTTCTTCAAGGCCATGAAGAGCGCCCCGGACATGCAGGCCATCCTGCGCGACGCCCGCGCCCACGGCTGCAAGCCCGGCGAGCACCGCGCCTTCGTGATGGCGAAGGTCATGGAGAAGAACGAGGTCGTCGTCGTCGGCAGCCGGTGCCCCGACGTGGTCAAAGCCATGCACATGACGCCCATGAGGACGATGGGCGAGCTCTTCGCCTACGTGGAGAAGAAGTTCGGCAAGAAGGCGCGGGTCCTCATCGTGCCGCGCTCCCTGCAGACCCTGCCCGTCGTGAGGAGCTGAACTCAAGCGCCTCCAGCCGCCACATCGACAACTACACGCATGTCTTGAACAAGGGCGGCCGGGGCGTCCAGAGTCCTGCCGATAAGCTCAGATTCTGACGGGAGAAGCATAGGGGCGGCGAGATAGGCCGTCCCAGCGGACGGCCTTAGCGCGCACAGCAGATCGAGACGTTCGACGGACTGATTACACCATGATCAACAAGCCCCTGGGGAATCAGCCCCAGCCAGGAGGACATTCATTGGGCGAGTTATTATACTTCTGTTGAAATCGACGCCGGCATGGGAAATTTTATAATCTCAGTCTTCCCATCTCATGAAAGGATCTCTCTTGCGCCCGATCTTCCTTTCGCTTCTGCTGCTGCCTTCGGCCGCCTTCGGCAAGACCGTAGTCATCTACCACACCAACGACGTCCACGGCTACTATTTCGCCGAGCCCTCCAAGGCGGAGGGCCCGAACAAGGGAAGGCTGAAGGGGGGATTCCCGGCTCTGGCCGGCCTCCTCAGGAAGGAGAAGAGCCCGCGCCTCCTGCTGGATTCCGGCGACATCTACCAAGGCACGGCCGAGGGCTCCGTCACCCGCGGCGAAGCTTCCATCACCCTGATGAACGCTCTGGGCTACAACGCCCTGGCGGCCGGGAACCATGAGTTCGACAACGGCGAGGAGAACCTGCGCCGGCTGGCCGCCGCGGCCTCATTCCCCATCCTGGGGGCCAACGTCCACCGGAAGTCCGACGACAAGCGGCCCGATTATCTCAAGGACTACGCGGTCTTCGATCTGGACGGAATAAAGATCGGGGTCATCGGATTGGCCACCCGCGACACCCCGTTGAGCACCCTTCCGTCGAACGTCGCCCAGCTGGAATTCCGGGACGAAGCCGCGGAGGCCCGCAGGGTGTTGAGCCTTCCGGAATTGAGGGCCGCGGACGCGGTCGTCGCGCTCTGCCATTTCGGCCTGTCCAAGGGGACCGCGCACCAGAGGCTCTCCCCGGCTTCTTTCAAGCCTTCGGAGAAGGGCCTGGGGAAGGACAGCACCGGCCTCTACCTGGCCCGGCGCGCCGGCGGACTGGCCGCGATCTTCGGCGGCCACTTCCATGCCTCCCTGGAGGCGCCTTACGAGGACCCGGTCTCCAAGACCCTGATCTTCGAGAGCGGCGCCCAGCTCGAGTCCATCTCACGCTTGGAGCTGGTCTTCGACGACGTGTCGCGCAAGCTCCTTAGCGCGAAAGGCCGCTTGATCGACCTCTGGGTCCACGAGACGGGCGAGGACCCGGAGGTCAGGAAGCTGGCCCAAAGCATCTCCGAGCGGGTCGGCCGCAGGCTCGACGACGTGATCGGCTCGGCGCCGGCGCCCATGTTCAGGAGCGACGACTCTCTGGAATCCGACATCGGGAACTGGATCACCGACGCCATGCGCAGCACCGCTTCCGCGGAGGCCGCGTTCACGAACACGCGCTCGATCCGCGCGGACTTCGACAAGGGGCCCATCACGCTGAGACAGCTCTACAAAGTCATGCCTTTCGACGACACGCTGGTGACCCTGGAGCTCACGGGCGCTCAGATCATGGAATTGATCGCCGACAACATCCACGGGCATAGGAGCAAGCTGCTGGTCTCCGGAATCGCCTATACCTGCAGGCTCGGACGCGACGGCCGCCCGTCCCGGCTCGAGGTCAAGGTCGGGAACGCGCCCATCGAGCCTTCGAGGTCCTACAAGGTGGCGACGAACCGATACCTCGCGTCGGGCGGCTCGGGCGGAGCCGTGTTCCTCAAAGGGAAGAACATCCTCGACACCGGGATCTCTGTCCGGGGATTGCTGGCCGAGGACATGATGTTCAACAGGCTCCTGAAGCTCCCTCCTAGAGGCAGGGCCGCGGTCATTCCGTAAGGGCTCACCGCGCTCTGGACTCGAGCCACGCCGTTGCGGCGTCCCTCAGCGCGCGCCGGTCCTCGGCCGCGATCCCATCGGGGTCGAAGCGGTAGCGGTTGTGCAGCTGCAGGATGCGCCTGAGCCCGCCGGCGCGCTCAGGCGGCAGGCGCCTGAGCCAGTCCGAGGCGGGCTCCCACGGCCTGCGGCCCAAGCCCTCCTTCGACAGGGCGCGCTCGACCCCGAAGAACTCGGAGTCCGAGCCCTGCAGCGCCGCTTTCGCCAAGGCCGCTTCCGCCATGCGCCTCCTGAGGGTCCGAAGCCTTAAAGACAGCCTCCACGCCAGGAAAGCGGCCACGGGCAGAAGGATCAGGGCCGCGGTCCTGCCGCCCGCGGCGCCGGGCCGCCGGCTCCAGCGCCACTTCGAGAAGCGGTAGACGCACCAGGACCAGAGATCGCGCAGCGGCCTTCCCATCGAGAGGGCCTCGTTCTCTGCATCGAGCCCGGAAGGCGGGGTGGTGTCGAAATCCCGCCACGCCCCGTCCACCCACGCAAGGACCCAGGCGTGGGCGTGCCGCCGGCGGACCACGAAGGCGCGCTCGATCTTGCCGTACTCCTGCACGGAATAGCCGGTGGCGTAGCGAGCGGGGATCCCGGCCTCGCGCAGCAGGAGCGCGGTCACCGCGGCGTAATACTCGCAGTGCCCGCTGCGGTTGCGCAGGAGGAAATCCTCGAGCGGCTTTGGGCCGATCTTCTTGGCGTCCTGATAGGTGGAATACGAGAACCCGTCCCCGAAATATGCGGCGACCTTCTCCAGGGCCGCCCGGGGAGGCTTGCCGGCCAGGCCAAGCTTGGAGGCGAGTGGCGCGAACAAGGATTTATGCTCCGCCGGCACCTCCAGGTCCGACGCGTCCGGCGCGCCGTCCGGGGGGAGCCCGCCATAGCGGACTAAGGCTTCGGCGAAGCCGGGGCCCTCCTTCACCTCCACGGCGCCCAATCGGCTGCGGGAGACTCCGGCTGCCGGCAGGTCGTCCACGCGGAAAGACCCGGGAGGCAGAGCGAGCAGGCCCCGGCCGTCCTTGAAGTAGCCGGAAATGGCGACCGAGGAGACGGTCTGCGCCGGCTGGGCCGCGATCTCCCAGGATCCCTCCCGCTCCCCGGGA
Source organism: Elusimicrobiota bacterium (assembly GCA_016212885.1). GTDB lineage: Bacteria > Elusimicrobiota > Elusimicrobia > UBA1565 > UBA1565 > UBA9639. The sequence continues at coordinate 5,705 of JACRDO010000052.1, read as the reverse complement.
GGGACTTCGACGGATCTGAAGTCCCTAGGGAACCAGCGGACGCCTTTATTGACGTTGAAGCTCATCTCCCGGAGCAGATGCGGCGCCGGCGTGCCGGGGGAGGGACGCACGCGCAGGACGATGCGGTCAAAGCGCTTGAGCTCGCCGATGCGGCCTATGGCCGTGTCTCCCCGGAAGGGGTTGCCGAACACCTTGGGGGTCCCGAACACGAGTTTCGCGGCGGCCATCACGACGACATCCTGGAGCGAGTGCAGGCCGACGTGCCCGGCGTAGCCCAGGGCCCCCGCAGCCGCGAGCGTGAGTGCCCAGGAGAATGAGGAGCCGCGCCGCCTGAGGCCGAAGAGAGCCCAGGCAGCGAGGGCGAGCATGCCGGCGTAGAAGGCCGATGTCCGCAGGTTCGCCGTGGAGGCGCCCAGGATGCAGAGGACGAAATACGGATAGGCCATGTCCACGACCAGGCGGCTCGCCTTCACGGAACGCATGCGCAGGATATAGGAGAACGCCCCGAGGTCCACCCGGCCCTGGACGCTGCAGGCCTGGGCCGCGAGGAGGGGGAAAAGACACATGGGGAGCAGGGAGAACATCCGCATGACCACCCAGACCCCGGGGCGGCCGGAGCGGGCCGCGACGGCGTAGGCGAGGGCGCCGAGGAAGAGCGCGGTGGAGAAATCCGCGATCCGGTGGAAATCCGCGTCGCTGAGCTCCCAGCGGCTGCGCAGCAGGCGCGAGGCCTCCAGCAGGAGGGCGCAAGGGACCGCCAAGGCCCAGAAGCCGGTCTGGGAGCCCCAGAAGAGGAGCGCGGCGCCGAGGAGCAGCGGCGGAGTATTCATGTCAGCGCGGACAGCCCCTGCGCGATCCGGCCGGCCTGGAGCACGCGGATGCCGTCCTCGGACGGCCGGGGGCCCTCCGAAACCGCCATCGCCAGCACGGGGGCGCCCAGCGCCTTGAGCTGGCGGATGAAGCCGCGGCGCTCCTCGTCGATGTCCAGGAGCACGCAGATGCAGCCGCTCAAGCTCGCGTGGCGGCGGGCCACGGCGCTGCGCAGCTCGGAAAAGGGCTTGTCCCGGCACGGCTCCACGCAGGAGAGGACCTCCAGCATCCGCTCCGGGCCGCCCAGGCCGCGGCCGGCCGTGACGCAGAAGGTCTCGGCCCCCACGAAGAGGAGGTCTAAGATGGACTCCTGAGTCAGCACGGAGCAGGCGAAGGAGGCCGCCACGGAGACCGCTTCCTCGAAGACCCGGCCGCCCGCATCCCCGATGAACGTGTCCAAGGCCAGGGCGTGGCGCACGAAGTACTCGTCCCGGCACTCCTTGACGATGAGCTTTCCGGTCTTGGCCGCGCTCTTCCAGTGCATGCGGCGGATGGGGTCCCCGGGCCGGTAGTCCCTCAGAGAGACGAACTCCATGGACTCGCCGATCGCCGAAGAGAGCGAAACGCCGCCCTGCTGGTAGCGGCGCATGCCGGGCAGGGCGAGGCGCCCGACCGGGTAGCGCTTGGGCAGGATGACGACCGCCTCCTCCGCCTTCACGCGCGAGAATGCGTTGAATATCCCCGCGGGGTCCGGCAGGGCCGCGAGGAAGCCGGGGAGCTTCAGCCGGCCCCGGTGCGAAGGCGAGAGCTTGGCTTCGACCTCGCAGCCGGCGCCCGGCGCCAGGTCCGGGAGCTCAAGGGTCTCGGCCTGGGCGATGCGCTTCTCGCGAAGGAGGCTCCTCCAGCGGCTGAACCCCGCGGCCCGGTCCGTCCAATGGCGGGACCCCTCCTCCGCGGCCAAAGAGAACTCTTTGAAGGACGGCCAGGAAGGCGGGATGTCCTCCGACAGGCCGGCCCCGCGCAGAAGCCTTGCGCCGGCGTTCTCGACCGTCACCGAATACGGCAGGTCCGTCCCCGCGGTGCCGAAGCGCGGCAGGGTCCTGCGGACCGAAAGCCGCGGCCTGAAGAGGACGGCCCACAGCATCGAGAGAGCGGTGAGAGCCGCGAGGAAGGTGAAGGCCTGGTAGGCCAGGTTGACGTCGGTGTCGAGGCCGACCATCGCGGAAAGGGCCACGGCCAGCGCCGCGAGCCGGCCAGCTGGCGTGAACCGGCGGCAGACCCACTCGCAGGAACCGAAGGCGGCGCGGAGCAGCAGATACCGGACCCGGTCCGGCACTATTTATTCTCGATGGACTTCAGCACCCGGCGAAGCGCTTCCTGGATCGGACGGTTCTCGGCTTTCTGCGCGGCTTCTCCGACGGCCGCGGCGGCTTGCCTCTGGTCCAAGCCCGCCAGGGCCCAAGCAGCTGCCAGGCGGACCCGGAGATCCCCATCCTCCTGCAGAGCCTGGACCAGCGGGGGAACGCCTTCCCTGCCGCGCAAGGCGAGCAGGGCCTGCGCGGCCGCGGCCCTGAGGCTGGGTTCTTGATCGCTCCTGAGGACTTCGGCCACCGCGGCCGCGGACTTACGAGCCTTGTCTCCTTTGGCCGCCAGGACCTCCAGCGCGACCCTGCGGACGAAATCGCGCCCATCCGCGAGGGCCGGGAGGATCGCGGGCATGATCCGGTCTAGGGGCAGCTTGTGGAGGACCCCGTTGGCGAATGCGACGACCACACGGTCATCGCTTTTGAGGGCCTCCACCAAGCACGGGACGGTCCAACGGAAGTTCGGGGTCCTCCAGACGGTGTTCCCGGCCAGGGCCAGGAGCAGGGCGGCCAGGACCGCCCGTGCCAGGGCATGGGCCCCTCCAGCTGCCTTCTCGTCGGCGTATAGCCTGCGGTAGAGACGGCGGCAGGCCAAGCAGGCGAGGGTCACGGCCGCGAAGGCGCCGGCGATCGCGACAGGGACCGGGGAGCCGGGCTTGAAAGAGGCGAGCGCCAAGGCAACGGCCCCGGCCGCGGCCGCGGCCATGAGCCAGGCCGGCTCCCGCTCGGCCGGCAGAGCCGAGAGAGCGAGCACGGGCAGGAGGAGAAGGGCCGCCGCAGGGATGGAGAGCAGGAGGAACCAGAGGTCCATGCCTGTGAATCCAGCAGCTGCCGGCATCTCGTAGACGAAATGCGGAAGATAGAGGAGGATGGTCGACTTCAAGACCAGGAAGAAGACATAGCCGAGGGCCACGGTCTTGAGCACGGCCCAGATGAACCGCTGGAAGCGGACGAATCCATCGCGCGCCGTGGACAGGTAGAGGTGCGCCCGCACGGACCACAAGAGCACGAAGGCCGCGAGGATCAAAGGCTGGGGCGAGAGCAAGGACGGAACGCCCATGGGCCCGAGGCTCCGCGGGGCCGGGCCGAAGAGGCAGAACAGCAGGACCTCCAAGGCCAGCAGATAGGCTGCCGGGAAGAAGGCCAGATAGGCCAGCTTCCTCCAATCCAAGGCTTGGTAAGCCCTTTCCAGCGCAGAGCCCTTCCAGCCCTGGCTGCGCCTCTCATCCAAAGCGGCCTTTTCCTCCGGAGACAAGCTCCTGGTCTTCATGGCCGCGCAGGCGAGAATCAGGGCGAACCCGGTCAGGCAGTTCGTCAGGGCCAGGCCCGCCAGCCTAAGGAGGCTGATCTCCGGGAACACGAGGCGGCCGAGCAGGAGCCCGGCGGCCAGGGAGGCGAGGAGCATGAGGGCAAAGCCGACTAAAGTCTGATGGCGGCCCAGGACAGTGAAGCTCTGAGCGCTGAACGAAGGCCTGGGGTCGAGCCAGAGGTCTTCAGTCACGCGCTTGGCCGGCGCGTGGACCTCGATCTTCGAGTAGCGGACGCGCCGCCTGGAGTAGCAGCCGAGCTTGATGAGCTTCCTCAAAGCCGATCCGATTGCCGGTGTAGCGCAGTCCGAGATCCTGACTACGGCCCGGACAGGCCGCTCGGAGCCGGGGTCAGCCGGCAGGAGAGGGAAGAAGAGCCTCTGGGCGGGGAAGGACACCAGCAAGGAGTCTCGCGAAGGCCCGGCCCCGGCCCCCGGGGCCGCGGCGAGGACCAGCGAGAAGCCTTTCCCCATGTAAGGGGCCAAGGCCGCAATCGAGTCCATCCCGCTCTTGAAGCCCTTGGCGCGCAGATGCTCGGAGAAGCCCTCGGCAGGGATGATTGCGACGGAGCCGCCCTTGAGCAATGTCCCGGGACGCGCCGGGACCCGGCCGCTGTCCTGCGACACCGGAGGGATGAGCCGCTCGGGGCTCAGGGCGCCGGAGCCCGCTGAGAAGAGGCCGAAGTAGAGCTCGCTCCACTTCATGAAAGCCAGGCGGTAGTGCGGCAGGACCAGGGGCTGGGTCAGCAGGAGGGCGTTGACCGTCTTGTCCATATTCGCACGCGTCCTCCCAGCCGCCTCCCTGCCCTCCAGCGCCGGCATCTTCAGCACGCTGCGGACCACGACCTCCGAAGGCTTGGCGGGGACCGGGATGACCCAGAGGACTTCCTTCCCAGCCGGCCGGTCCACCCCGGAGTCGAGGAAGAGCCTCTCGACCCCGCCCCGGTAATCGATGACCGCCTGCTGTTCCAGCTCCGCCAGGGGCTCCCAACGGCCCTGCGAAGGGTCCGGGGAGAGCATCATGGCGCCCGCGAGCGCGGGAGCGAGGGCCTGCAGGGCGATGGCCGCGGGGAGCCGCATCATCAAGCCGGGACCGGGATCTCCTTGATGATCTTCTCCACGACCGCGGCCTCGGTGAGCCCCGAGAAGCGCGCCTGGGGGTCGAGCATGATGCGGTGCGCGATGGTCGCCGTGGCGATCTCGCGCACCTGCTCCGGCGAGACGAAGTCCTGGCCGTCCATGAGCGAGAGGGCCTGGGCCGCCTTCATGAGCGAGAGTGACCCTCTGGGGCTCGCCCCGAGCCGGACACCTTCGCACCGGCGGGTGCGGCCCACGATGTCCACGGCGTAGCGCTTGATCTCCCCGCTCATGCGCACCTCCTTGACCCGCTCGCGCAGGGCGAGGACCTCCTCGAGGGACGCGCAGGGGGGGAGGCTGTCGATGGGGTGGGACTTCTCCTGGTCCTTCAGGACCGAGACCTCCTCCTCCGCGCTGACGTAGCCCGGGCTGAACTGGAGCATGAAGCGGTCCATCTGCGCCTCGGGCAGGGGGTAGGTGCCGTGGAACTCCACGGGGTTCTGGGTCGCGATGACGAAGAAGAGGTCCGCGAGCTTGTAGGTTTTGCCGTCCACACTCACCTGGGCCTCGGCCATGGCTTCGAGGAGCGCGGACTGGGTGCGGGGCGAGGCGCGGTTGATCTCGTCGGCCAGAAGGATGTTCGTGAACACGGGGCCCTCATGGAAGCGGAAGGATTGGTCCTTCTGCTCGTAGATGGAGACCCCGAGGATGTCGGAGGGGAGGAGGTCCGGGGTGAACTGGACCCGGTTGAACTTGGCGCCGATGGACTTGGCCAGAGCCTTGGCCAGCGTGGTCTTGCCTGTGCCCGGGTAGTCCTCCAAAAGGACGTGGCCGCCTCCGGCGAAAGCCGCCAGAAGCTTGCGGATGGCCGCGGTCTGGCCGCGCATGACCTTCTCGATGTTGCCGGAGATCTTTTTGAAGAGGGATTGGGCTTGGTCGGGGGTCATAGCTTTCGGGAGTATATCAAATGCGATTTGAGGAGAGGGGGGGTGGGCGAAAACTACAGATTCTGTAGTACTAAGATATCATGAAAGCGAAGAGCCTCCTGTGCTAGACTTCGAAGGCAATGAGCTCAACTCATTCCTTAAACACAGGAGGCCAGTAATATGATACACGTAGGAATCGATTACCACAAGAGGTCGTCGCAC
>JACRDO010000049.1 GCA_016212885.1 Elusimicrobiota bacterium | reverse complement strand
GCTTGGTATGCTCAAGGCCCCAGCCTATGAAGCCTTGGCTCCGCGCATCGAGGAAGTCCAGCGCATGCTCGCCGCTCTCATTAAGAAGCTCACAGCTCAAAGCTCATAGCTCTTGGGCTGCGGGCGAAGCCCGCGCTGTGCTATACTTTGACCGCTATGCCGAAGTTTTTGAGTGGAACGGGTACAAGTTCTTCTTTTTCTCCAACGAGGGGAATCCGCAGGAGCCATGTCATATCCACGTTCGCAAAGAACGACGGCTGGCCAAGTTTTTTGTGGAGCCGGTCATAGGCTTGGCGTCATCCTGGGGCATGACTTCGAGCGAGTTGAATCGATTGGAAAGGGTCGTGGAAGAACATGCGCAGATGATCCGGAGGAAATGGAATGAACACTTTGGCGCTTGAGGCTCGCGCGGCGAAAGTCTGGTTCGACAAGAACTGCATGTGGGTGCTGCTCCAGGACGGCAGGCAATTGTCGGTTCCCCTATCCTATTTCCCCAGCCTTCTGAAGGCCGCTGCAAAGCAAAGGCAGAAGTACGAGCTGAGCGGCGGGGGGCTGGGAATTCACTGGGATGCGTTGGACGAAGACATCAGCGTCCCGGGGTTGCTGGCGGGGATTCCCGACGCGGCCACGATCCATAAGTGAAACGGGCGGCACAACGTGGGGAGGCTCAGTTATGAATTTCCGATTCCCAAGTTGTTCAGGAACGATACTACGCGCAGAAGTTCCGTCTGTTTGATGAGGGTTGGGATGAGGACACGCAATGGGGAATTACGCTCGGGGCCGGCATCGGGATGGCGTTTGGGTCCCTCGAAGAGAGCTGCAGCGCTTCGGGGGCATTCCAATGCCTGTCCGCAAGGGAAACCGCATCCTGGTCCGGATTTGCCTGGGAAATCTCGCCCCAGGCAACATACACGATGGAGCGGGTCGAACTGGCCGTCGGCATCCGATATGCGGGGTTCCCCTCCTAATAAAGGGACGCCCGGCAGTCCCACCAGCTACAAGCTGAGCAGGTTCTCGTGGAACACGTTCGGTTTCTTCCTGGGAGCGGCGTTCTAGCGGTGTGGGCCGCAGCCGCGGCGACGAGTCGGCAAGACGCCCCTCGAACCGCGCGCTCCAACGGCAGATTCGAGGGCTCGTTCGGATGAGCACGGCTGCGAGGATGGCGCGGCAAAGAATCCTGGTCCCTTATCAGGCCATCAACATCCACGCGACGGTTTAAGCCTTAAAAGCCTTCGGACATCAGCGGCCAGGGCCGAAAGATGCTCCCGGATGCGGGGGTTCTTCTTTTCCAGCAGGGGCACGACGCGGGACCGGATCCAGTTGCGGGTGAACTTCTCCGAGCGGTTGCTCCTGTCCGTGCGAAAGGGCAGCCGGTGAGCCTTGAGGTAGTCCAGGACCTCTCTGCGGGTGAGAGCCAGCAGGGGCCGGATCACCTCCACGCCGGCCGCCCCCTTGAGAGGGCGCTCGGGGGGGATGCCTCCCAGTCCTTTGGCTTTGGTCCCTCTCAGCAGGTGAAGGATGACCGTTTCGGCCTGGTCGTCCTGCTGATGGCCGGTCGCCGCCTTGTCGAAGCCGTCGGACACCGCGAGTCGGGCTAATTCTCGATAGCGCAGGGCCCGGCCCGCGTCCTCCAGGCTCCGGTTCTCCCGGCTCGCGGTCCGCCGAACGTCCAGGCGGCGCAGGATGAAGGGCAGGCCGAGCCGGTCCGCCAGGCCGCGGACAAACTCCGCGTCGCGCTCCGCCTCCCGCCCGCGCAGGCCGTGGTGGAAGTGGACGAGGGCCAGGCGCAGTCTGCGCCTTTGGGCCAGGCGGCTTAAATGGTGGGCGAGACAGACGGAGTCGGGTCCGCCTGAAACGGCGATGAGGATGTTGTCTCCGGCCCGGAGGAGCCCCTCGGCGCGGTCGAAAGCCATGAGCTTGGAATAAAGGCTCTTGCGCGATGTTGTCGCCATTTGATAATGTAAATCATATAATAACACTTTATGGCTAAAAAGGTCCTGGTCATCGACGACGAGCCGGAGATGCTCAGCCTCATCCGCTTCACGCTCGAGCAGGGCGGCTACGAGGTCATCACCTGCGACAACGGCCGCCACGCCTGGAACGCCATCCTGCAGAACAAGCCCGCGATGCTGGTCCTGGACGTCATGTTGCCGGGCATCGACGGCTATTCGCTCCAGATCAAGATCTCCCAGGACGAGCAGACGAAGGGCATCCCCATCATCGTGCTGACCGCGCTGGAGCCGTCGAAGACCCTCTTCAAGAAATTCCCCCAGGTCGTCGGCTTCATGACCAAACCGTTCAACACCGACGAGCTCCTCGCCAAGGTCGTCGCGACGATAGGCAAGGCCAACCCCGAGCCGGGCGCTTGATCCTCCGGGCCTCTTCCTTACGGCTATCGGCCATCGACTGCGACTGGCCTGCCGGCGGATTCGGGGTGAAGTACCGCTATGGCTGAAAGCGAAGAATCGGCCCCGCTCGGCGCAGTAGGCGCCTCGGGGACTGCGGGAGAGGAGAACGGATTGCCCGCTGCCCCGGCAGGGTTCTGGATCCGCGCGGGCTCCCTCACCATCGACGGGCTCGTCATCCTGACCGGGATCGTCCTGGTGAACTCCTTCCTGGCCCTGCTCGGCGCGCCCGGCGCCCTGCTCCAGGCGATCGGCCTCGTCTTTCCCTTCGCCTACCATGCGGTCCTCATCGGACGCTTCGGCAAAACTGCCGGCAAGAGCCTGGCCGGGATCGCCGTCGTGCGCCAGGACGGAGGGCGCCTCGGCTACCCGCGCGCCGTGGGCCGCGCTCTCGCGTATCTGGCTTCCGCCGCGACTGCGCTCATCGGCTACGCGGCCGCGGCCTTCACGCCCCAGAATCGCGCTTTGCACGACTATCTCGCCGGCACGCGGGTGATCCATTCCGGGGACGCTCCGGCCTGGCGGAAGAACTCCTGCACGGCGCTCGGGGTCATCGGCGTCATCGGGCTGGCCGCGGTGATGGCGTCCGCTCCCTACGCCAACCGGGGAGGGATGGGCTTCGCCACGTTCGAGGAGGAGACCTCCCGCTTGAACCTCAGGACCATCCGCATCGCCCTGCTGCGCCGCGCGCTCGACGCCGGCGCTGCGGGCCGGGAGCCCTATCCGCAGACTCTGGCCCAACTCGCGCCCGAGTACCTTCTGGAGTTGCCGCCGCTCGATTTCGGCAGGCATCCGGCCAATGCCGAGGTGGAGCCCTACCCCGCGGACCTGTGCCGGATGGGCCCCGCGGGCCCGGAGCTCGACGGCTCGAAGCTCAAGGATACCGGCCGCTGGGGCTACCTCCGCGGGGGGGCGGACGCCTGCAAGGCGCTCGTCTTCATCGACTGCACCCACGCGGACTCGAACGTCCAAGAGTGGTTTAAGTACTAAATTTTCGCGCCCTTCTGGACGATCACGACGCCGTTTTCGGTGACGATGAAGCGCTCGCGGTCCCGTTGGTTATTGTGCCCGATCTCCGCGTGCTCCGGGACGCGGACCCCTTCCGTGATGATGGCGCGCCTTATGCGCGCGTGCCGGGCCACGTCCACCCCTTCGAACAGGATCGAGTCCTCGATGTGCGTCCAGCTGTGGACGTGCACGCGGGGGGAGAGGATCGAGTGGATGACGCGCCCGCCGCTGATGATGCAGCCGGGGGACAGCATCGAATCCACGGCGATGCCGGTGCGGCCGTTGTCCCGGAAGACCGTCTTCGGCGGAGGAGCCTGCACCGGCACGGAGCGGATGGGCCAGCTGGCGTCGTAAAGGTTGAGGAGGGGGTCCACGCAGATGAGGTCCATGTTCGCGTAATAGTAGGCGTCGAGGGTCCCGACGTCGCGCCAGTATTTGGCGGTCTTGCGGTTCTCGTCGATGAAGCTGTAGGTGAAGACCCGGTGGGTGGAGACCATCTTGGTGATGATGTCCTTGCCGAAGTCGTGGCTGCTGCTCGAGTCGGCCGCGTCGCGCATGAGGAAGTCGATGAGCACCTGGGGCTTGAAGACGTAGATGCCCATGGACGCGAAGCAGTTTTCGGTGTTGCCCGGGATGGGCGTCGCTTCCTTGGGCTTCTCCTGGAAGCCGATGATGCGGTTCTCCGCGTCGGCCTGGATGATGCCGAAGTGGATGCTGTCCCGCAGCGGCACTTCGACGGAGCCGACGGTCAAGTCCGCGTCGTTGTCCCGGTGGGTCTCGATCATCCGCCGGTAGTCCATCTTGTAGATGTGGTCGCCAGCGAGGATGACGACGAATTCAGGGTTGTCCTGCTCGATGAGGTAGAGGTTCTGGTAGATGGCGTCCGCGGTCCCGGTGTAGGATTGGTCCGTGCCCGCGTATTGGGGGGGGATGATCTCGAGGTATTCGCCGCGCGCGGTGGAGAAATACATCTGCCAGCCGTCGCGAAGGTGCCGGATCAGCTCAGCGGACTTGTACTGCACCAGGGCGTAGATGTTGCGGATGTCCGAGTTGAAGCAGTTGCTCAGGGTGAAGTCGATGATCTTGTAGATCCCGCCGAAGGTGACAGCTGGCTTCGGGTAGTAGACGGTCAGGGGCTCGAGCCTCTGGCCCTTGCCGCCGGCGAGGATGAAGGCGAGCACCCTCCGCCGCCGCTCCTTTTGCGCGGACGAATTCTCCATCGTCTTAATTTAACACATATTTGCGCCGGATGGAAACGCCGGGCTTCAGAACGAGTAATTGATGTCCATGAAGATCGCCAGCCCCTGCTGTCCCACCCCGAAATCGATGGACCCGACGACTTGGGGCCGGGCGATCCCTCTGAGCGCGGCGCCGAAGACGGGGCGCGCGTAGCGCCGGGACATGTGGCCCGGCGAGGGGAAGGCCGTCCCCAGCCCGACGAAAGGCGCGAGCTCGTATTCCGTCACGATGCCTGCGGTCGGGACCTTGAATAGGGTGATGCGCTCCTCGATGTTCGCGGCAATGACCCCGCGGTCGATGTAGCGGCCCCTCCCGTAGGCGCGAAAGACGTATTTCCCCCCCATCTGGGGCTGCAGGTAGAAGGGGGCGACGCCGATGATCTGGGCGTAGCGCAGGTTGCCGGCGGTCGTGAAGCGCGACTCAGGGGCGGCCTTGTAGAAGCGCCTAAGGTCTAAGCCGTACTGCTGGAACGCGAACTCGCTGCCCAGAGCGCGCTGGGAGTTCTCGATGAAGATCTTCGCGTAGCTCCCGTTCGCCGTGGTCACGGCGTTGTCGCGCGTGTCGTAATCCATGAAGAGCTGGATTTCCGCGTCCTGGTGGGTGTGGGCCGGGGCTTTGTCCGGGAAGAGCTGGCCGAGGTCCGGCAGCGCATCGATGGGGCCGTTCGCGAGCTTTTCTCCGGCCATGCGGTGCTGGAGGTTGAATTTCCAGCCGCTTCCCGTGAAGATCGGCAGCCCGACCCGGAAATAGTACTGCGTCGTATAGCGGGTGAAGTTCGTCTCCGCGGATTGCGCGGAGTCCGGCCCCACGCCGAAGAACCTTTCCGAGCCGTCCACGTTGTATTGAAGCCGGCAGGCGATGGCCAGGCCCCTGTCGAGGAAGTCCGTATCCTCGTATTCCGCGAGGATCTCGCGGTCCGCGATCGGCGAGATCGACGCCCTCGCAACGAGCGAGGAGCGGGTCGTCGGATAAAGGAAATAGCGGTAGGTCGAGACGGCCCTGAAAATCCGGTTGTAGGTCAGCGACGGCGCGTGGATCTGCCGGATGCGGTCGCTGCGGCGGTCCTTGATGACCCAGACGGGCATCACCCCGTAGGTGACGCCGCGGTTGGGGTCCGTGTCCACCACCGGGAGCCGGATGAACATGCCGTTGGAGATCGGCTGCATCATCAGCCGGATGGGCCAAGGCTCGGCTTCGCGGTTCTTGCCCAGCTCCGGCGGCAGCATCTCAGGAGGTTTGGTCCCCTCTTCGAGCTGCAAGTCCCTTTCGCCGTCAGCGGCCGCGGACGAGGGGCCCGCAAGGCCGATGAAGAAAAGGGCCGCGAAGAGAAGCGGCAGATGGCGCTGCGGCATCGCGCGAGAGTCTATCAAATTCGACGTTTCAGCCGCGCGAGGCTCCAGCGCGCCTGTTCAGCGACCATCGGGTCTTCGTGCAGGGTGAAGCGCTCCACCAGCTCCAGGAGACGCTTGCGCGCGCCCGCCTCGGGGACTGCGGGAGAGGAGAACGAATTGCCCGCGGCCCCGTTGCGCGCAATAGGCGCGCAAGGGACTGCGGGAGAGGAGAACGAATTGCCCGCGGCCCCGTTGCGCGCAATAGGCGCGCAAGGGACTGCGGGAGAGGAGAACGAATTGCCCGCGGCCAGGAGGGCGTTGCGGATGAGGGCGTTGAAGCCGGCCCGCATGAGCGGGGTCCGCCGGAAGCGCTCGCGGAAAGCCTCGGCATCCAGGCTGAGAACCTCTTCGAGCGGCATCAGCGAAGGCAGGCGCGGCTTGAAGACGGCGTTTTCAGCGGCAAAGCGGTTCCAGGGGCAGGCGTCCTGGCAGGCATCGCAGCCGAAGATGCGGGTCCCGACGCTTTCGCGCAGGCCCTTGGGAACAGGATCGAAGCGGCGTTCGATGCTCAGGCAGGCGACGCATCGTCCCGCGTCCAGCAGACGGGGAGAGACGAAGGCGGCCGCGGGGCAGGCATCCAGGCAGCGCCGGCACGTTCCGCAGCGGTCCGGGACCGGCCGGTCATGCTCCAGCTCGCGGTCCACCGCCATGCCGCCCAAGAAGAGGCGGGAGCCCAGCCGCTGGGAGAGGAGCATGGCGTTCTTCCCGATCCAGCCGATGCCGGCCAAGCGGGCGTAGAAGCGCTCGAGGACAGGGCTTGTGTCGACGAAGAACCGGCCGGCCGATCCCGGGGAGGCCTCCCGCGTGAACCACGTCAGCAGGCGCTTGAGACGCTTTCGGATCTCGCCGTGGTAGTCCTCGAGAGTGCCGAAGCGCGCGATGATCCCGGACCCCGGCAGTCCCTTCTCTGCCGCGGGGCCTCCATAGCTGAAGGCCAGCATGACCACGGAACGGCTGTCCGGGAACCAGCGGCGAATATCCGAGCGCGCCGCGGGGTCCTTTATCAGGTGCTTCAGGCCCCCGTGAAGCCCCTGCCGGACCCAGTCCAGGAAGACCTCGGGCCCCCCTTCCGCGGCCTGCGGCGGCGCGGCCGCAGCGACGCCCACGGCATCCGCGCCGAGAATGCGGGCCTTGCGCTTGAGGGCTTCGGTGAGGGCCGGGCTGGCGATCAGACTGCCGGTTCCGTTTTGAGGATTTTGAACTTCCTGGCGCCAGCCGGCAGGCTCACGGCGACCTCTTCCCCGACCTTATGCCCAAGGATTCCCTGGGCGAGCGGCGCGTAGATGGAGATCCGGCCGGCCGCGGGATCGGACTCCTCCTGGCCTACGAGGGTCCATTGCATCTCGTCGTTGTCTTCGACGTCGAGGATGGTGACCCTCACCCCGATCTGGACCTGGCCGTCCTTGATCTCGATCCCGTCGATGATTCGGGCGTTCGCCAGGCTGGACTCGATGGCGCCGATGCGGTTCATCACGTCGGCCAGGCGCTCTTTGGCGGAGTGATACTCGGCGTTTTCGCGGAGGTCTCCTTTTTCGAGGGCCTCGCCGATCTCCGCGGAGAGCTGGGATTTCCGCTTCTTCAGTTTCTCGAGGTCCGTGAGAAGCTTCTCGTGGCCGGCGCGCGTCAGATACGATTCAGGCATGGGGCTACCCTCAAGAAAAGACAATGCCCCGGCCGTGGGGCTCTATAATTATAACAGGGTTTCCCGCGCCGTCAAGGGACCTTCGGCCCAAACCGTTTCAGCAGTTCTTCCAGCACGGCGTCGAAGACCAAGGACGGGTCGAATTCCCGT
>JACRDO010000047.1 GCA_016212885.1 Elusimicrobiota bacterium | reverse complement strand
GGGTCGCAGTGCCCGGACACGCTTATCCCGCCAGAGGGCGGGCCGGCAGATTTCGCCCACCAGTTGTCCCAGTGGCGTGGAGGTGTCCACCGGAACGACAGCGGTGAGCTATGCGCGTTGAGCTGTGGGCTCACAGCTCAAAGCTCATAGCTCTTGGGCTGCGGGCGAAGCCCGCGCTGTGAATACGAGGAGAAGAAAATCCTCGCCGCCGTAAGGCGGCTCAGGAAAGAAGGCAAGCTCCCCGCCCTCATCCCGCCGGAAAAGACCCGAGCCAAACTCAAGCGCTGCAACCACTAAAAAACCGCATTTATCCGCTTCTTTGACCCCTAATTCCGCATAACTACCCCCAGGGTATTGCATAATTTACCCAAATCTGTTATTTATACAGTGTCGTTCGTCAATTTCCAGCACCCAGCTCAAAGGAGCCACGCATGAACGGCAACGCCAAGCCGCCCCTGTCCGAGACCTACGGCAGCCTCACCTTCAGCAAGAAGGCGATGGCCAAGCACCTGAGCAAGGCGGTCTACCAGAAGCTCATCGACGTCATCGATAACAACGAGAAGCTCGATGATGAGATCGCGGACGAAGTCGCCCACGGCATGAAAGAGTGGGCCCTCACCTTCGGCGCCACGCATTTCTGCCACTGGTTTCAGCCCCAACGCGGCGTGACCGCGGAGAAGCACGACTCCTTCCTCGCCATCGACGAGCAAGGCCGGATCATCGAGCGCTTCTCAGGCCGCCAGCTCATCCAGAGCGAGCCCGACGCCTCCTCCTTCCCCTCGGGAGGGATGCGCTCCACCTTCGAGGCGCGCGGCTACACGGCCTGGGACCCGACCTCCCCGGCCTTCGTGCTCAAGTCCGGGCGGGCCGCGACGCTCGTCATCCCGTCGGTCTACCTCTCCTGGACCGGCGAGGTCCTGGACATGAAGACCCCTCTGCTGCGCGCCCTGCGCGCCGTGGAGGAGCGGGCCTTGCGGGTCCTCAAGCTCTTCGGCAACCGCACGGCAAAGCACGTGCGCGTGACCATCGGCCCGGAGCAGGAGTACTTCCTCGTCTCCAAAGACTTCTACAACAAGCGGCCGGACCTCATCTACTGCGGCCGCACGCTCTTCGGAGCGGCCTCGGCCAAGACCCAGCAGATGGAAGACCACTATTTCGGCTCCATCCACCCCAAGGCCCTGGACTTCATGGCGGACCTCGACGCCCGGCTCTTCGACCGCGGCATCCCGGCCAAGACCCGCCACAACGAGGTGGCCCCGAACCAGTTCGAGATCGCGCCCATCTACGAGGAGGCGAACCTCGCCATCGACCACAACCTCCAGCTCATGGAGATCATGCGCAAGGCGGCCGACGAGCACGGCCTCTCCCTGCTCCTGCACGAGAAGCCCTTCACGGGCATCAACGGCAGCGGCAAGCACATGAACTGGTCCATGAGCGACTCGGACGGCCGCAACCTCCTCGAGCCCGGCACGGCGCCCAAGAAGAACGTGCAGTTCCTAGTCTTTTTGGCGTCGGTCCTCGCGGGCGTGAACAAGTACGGAGGGCTCCTGCGCGCCGCGGTGGCGGAGGCCGGCAACGACCACCGCCTCGGCGCCAACGAGGCCCCTCCGGCCATCATGTCGGTCTATCTCGGCGCCTACCTTGACAAGCTGCTGGGCGAGATCGAGAAGGGCTCCTTCGAGAAGATGGAGGCCCCCGAGGTCATGAGCCACGGCCTGCTCAAGAGCCTGCCGAGCATCGCGCTCGACAACGCGGACAGGAACCGCACCTCGCCCATCGCCTTCACGGGCAACAAGTTCGAGTTCCGCGCCGTGGGCGCCTCGCAGAGCATCGCCGAGCCCGCCACGGCCCTCTGCCTGGCGGCGGCCCACGGCCTAGACCGCATCCTCTCGCGCCTGGAGAAGTTCGATGGCAAGGTGGCCGACATCGCGCCCAAGGCGCTCGCCGTGGTCCGCGACATCGTCAAGGAGACCAAGCGCATCCGCTTCGAGGGGAACGGCTATTCCCCGGACTGGCATAAAGAGGCGGCCAAGCGCGGCCTGCCCAACGCGAAGAATACCCCCGAAGCCCTGGAGACCTTCCTGGACAAGGACGTGGCCGGCCTCTATTCGCGCTACAAGGTGCTCACGGAGGAGGAGCTCAAGGCCAAGCATGAGATCAAGCTCGAGGCCTACGTGAAGATCAAGGAGATCGAGCTGCGCCAGATCAAGGAGCTGGCCGTCGCCTGCGTGGTCCCGGCGCTCACGGGGCAGATCAGCGCCAGCGGGCATGCCGCCGAGCTCCTGGGCGACGCCGCCAAAGGGGGGGCCAAGGCCCTCAAGTCGAGGCTGGCGGAGTACGGCGCCCTGCTGGAGGCGCTCGACGAGAGCCTCGCGCTCGTCGATTCGGCCCTGGAGGAGTCCGCCGCGGAGCAGGACATGGCCAAGCGCGCGGCCTGGCTCGCGTCGAAAGGGGTCGCGGCGCTCGAAGCCCTGCGCGCGGCCTGCGACCGGGTCGAAGAGGCCGTGGACCAGCGGCTCTGGCCCCTGCCGAAATACCGGGAGATGCTCTTCCTCTTGTAGCGCGGGGGTCGGGCGGGAGTCTCAGCGCCCGATGAGCTTGGCGACGGACTTCAGCAGCGCGTCGAAGTCCACCGGCTTCTGGAAATACCGGCCGGCCCACGAAGCCTCCGGGATCCGCTGCTGCGCCTGCTGCTTCTGGAGCGCGCTCAGCACGATGACGGGCGTGCTCCCGAGGATCGCGTTGCCGCGCAGCCTCGCGTAGACGTCGCCGCCGCTCCCGGCCGGCATCATGATGTCGAGGAGGATCAGGTCGGGCTTGTTCGCCACCGCGGCGCTGACCCCGCTGTAGGCATCGCAGGCCGTAAGGACCTCGTAGCCCGCCTGTGTCAGGAACTCCCGGAGAGCCACGCAAAAAACGGGGTCGTCATCCACGACCAGCACTTTCTTCGCCATGCCTGCATGATAGCACAGTCGCCCGCGGCTTTCCACATTTTGGTATCCTACTTCCGGCCGCAGACATTCCAGGGCCGGAGAGCTCCGATGAGCGAGACCCTTCTCGACAGGTTCTTGAGGTACGTTCAGATCGACACCCAGTCCAAGGAGGGCATGGAGAGCTACCCCAGCACGGCCAAGCAGCTCGACCTGCTCCGCCTCCTCAAGAGCGAGCTCGAGGCCCTCGGGGTCAAGGACGTCCGGATGGACCCCTACGGCTACGTGATGGCTTCCATCCCGTCGAACCTCCCTGAAGGCCGCAAGGCGTCCGCGGTCGGGCTCATCGCCCACGTGGACACCTCCGAGGCCGTGAGCGGGGCGAATGTCCGGCCCCAGGTCATCAAGTACATGGGCGGGGACATCTTCCTGCCCGGCGACGAGTCGGTGGTCATCAAGAGGAGCGAGAACCCCGAGCTCCAGAACAACATCTACAAGAACATCGTCACCAGCGACGGGACGACCCTCCTGGGGGCCGACGACAAGGCCGGCGTCGCCGTCATCATGACGGCCGTCGAACGGCTGCTCAGCGACCCCGGAATTCCGCACGGCGAGGTGAAGATCGCCTTCACCCCCGATGAGGAGGTGGGCGGGGGGACGAAATTCTTCGACCTCAAGGCTTTCGGCGCGGACGTCGCCTATACGATCGACGGGGACAAGCCCGGAGAGCTCAACAAGGAGACCTTCAGCGCGGACCTGGCGCTCGTCACCGTGCACGGCCGGGAGGTCCATCCGGGGCTCGCCAAGGACATCATGGTCAACTCCATCCGGGCCGTCTCGGACCTCATCGTCCGGCTCCCCAAGCACATGGCCCCGGAGACCACTTCGGGCATCGAGCCTTTCCTCCACCCCTACAGCCTCGAGGCCTCGGCCGGCAAATCCGCCCTGAAGATCCTCCTGCGCGACTTCATGACCGAGGGCCTCGCCGAGCAGAAGAAGATACTCGAAGGCATCATCGCGGAAATCCAGCCCCTGCACCCGAAGGCGAGATTCGAGCTGCAGATCACCGAGTTCTACCGCAACATGCGCGAGGCCCTGGAGAAGAACCCGCGCGTGCTCGACGTCCTCTGGGAGGCCGTGGAGCGCGCGGGGCTCAAGCCCTATTGGAAGCCCATCCGCGGCGGCACAGACGGGGCCAGGCTCACGGCCAGGGGCCTGCCCACGCCGAACATCTTCATGGGGGGCAGCAACTACCACAGCAGGACCGAGTGGGTCTCCGTGGAAGCCATGGGGAAGTCTCTTGAGACGGTCCTGAACCTGCTGCAGATATGGGCGGAGCGGCGCTGATGGCCGACATCCTCGTGATGGACGACGACCCGAACTTCGTCCTTCTGGTGAAGGACGTCCTGGAGCTCTGGGGCCACAAGGTCTCCTCCGCCCAGAACCTCAACGAGTTCCGGATCGCCCTGGCCAACAAGCTGCCCGGTCTCATCATCATGGACATGCAGTTCCCCGGAGGCGGAGCCCCGGCCGCCATGAAGCTGCTCCAGGACAGCAGGGAGCTCTCGAACATCCCGGTCATCTTCTGCTCCGCGATGGTCCAGGCGCATATCAAGCGCTGGTTCCCGGAGTCGCCCCAGCGCAGGTACCAGAAGAAGCCGGTGGAGTTCGAATCCCTCAAGCAGCAGCTGCAGGAGCTGCTCCCCAAGCCCGATCCAAGCCGGCCCATCACCCTGGACGCGCAGCAGACCGCCCTGGCCGCGGTCATCGCGCGTGAGACCCCGAGGGATGCTCGGGCTTCGGACATGAACGCGGCTGCCTCGCGCATCGCGGACGCGATGTTCGCGGACGCGGTCCACCTGGGAGCCAGCGACATCCACCTCGACCCCCACGGCAGCGCCGTCTTCGTCCGCTACCGCATCGACGGGATCCTGCGCAACCAGGCGTGCTACTCGAAGGAGGCCCTGCCGCTGATCCCGCGCCTGCGGGTCATGGCCAACATGCAGCCAACGGCCCCGGCCAACCCCATGCCGGAGGAAGGCAGCTTCGACATCCCCATGGGCAGCCGCCCGGTCCGCGGCCGCCTTTCCTCCTATCCCTCGGCCCACGGCGACAGGCTGGCGCTCCGGATCCTGGACATGGGCATGGGGATACTCGGCCTCAACTCCTTGGGCTTCCTGCCGGAGGAGCTGGCGAAGCTCCAGGAGGTCATCCTCCGGCCCAACGGGATTTTTCTGGTCTCCGGCGGCACGGGCAGCGGGAAGACGACCACCCTCTGCAGCGTGCTCAAGGTCCTGAGCCAGCAGAACATCAACATCATGACCATCGAGGACCCGGTGGAGTACCTGCTCAACAACGTGGTCCATACCCAGATCAGCCCGAAGGTCGGGCTGACCTTCGCCGAAGGGCTCAAATCCATGCTGAGGCAGGACCCCAACGTCATCATGGTCGGGGAAGTGCGCGACCGCGAGACCGCGGAGGTGGCTTTCCAGGCCGCCATGACCGGCCACGCGATCTTCTCGACGATCCACGCCTCCAACGCGCCCGGGGTGGTGACCCGCCTGCTGGGGATGGGGATCGACCCCTACATGCTCAGCAGCTTCCTGAACGGGACCATGGCCCAGCGCCTGGTCCGGAGGGTCTGTTCCGAGTGCGCCCAGCCGGAGAACCCCAAGCCCGAGATCATCCAGTCCATCCTGAGGGCCGCGGACACTCAGCAGGCGCAGGCCATCCAATCGCTCCTCTCCTCGCCCGGAGGCGCCTTCGTCTCCGGCAAGGGCTGCCCGGCCTGCTACATGTCCGGATACAGGGGCCGGGTCGGCGCTTTCGAGCTGCTGGTCCTCAACGACGAGATCCGCGGCCTGATCCTGAGCAAGTCCGGCGCGGCCGAGATCACGCCAGCTGCGATCAAATCCGGGATGAAGACCCTCCTGATGGACGCGGCGGAAAAGGCCCGGTGCGGCTGGACCACCTTGGAAGAGGTGGCGAGGACCGCGACGAGGAAGAACTAAGCCGCGCCAGTCGCCTTTCTGCCATGCTGCTTAGGACAACCCCTTGGAAACGACAACGCGCTGCCCGCGGAATCCATACCAAGCTCACGTTTTTGTCCCGGCGCTTCTTCTGCAGCTCAAGGTATTTCTTCTTTGGGTTCAACCCCTTCCAAA
This sequence comes from Elusimicrobiota bacterium, assembly GCA_016212885.1. GTDB lineage: Bacteria > Elusimicrobiota > Elusimicrobia > UBA1565 > UBA1565 > UBA9639. Next base: position 46,377 of record JACRDO010000047.1, on the reverse strand, counting down.
CGATTTTGCCGTCAACCTTTATGGCGTATTGAAAGCTCTTTTCCACACCATCACCCCGTGCCGGACGCCGATATCGCTGCGATAATATCTTACAACATTTTAATCGCTGTGCCGGATTTCCTAGCGAATTTTTCTGAAAAAGGACCCAGCTTCTTCATTGACCGCACTCAACCGCCTCGATCAAGCTCGCATCTTGACCGGAGTTAAGGCGGCCTCCATGGGGAGAGGGCTATACTTCCCTTTGAGAAAACGAATGGCCGCCCCTCTTAAAAACGTCGTCCTGACCGCCGCGCTCCTCGGCGCCCTGTCTTCTTTCAGCGTTGCCCAGCAGGTGAGCCTCCCGGGCATCCGGATCCCCATGCCGACCCAGCCGGTCCGCCTGCCTTTCCCGAACATCCCGGCCAGGCCCCTGCCGTCTCACTTCCAGAATCCGGCCCTCCTGCCGATCTCCGTTCAGCCGTCGATCCTCCCGGCGGTCGCCGTGCCGCAAGCCCTGAACTCGCTGATCCCCGCGGTCATTCCAACGGTCGTGCTGCCCCCTGTAGTTGTCCCGGCTCATCCGAGAGTCGTGGAAGCCCCGCAGATGAAGCCTGTCAGGACGCGATTGGCGGCCGCCCAATTGGACAAGGTCTTCGACGGCGCACTCGCCCAGCGGAAGCCCTCCGCGGAGCCGGTCGACTTGAGGGAGCCCGAGGACATCGAAAAGGACTCCAAGCCCGCGGAAAGGCGCGTCACCCTGCCGGAGTGGGAGCTCGAGCAGGACCTGGGCATCAGATAGGCCTTCCGTAATATTCCCGCAACAACCCCGCAACAGCCGGTTAACCTCAATGTTCCATATATGGAATGGAGGGCATGATGAACTTCCAGGGCGGCTCCCGGACCCAGGCTCGGTGCGAGGACCTCGTGGTCCGGCCAAAAGCGCCGGAGCAGGCCCCGGGGGCCGTGAAACCCGCTCCCAAAGACCCCGAGCAGCAGCTCGCCTCCTACATGACCCACGAGCTCCGGGCGCCGCTGACATCCATCCGCTCGGCTCTCGCCATCCTGCATGAGCAGCTCAACAGCCGCCTGGCAGCTGACGAGCGGCAGGTCATGACCCTCGCCCTGAAGAACGCCGAGCGCCTCAACTCCCTCATCAACGACATCCTCGATTTCGAGAAGATCCGGGCCGGCAAAATGACCGTCACCCTTGAGGCCCTCAGGCCCGAGGAGCTCATGGCCGAAGCCGCGGACAGCATGCGCGCCTGGGCCGTGGCCAAGGGCCTGCGCCTGGTCTGCGCCGAGCCCGAGGAGCCCCTGCCCCGCGTGCTGGCGGACCGCAAGCGGACCGTGCAGGTCTTAGTCAACCTGCTTTCCAACGCCATCAAGTTCACGCCTGCAGGCGGGAAGGTCGAGATCTGCGCCGCCTGCGGCCGCCACGAGCACCTCGGCACCATCTCCTTCAAGGTCAAGGACTCTGGCCCCGGCATCCCCCACGCGGACCTCGAGCGCATCTTCCGCTGCTTCGAGCAGTCGGCCCTCGGCATGAAAGCCTCGCAGGGCACGGGGCTCGGCCTGACCCTCGCCAAAGCCATGATCGAGCTGCAGGGCGGAAGGATCTGGGCCGAGAGCTGGAAGGGCCTCGGCGCGACCTTCGTCTTCACCCTGCCGATCGTCCAGAGCGACATGGCCCGGCCCGTGAAGGCCTACCCCAAGCCGGCCGAGTTCCACGGCCTCCTCGTCAACGTCTTCCGGCGGCTCAACGCCGTGGTTGCGGCGCTCTTCGCCTGAAACCCGGCAAAACTGTTAAAATTCCGCCTATGACGAAAAGACATCTTTTTGTATTCTTTTTTTGCGTTCCAGCCCTCTTCGCTTCAAGCTCAGCCCTCGCCGTTCCCGGCAAGGTCCTGGGCGAGCTCCCCTCGCCCGGCCCGGCCCCCACGGGCCTCGCCTTTGACGGGGACGGCCTCTGGGTGGCTGACCGGAGGACGGATCTGCTCTACAAGGTCGGCCAAGGCGGCATTGTGCTCAAGACGCTCGAGACCCCCGGCTTCCTGCCGAGCGGCCTCGCCTTCGACGGCAAGCGGCTGTGGGTCTCGGACATGGAGGAAGGCAAGATTTTCCAGCTCGACCCGGAGGACGGGACCTCGCTTAAGGTCATCGACGCTCCAACGCCCAAGCCGGTCGGCCTCGCGTGGGACGGAAAGCATCTGTGGGTCGCAGACGAGAAGGAGCGCCGGCTCATCAAGATCGACCAGCGCGACGGGACCGTGCTCAAGAGCTTCAAGTCCCCTTCCAATTCACCGACCGGCCTGGCCTTCGACGGGAGGTATCTCTGGGTCGCGGACAGGAAGGAAGACCTGGTGTTCCTGGTCTCCCCGGAGCATGAGTGCGTCATATTCTCCTTCAAAGCCCCGGGGCCGTTCTCCTACGGGCTCGCTTTCGACGGGCAGAGCCTCTGGAATGCAGACTACCAGGAGGGTAAGCTCTACAAGCTCGTCTTAGACGACGGGGAATCCGCGGCCCTGGCGGAAGGCAAGAAGGAAAGGATCGAGGTTTCGAGCTTCATCCTGAACTACGGGCCTTCGGAGCTCAAAAGCCTCAAGGCCTTTCTCTCGGTCCCAGCGGACCGGGAGAACCAGAAGCTCCTGTCGGAGGTCTCGTTCAGCCCCCAGCCCAAGTCCTTTGTCAATGACCAGTACGGCCAGAAGTTCGCCCTGTTCGAGTTCTCCGGCGTGAAGGCGTTGGGAAGGGTCGAGATCCGCATGAGCGTGGACGCGGAGATCAAGAGCGCGGCGCATTACATCTATCCCCACAAGGTCGGCAAGCTCTCGGACATCCCGGAGGAGATCCGGTCCGTTTATCTCAAGGACAGCATCAAATACGACATCCATAACGAGACCATCCAGCAGAAGGTCAAGGAGGCCGTGGGCGAGGAGACCAACCCGTACTGGATCGCCCGGAAGCTCTTCAACTGGCTGATCGCGCACATGGAGTACAAGCTGTCCGGAGGCTGGGAGACCGCGCCGCAGGTGCTCAAGAGGGGAAGCGGCTCCTGCTCCGAGTACACCTTCAGCTATCTCGCGCTCACGCGCGCGGCCGGCATCCCGTCGAGATACGTGGGCTCCTACGTGATGCGGGGCGACGACGCGAGCTGGGACGACGTCTTCCACCGGTGGGCGGAGGTCTACCTGCCGGGCTACGGCTGGATCCCGGTGGACGCCAACGCCGGCGACAAGGAGGAGCCGTTCAAGCAGGCCCAGGCTTTCGGGGGCATCGAGAACCGCTTCCTGATCTCGACGACGGGCGGGGGGGACTCGAAGTACATGGACTGGGGCTACAACCTGCGGCAGGAGTGGACCGCCTCCGGCAAGACGAAAGTCCGCGCGGAGGATGCGGCCGACTGGAGCCCGATGAAGTGAAGGACTTTAAGTCCCGCCTGCTCCTCATCGGCATCGCGATCATCGTCGTCTCGGCTTTCTTCGACAACATCCGCGGGCCCATGCTCCCCATCTTCTCCGCGCGCTACGGCTTGAGCTACGCGCAGGCCTCGGCTTTCTTCTGGGCCTCGAGCGCCACCTCGTTTATGGTCTCCATGCTCTCGGTCCCCCTGCTCGCGCGCTGGAGCGAGCGGGCCTACGTCCGGGCCGCCTTGGCGGTCCAGTCCCTCGCGGTCCTCTGCGCCCTCGGAGGCTGCTATCCCTCCCTCATCGCCGCGGGAGCCTTCTGGGGCGTCGGCAACACCGCCATCGGGCTGTCCTCGAACCTCGTCGTCATCCGCGGCTCCACGGACGCGAACCGGCCCAGGATGATGAACGCCCTGCACCTCTTCTACTGCCTGGGATCGGTTGTGCCGGCCTTCTACGTGGCCTTGACAGCTGGCCGCTGGCCCATCTACGCGATCCTCCTGCCCACCCTCGCCCTCCTGGCGGCCCTGTGGCTTTGCACCCTCGCCCTGCCCGCGGACGGCGAGCGCGCCCCGGCCCCGCAGATGCCCTGGCAAGAGATGCTCCGCCCGCACGCCCTCTTGTCGAACCTGTTCATCTCCGTCTACGTCCTGGGCGAGGTCCTGACCTCCATGTGGCTGGTCTCCTACCTGAGCGGGCATGCCCGCCTGAGCGTCTCCGAGGCGAGCGGCTTCCTCCAGCTCTTCTTTCTCGCCATGGCTTTAAGCCGTTTTCTCGCGGTCCTGCTGCTGCGCCCGGGCGTCGAGGCCTGGCTCCCTGTGCCGCTGATGCTCGCGGCCTGCGCGGCCCTGAGCGCCGGGCTCGCGGGCTTTCGGGGGGGCTTCCTGCTCGCGGCCTTCTTCTTCGGGCCCATGTGGCCCCTGATGGCCAGCGCGCTCGCCAAGGATTATCCGCGCAAGTACCCGAGCTTGATCGCGTGCATCTACGCGGTGAGCACCGTGGGCCTCGCGCTGGGCCACGTGGCCATCGGCGCCATCAGCGACAGGTCTCTCCAGACGGCTTTTCGCCTGCCCACGGTGTTCCTGCTGGCCGCTCTATTCATCTTCGCCCTGCGCGCGCGCGCCAGTAGAAACCACGTCCCCGAGGCCTGATGGCCTGCTTTTCGCCGCTCCAATGGGCGGCCCTTTCCGCGCTCGTGTTCCTGGCAGGCGTGGTGGATTCCCTGGCAGGCGGCGGAGGCCTCATCACCCTGCCGGCGTACCTGGCCGTGGGCCTGCCGCCCTCGCTCGTCTTGGGCACCAACAAGCTCTCCTCGACCATCGGCACCGCGGCCTCGACGGCCAACTACGCGGCCGGCCTGGGACTGAAGCTCCGAGCGCTCCTTCCGGCCGCGGTTGTCGCGGTCATGGGCTCCGTGCTCGGAGCGCGCCTCGCGCTCAACCTCGACCCCGGCTGGATACGGCCCCTTCTTTTGGCCGCCCTGCCCCTGGCCGCGTACTCCGTTCTAAGCGAGCACCGCTTCGCCGAGGATGACCGGAGCGGGGAGTTCACCCCCAAGGAAAGGCTCCTGCGCTCGGCGGCCGTTGCGCTCCCCGTCGGCGTCTACGACGGTTTCTTCGGCCCCGGCACCGGCACCTTCCTCGCGCTCGGCTTCAGCCGTCTTTGCCGCTTCGACCTTCTCCGCGCGACAGCCTGGGCGAAGCTCATCAACCTCGCCTCCAACGCCGCGGCCCTGGCCGCCTTCCTGCCCGCGGGCGCGGTGCACCTGAAAGTGGGCCTCGCCATGGGCCTCGTCGGCGCGGCCGGCAATATCGTCGGCTCCAGCCTGGGCCTCAAGCAGGGCGCCCAGGCCATCCGCCCGGTCATTGCGCTCGTCTGCGCGGGGCTTTTCATCAAAATACTGCTGGATACTAAGTTATAATTACCTCTCCTTTTCTTGAAAATGGACTTCCTTGAATACTTCGGCGGCCTGATCGAAGCCTTGAAACAGCTCTCCGGCTGGCTCAAGCGCTTCGCGCTCTACGGGCTGATCGCCGCGGGGATCCTGCTGGCATATAAATCCTACCAGCGTCTGCTTGAGACCTCCTCCATCGAGTTCGACGCCCGGGGCCTGCAGGTCTATTCCGGCGACCTTGGAGGCCGCAGCCTCCAGGACCGCCTCATCGAGACCGGCTCCTCGAAAGCGGAGGTCGCGGCCATCCTAAAGGCCGCTGCCAAGGCCGGCGGCCATACCCGGACATTTCCTGGCGACACCTACGAGATCGCCCTGTCCACGGCCGACGAGTTCCTCCACCTCACCCTCCTGCGCGGCCTCAAGCGCATCGTGGTCAAACCCAAGAACGGCGGCTATTCGACGGCGCTGAGCAGCGTTCCGGTGAGCGTCACGCGCAAGGCGGTCAAGGGCGAGATTCGCGGCAGCTTGTGGCTCTCCATGCAGTCCCGCGGGGTGCCGGCGACCGCCATCCAGGAGTTCGCGGACATCTTCCAATGGTCCGTGGACTTCCTCACCGAGACCCAGGACGGGGACCGCTTCGCGATGGCCTGGGATGAGCGCACCAGCCCCGACGGCCGCAATTGGGGCCGCACCATCGCCTCCGGCGTCTACAACGGCAGGACCGCGGGGCGCAACGTGGGCATCCTGTTCAACGACGGGTACTACGACGCCAAAGGCGAGTCCCTGCAGAGCATGTTCCTCAAGGCGCCCCTCAACTACCGCCGCATCTCCTCGTACTTCTCCTCCTCGCGCTACCACCCGATCCTGAAGAAGCGGCGGGCCCACCATGGGACCGACTATTCCGCCCCGCTCGGGACCCCGGTCTCCGCGGTCGGAGGCGGCGTGGTGGTCCGGGCGGACTATTCCGCGGGCATCGGCAACGCCGTGGCGGTCCGGCACAGCTCCTCCTACACCACGCTCTATGGCCACCTCAAGGGCTTCGCCAAGGGCATCCGCGCGGGGGTCCACGTGCGGCAAGGCCAAGTGGTCGGCTACGTGGGCTCGACCGGGCTCTCGACGGGCCCGCACCTGCACTTCCAGATGTCCAAGAACGGCCAATGGGCGAACTTCCTGCGGATCAAGACCCCGAGGACGCGCTCCGTCCCGGCGAAGCAGATGCCGCAGTTCGCCGCCATGCGGGACAAGGAGCTCAAGGCCCTGGGCGAGTACGTTGCGCCGGGCGCGGCCGGCGCCCTGCAGGCCGGGCGGCCCGCCGCGGGCGCCAAGCTGCGCTGAGTCCCTTCGAACCAAACTGACCCGCTGGGGCCAGTGTTTGCGGGCGCTGGGGAAGGGTGGCCCGCGGGGGCCGAGCGTGCCTTTGGGGGCAGCCGCCGTTGGCGCCGTTCCGTAACGGCATCTCTTGCGGGCTTCGGGCCCGCGCTTCGACGCGCTGGCGCGCGTCGAAGGGCCATAACGGGCCACGGCTTTTGTGAAAAATTGTCATGAGCCGAAGTTTCTTCCCTGTCTAACCAGAACGACCCAAGATTTCGTTGCCTCCGCGCGCCGTTTTTTGCTATACTTTTGTTGGCGCAAATACATGAAGTCGGCTGTAAGACCTTGAGACTGAAACCGTGCCGCATGAGCGCGCGCGGTTCTTTGTTTTAAGGGCTCAGTCGCCTCAAATCAAACGCGCGAGGGAAGGAATAGATGAAAGGAACAGTAAAGTGGTTCAACGATCAGAAAGGCTTTGGATTCATCACGCCGGAGGACGGCTCCGCCGACGTGTTCGTCCACCACAGCTCCATCACGATGCAGGGCTTCCGCACTCTGGCCGAGAACCAGAAGGTAGAATTCGACATGGCGACCTCGGAGAAGGGCCCGCGGGCGGCGAACGTCCGGTCGGCCTGATCCGGCAAGGGCACGACTGAAACCGGGGCCCGCCCAAAGCGGGCCCCTCGCTTTTGAGAGAATGGAGATCCCCAGGCCCGACTTCCTCCAGCTCGCCGAAGAGGCTTTCGCGGAGCTGCCGCAGAGCATCCGGGAGCTGCTCTACAACGTCGAGATCGACGTGAAGGCCCTCCCCGGGCGCGAGGCCGGCCGCTTTTGCGGCTCGCGCGGGGTCCTGGGACTCTACCACGGCCTGACCCGGGAGCAGATGCTGAGCCCGCTCTCCGGCTCCTATCTTCCTCCGCGGATCATCCTCTACCAGCGCAACATCGAGGCCCTCTGCTTTGACCAGGCGGATATCCTCCGCCAGATCCGCCTGACCCTGCGCCATGAGATCGCGCACCACCTGGGCATCAGCGACCGGCAGCTGCGCGCCAAGTGGCCGGAGGGAGCTTAACAACCGTCTCTTTTGGTAACATTCTCAAGACGATGAAACCCGACAAGTACGTCAAGGGCAAGCATCAGTACACCAAGTGGGGGAAGGTCACGGAGGTCCGCACCATGTCCGAACAGAAAGACCAGCCGAACCAGGGCGTCCAGCTCCAAGTGGACATGGACGACGCGACGGCCCAGGGCGCGTACGCGAACCTGGCCGGAGTCATGCACACGGAGACGGAGTTCGTCCTGGACTTCCTCTTCCTCCAGCCCAACCAGCCCAAGGCGAAGCTGCGCGCGAGGGTCATATCGAGCCCGATGCACACCAAGCGCCTGCTGGCCGCGCTCGCTGACAACGTGCGCAAATACGAGGACCGGTTCGGCGTCATCGCGGAGCGGCCCATAGCGCCCTCCGCTCACGCGTAATTTTTTGCTCCCGATCCAGCCTTTTGAAGAGGAGATCGTCCGGGCCCTCAAGAGAGCCGGCGGCCTCATCCTGAGCGCTCCCACCGGGAGCGGGAAGTCCACCCAGACCCCGCGGTTCATCCTGAAGAACCGCTCCGATTTCCCGGGAAGAACCCTGGCGCTTGAGCCGCGCAGGCTCGCGGCGCGGAGCCTGGCGGCCCGGGTGGCCTTCGAGACTCGCACGCGCCTGGGCGAAGAGATCGGCTACCAGGTGCGCTTCGAGAGCCGGTGCGGCCGGGATACAGCGGTCGTGTTCCAGACCTACGGCGTGTTCATCCAGCAGGTCCTGGCCGATCCCTTCCTCAAAGGAATAGGCGCGGTGGCGCTCGATGAGTTTCACGAAAGGACCCTGGAAACGGACCTCGCCTTGGCATGGCTCAAGGCCCTCAAAGCGGAGCGCCGAAGAGACCTGAAGCTCCTCGTCATGTCCGCCACCTTGGACCCTGCGGAGCTGCTCCGCTGCGCTCCGGGCCTTGAGCACTTGGACGTGCCCGGAAGGCTCTTCCCGGTGGAGGTCCGGCACCTGCCGCCGAACCCAAGGGAAGGCCTGGCGGAGCACGCCCTGCGGGCGCTCCGGCTCCTCCATCAGGAAGGGCTCGACGGCTCGATATTGATATTCATGCCGGGGATGCGGGAGATACAGAGGACGGCCTCCGCATTGAACCAGTTCTGCATGGAGAAGGGCCTGCTGCTCCAGACGCTCCACGGCTCCATGGAGCTCTCGGAGCAGCAGAAGGTGCTGGACCCCGACCCGGAGAGAAAGCGGGTCATCGTCTCCACCAACGCGGCGGAGACCTCGCTCACGATTCCCGGCGTGAGCATGGTCATCGACGCGGGCCTGCACCGCATCGCGGCCTACAGCGCGGCCCGCGACATGAACACGCTCTACCTCGGCCGCATCAGCAGGCGCAACGCGGACCAGCGCGCGGGCCGAGCGGGGAGGACCGCTCCGGGCCGCTGCCTCAGGCTCTGGCCCAAGTCCGAAGAGAGCTCGATGCAGGAAGCCCTGCTTCCGGAGATCCTGCGCCTGGAGCTGAGCGCGCTCCGCTTGAAGACCGCCTTCCTCCCGCTCAAGCTCGACTGGCTCACGGCGCCGAAAGAAGAGGCATGGTCCGCGGCAGGCAGGACCCTGCTGGCGCTCAAAGCCGTGGAGGAGGGGGGACGAATCACGGCCAAGGGCAGAGACCTGATCCGCTACCCTCTCGCGCCCAGACTCGCGGCCGTGATCCACGGGGCCCAGCGCTTGGGCAAGGCGAACTTTGAATTCGCCTGCGCCATGGCCGCGGTCATGGAAAGCGAGCTGGGCCGCCGGAAGAACAAGACCGTCAACCTCTACGTCCTGGCGGAAAACCTCTTGGCCGGAAACGACGAGGACTTGGGATGGGAAGCCTCGAATATCTTCCATCAGCTCAAGAGACTTGGAGAAGGATCCCTCGGAGAAGGCGATATCCCGGAAGTCTGGCTTGAAGCCTTCGCGGACAGGCTGGCCTCCAGGCAGGGCGAGGGCTTGATCTTTCATCTGGCCGACGGCAGGAAGGCGCACTTGCCGCTTGAGAAGGGACGCAGGCCTCCGGACCTGATCCTTGCGCTGGAAATCCATGAAAGTGCGGGCGCGGGGCAGGCCAGGCAGGTGAGCGTGCCGGTCTATCTCCCCTGCGAGCCGGAGATGGTCCAAAAGCTTTTCCCTGGGGAATGCTCCTGGACCAAAGTCTCGGAGCTGGACGAGAAGCGCCTGAAGGTCGTCAAAGAGGAGCGGCTCATGTTCCGCGGCCTTGCGATCGCGAGCAGGCGCGCGAAGCAGGAGAAGGCGGACCGCAAGGCTGCGGCCGGGCTATGGGCCGAGAAGCTCGCGAGCGGGGAGATCCGGCTTTCGAGCTTTGACGAGGGCGTCGAGCAGCTGGTGGTCCGCATCCGCTTGGCGCGAAAATACTACCCGGACTATTCCTTCCCGCAGATGGACCAAGACGATTGGCGGCTCATCTACGAGGAAGTCTGCGTTGGGAAGAACTCCCTCAAAGAGATCGAGCAAATTCCGCTGGCAGCTCACGTGGGCCGATACATCGGCCCGATGCTGATGCAGTTCTTGGAGAAGGCCCTTCCTTTAAGAAAGAAGCTGCCCTCAGGCAGGACCGGGAGATTCGCTTATTTCGAGAACCAGCCTCCCGAACTGTCGGCCAGGCTCGGGGATTTCCTGGGCATGAGCGGAACCTTGAGCCTGTGCGAAGGACGGCTCCCCGTGCTCTTCGACATCCTCGCGCCGAACCAGCGGACGGTCCAGAAGACCCATGACCTGGGGTCGTTCTGGAAGAACGCGTATCCGGCGGTCAAGAAGGAACTGCAGAGGAAGTACCCCAAGCATCCCTGGCCGTAGGGATATCGCTGCTTTGATATCGCAATACGCGATATCAAACCTGAAGGGAACTTATTCCGCCTTGGCTCGTATTATATTGCATGGGAGGGTGTGATATAATCTATGGGAATGATCCATGTGAAAGTCTCTCTCCGGCCGACATCAGCTTCGAGGAAATCCTTCGAGGCCAAGTTCCTCGCGGATACCGGCGCCACGGACTCCATGGCGCCCGCGCGAGCGCTCAAGGCGATCGGCGTCAAGGCCGTAGGCCGAACGTCCTACGAGCTGGCTGACGGAGTCTCCAAGGAATTCGAGTTCGGGACAGCCGTCATCGAGTTCATGGGCGAGGTCACAGCCGGAAGAATCATCTTCGGACCTGATGGCGCAGAGCCCATCCTCGGCGCGACAGCTCTTGAATCCACCGGGGTCATCGTCGATCCCAGGCGCCAGGCCTTGAAGAAGCTCCCTTCCATCCCGCTGAAGTAATCCCTGCTCACGGAGTCTCCCCGGCGCGCTGATCCTAGGCCCCAGGGCTCACGAGGGCTGGGGGGCCATTCGCAAGAGATAGGCCCGCATCGCGCCATCTACTTCTTCCCGGAAGCGCCCTTCGTGAAGAGCCCCGCCCCCGCGCCCAAGAGCGCGCCGAGCGGCCCGAGCAGGACCAGCCCGATGAGCCCCAGGCCCAAAGCGCCGAGCCCCGGAGCCAGCCAGCCGCTTGCGCCGCTTAAGGCGCTCTTCTGCGCCGGCTTCCCGCTCGGGGCGGGGACTTCTCGGGAGGTGAGCCCCTTCTGGCTTACCGGCTCGGCGGACACGGCGTCGGCCGGGCGGTTAGTGTCCCGGATCGGGCCCGCGGCGAGCGCGTCGGCGAGGGTCTCGCCGTCCGCAAGCCCCCCGGAGAACGAAGTCCCGGCCTGCGCGAACATGGCCTCGGGCGACTCCGCGGAGGCCGCGGACCTGGAAATCTGCTCCGCCTTCTCGAGGAGCTCCCTGCTCGTGGAGGCGGAAACCAGGCTCGATTCCGGCTTGACCGGCTCGAGCAGCTTGGCGATCTCGGGGGAATCCAGGTACTTCTGCATGTTCTCCTTCATCCCGTTGCGCGCCATGGCGACAAGCTCGAGAGCGCGCTTCTGCGCGCCCGGCTTCCCGGCCGCGAGCTTCCTGTCCGCCTCTTGGACCCAGCTCGTGAAGGTGCGGACCTTGAAGTTGTTCTCGTCGTTGCGCCGGGCCTGCTCGAGGACCGCCCGCTCGTCCGCTCCGACCATCTCCTCCACGCTGCGGGCCTCGGCATCGACCGTTCGCTCCTTGAACACGTAGCCCGCGGCCCAGGAGGCGATCTCCTTGCGCCGGCGCTCCATGAAGGCCAGCTGTGCGGCCTTGTCGCAGGGGTCCAGCTTCGAGACCTCCTGCTTGAAGCCGTCCGCTTTGGATGGATCGACGAGCACCCCGCTCAGCATCGCGAGCTCGCCCCCGTTGAACTGGTATTCCCTTTCCGCGAACGCGACGACCTTCTTGCGGGTGTCCGCGAGGAACTTCCTCTTGTCGTCCTTATCGCCGAGGTCCACCTGCGAGCCCCTGATCTGCAGGGCCTTCAGGCGGTCCGGGTCGCTCGCGTAGGCGTCGTAGAGCCAGCGCTCCTGGGCGTTCATATCCGCGAGAACGGCCTCCACCACGGGGCCCTGCGCGGATGGCTCCTCGGCGCTCGCCGGCGCCGCGGGAAGGCACATCAGGACGGCCAGGATCGCTGCGCTCACACCGATAGCTTACTCCGGGGCCCTGGGATGAACAGGGACCAAAGACCTATTTGAAAGTAAATCTTTCGTAAACGCATGGGCGCGGATTTTGAGGTATCATATATTGGCGAGTTGTCAGCTTGTTGTAGGATTCGGCGCAGCAAGTTATAATCTGACACATAAATAAAACCAGTCGTCTATATTGAATGCGATTTTCTGCTCACGTGGAATTGCCGGGACATTGATGGCCCGGCTCCTCGTCTTGGGCCTCCTCCTGGCCGCATCGGCCCTCCGCGCCGCCCAGGCCCCGTCTCTGCACCTGCTCAGCCGGAAAAGCCAGGACAAGCGCATGCAGGTCGATGCGAAGGCGATGCGCATCTACCGCTCCGGCCTGCAGGCCTCGGCGGAGAGCATCCGCCTCAAAGGCGCCTGGACGAGCTTCCTGGACTATCAGCTCGCCCTGGATTCGCTGGGCCGCTATTACCGCGGATTCCGGCGCCTGGCAGGCGCGGAGCGCTCGGCTTCCATCCTGCTGAGCTACGCCGCGTTCCTGGCCCAGGTCCGATGCGCCCTGGAGCTCATCGAAGCGGCCGGGGATGACCGCGGCCTGGAGGCGGCCCTGGAGAAGCCCGTGCCTGAGCTCGGCCTGCCCAAGGGGGCGTACAGCCGGCTCAAGCGCTGGGCCTTGGACCCTGAGCGCTTCAAGGAGATCGACGCCTTCGACGCCGCCTACGAGGAGTGGGGGGGAGAAGCGGACTCCCCCTTGCGCGACGCCGTTGCGGAGGACTCCGCTTACCTCCGCAAGCGCGCCAAGGGCGAAGCGGAGGCCCTCAAGCCCAAGAATGCGCTGTCCATCATCGAAGAGGCGGGCGCCAAGGCCCTCTTCCCGGTGCGCTCAGGCATCTCCGAGTTCATGGCCGACGCGAAGATGCTGGAGACGAAGTGGTCCCTCATCTCTCCCGAGCAGATCCGCGAGGCGGGCCGCCTCCTGAAGCCCGGCGACATCCTTCTGGCCCGGCGCGAATGGGCCCTCTCCGATATCGGCCTCGGCGGCTTCTGGGGCCGCGCCGCGCTCTACATGGGCACCCCGAAGGAGCGGCGGGCCTACTTCGGCGACCCCGAGACCAAAGCCTGGGTCGCATCCCAGGGGATCGGAGACGGGGACTTCGAGACGCTGCTGAGCATGAAGCGCCCAGAGGCCTACGCCCTGAGCCGCAAGCCGCAGGGCGGGAAGGAGCCGCGGGTCATCGATGCCCTCGGCGAAGGCGTCTCCTTCGCCTTGTTCGAGCGAACCGCGGACGCGGACTCTCTGGCGGTCCTGCGTCCCCGCCTGGGCAAGCGCGCAAAGGCCCAAGCCCTACTGCGGACGTTCCAGTACCTCGGGCGGCCCTATGATTTCGACTACGACCTCCGCGACGACAAGGCCCTCTCCTGCGCCGAGCTCATCGTCAAAGCGTACGGCCTCAAGCTCGCCGAGGAGGAGCGCCTGGGCCGGAAATCGGCCTCCGCCAACCTCATCGCCCGCCGCTTCGCCGAGGAGGCCGGCTCGCCCGAGCGGCAGTTCGACTTCGTGCTTTTCCTCGACGGCCAAGAATCCGACGGCACGGCCGATGACCCCGGGGCCGCGGTTTTCGCGTCGAGCTGGCGAAGGCCCAAGTGGCGCCTCGCGTCCCCGGAGCCGAAAAAATAGCGCGGCCCCTGGCGGGATTCGCGTACTTCTGCTAATCTTTCCTTGCCAATGCCGGATCCACTGGAAGGGAAGCTGCTCGGAGGCTGCCGCATCGAGCGGCGCCTGGGCGAGGGCGGCATGGGGGTGGTCTACAAGGCGCATCACCTGCGCCTTGACCGCCCCGTCGCCGTCAAGCTGCTCGCGCCCGCGCTCACGGCCAACCCGGGCTCCGTGACGGCCTTCCAGCGCGAGGCGCGCGCGGCCGCGCGCCTGGAGCACCCGCGCATCGTCCAGGTCTACGACGCGAACAGGGACCAGGGTCATTACTTCATCATCATGCAGTTCGTCGACGGCGAGACCCTGCAGAACCTCCTGCGCCGGGAGAAGAAGCTGGGGCCCATGGACGCCCTGCGCATCATCAAGGCCGCGATGGAGGGCCTCTCGGAAGCCCACAAGCACTCGATCATCCACCGCGACGTGAAGCCGGGCAACATCCTCCTGGGCAAGGACGGCTCGATTAGGCTCTCGGACTTCGGGCTCGCATTCCGCATCAAGGACCCCTCCGTGGATCCCAAGAAGGAACTCGCCGGGACCCCGGAGTACATGGCGCCGGAGATGGGCTGGGGCGGCGAGGCGGACGAGCGCACCGACATCTACGCGATGGGCGTGACCTACTTCGAGATGCTTTCGGGGGACGTCCCCTACTCCGGTCCCACGGCCGCGGATACGCTCACCATGCACCTCAACCATCCCCTGCCCGACATCCGCGGCTTCAACCCGGACGTCACGGACATGGCCGCCAAGGTCATCGCCAAGATGATGGCCAAGTCGCGCGAGGACCGCTACATGGCGGTCGACGACGTCCTCAAGGACCTGAACGCCCCCGGGATGCTCATCCAGCAGTTCGACGACTTCCACAGCGACGAGAGGGTCCTGGACCTGGGGCTGGACGTCCGGCCCGCCCGGAAAGCCCCGCCGGCGCCTCCGCCCAAGCCTGCGCCCGAGCCGATCTCCATCCGGCCGGAGGAGCCCGACGAACGGAGGCCTCCCGAGATCGCGCCGCTCGAGCCGGAAGGCCAGGCCCCGGCCCGGAAAAAACTCGGGGTCAAGTCCGCGGTGTCGGCCGTCCTGCTCCTCCTCGCCGCGGCCGCGAGCTATTGGGCCGGCTGCTGCGGGAAATACCCCGTCCTCGGCGTCTCGGCCGCGGGGCTCGCCGGCGCCTGCGTGCTCATGAAAGCGGGCGAAGACAGCGCATTCGCCATTGCGCTCCTCCTGCTGGGCGGGCTCTCGCTGTTCATCTCAGGGCAGACGCACCTGTCTGCGATCCCGGCCCTGAGCGCAGGCTGGCTGCGCATCCAGCTCTTCCCATTAGGGCTGATCCTCGCCGGCGCCGCGGTGGAGCGGGCCCAGCGCATGGAGAAGTCCTTGAAGGACAGCTTCATCGTCGGCGGGCTTTCGCTCGCCATGTGCGCGGCCCTTTTGCTCTTCGCCGCGCCGGACGACCTCTCCGCCGCCGCGGCCGCGGCCTTGGCGGACCCGAAGAGGGTCTCGCTCATCCTCGTTGCCGCGGCGCTGGGGGCCTCGCTCGCCGCGGGGCTCTTCGACCGCCTCGAGACCCGACAGGGGAACAGCCCGGTGCTGCCCTACCCCTTGCTCGCCGTCGCGGCGCTCTCAGCGCTCCTCGCAGGCGGATTCCTTCATCCGGCGACAGCTCCGCAGCCGGCGGCGCAGGACACGCGGGCGGCCGCTCCGCCGGCCGCGTCCAAGCCGCCCGCCGGGCATGAGAAATCCCTGGCAGGCGTTCCTTTCTCCCAATGGCGCCGCGCGCTCTTGGTCCCGTTCGACGAGTATCCGGACAGGTTCAGGGGGAGCAACGGCCCCTTCCCCCTGGGCGTCGCGCTTTCTTTCCTCGGGATTTGGTTCTTGGTGAGGCCCCGCACCGAGCTCCGGCCGGAAGAGCTGTTTCCCGAGTCGGACGAGTGAGGCGACCTTCATCCGATCGCGAGCCCGGCCCCAGCCCCTTGCGCGCGTAGGGATTCGCTGTTATAATGTATATTGATATATAGCATGGTGTATATGAGGTAATATATATGGTCAGAGTGCAGATTTACCTGGATGAGGAACTCAACCGGAAGCTGGCGGCGTTCTCCTATCGGCTGGGAACCTCCAAGGCCTCCTTGGTCAGGGAAGGGGTCCGGCTGCTGCTCAAAGAGGAAGGCACGATCCGGGACGAACCCCTGATGTCCCTTAGAAAGGCGGCGGGACGCTCCGGCCGCAAGGATGTTTCCTGGCGGCATGACGCCGCCTTGGCCAAACTCCAAAGGAAACATGCGGCCTAAGGTCTTCGTAGACACCTCGGCCTGGTACGCCTTGGTGGACAGCGACGACACCCACCATCAGTCCGCGTGGCAGGTTCTGCCGCAGCTGCTCAGCCGGTTCGGCGGACTGGTCACCAGCAACCATGTGATCGGGGAGAGTTATACGCTCATCCGCTCGTGTTTAGGGCATCGGAAAGCCTGGGAATTCCTCGGCCTGCTGGAAAGGAGCCATCGTTTGGAACGAGTCTTCACTCCGGAAGCCTTGGAGACCGAAGCCTACGCGCTCCTAAAGAAGCACCCGGACCAGGATTTCAGCTTCGTGGACGCCACGAGCTTCGTTTGGATGCGCATCTTGAAACTTCGGGACGCTTTCGCTTTCGACAAACATTTTCAGGTTCTGGGCTTCATCCTGCATCGAAACACCTGAAGGGAATCCTCTCGAACCCGCTCGCCTCGATGAGTGAGAACCTTCTAAGGAACCGGCCGCTGCCTGAGGCGGCCGACCGAGCGATACCGCGACAGGAGGAATAAGGGCGGGGCCCGGTCAATCGCCGGAGATTGGACCAGACAGCGATCTTGCTATGGGACTTGTTTGAAGGAATTCCGGCACGTTCTCTGACAGAGTCTGCGGAAGTCGCGCTCTCGCGCCTTGGCCAGCTTAGGGGTCGACGACGCCTCGGGCAGGCAGGACCACAAGTCCGCGCGTGCGCCGCAGCACTCCAGACACGCTTCGAGGCGGTCCGAGGTGAAGGTCAGGACCGCGCCTTCGGGATGGCTCGGGTAGGGCGGAACGCGGATTGTTTCGGCGCCGGTCCTGAGGCGCTCGCTCAGGGCAATGATCGCCATGCCGGGAAGAAGCGTCAACGGCCCGCCGGCCGCGCCGACCGCGCAGACATGGGGGCCCGGAGACTCGACGAGTCTTCCGGCCGGCAGGGCTCTCGTCTGGTCAGGATGATACTGGTCCCCGCAAGCCCACTGGGCGCATTGCCGTCCGCGCACGGAGGCGATATCCGGCGACGACGCTGAAGCGTCCCAGCAGCAGCGCTCGCCATAGTTGTAGATGCACGTTTCTCCCTTTTCGGCAACCGCCCAGCTAGCCGTATGGAACCCGGGGCTCGATTCCGGATCGCCTTGACAGGCCAGGATGCCGGCTGGGATGCCGCGCGCGGAGGCCAGGGCCGTGAAGAAGTTCGCCTCCGTGTGGCAGTTCACTGACCAGATGTTGTAGAGGGCCGGGGCGAATTCGATGTTGTGACCGTTCTCCGGAATACCGGCCGGGGGCAACGGCGCTCCCACGATTTCCGGGATGCCGTCGTTCGCCGAGGCGCGCGCCTTCTGTATCAGCGCGCCGGGGCCGGAGCCATTCTTGGAATCGAAGGAGGCTTCCTGTGCCGCGCCGGCGCCCGCGAGCGCGGCCATGAGAGCCAAGGGAATGCCAGCCAGTACCCGCTTCACACACTGAGTATGGTGCGACCGGCGGGAATCTGCAAGGGCCGATGGGCCCACTCCTCTTCCCGCATGAACTTCACGGCTTCGGCGCGCAGGGAGCTGCGAAAGGCGCTCAAGGCGCCATCTTCAGGATCGAGAACTCGCGGCCCTGCGCCGCGGCGATCGCCGCGGGCTTCCCGGGCAGGACCTCGACGCGGGGCGGATACAGGCTTTCCTTGGCCAGGACCGTGCGCCGCAGGGGCTTGAGGTCCCGGCCCAGGATCCAGACGGCCGCATTGCGGTAGATCGTGACGTTCTTTGGGCCTCTGTCGGTCCGGGGGTTGCTGATCTTGGGCTCCTCTTCCCAGCTCACGGCCGCGATCTCAGGCTTCCCGTCCCCGTCGAAGTCCGCGATCCCTTTGATCAGGGTGGGCTTGGCCGCGGCAGCGGCGTTGGCCCAGGAGAACTCCGCGCTGCCGAGCGGCTTCCCATCCGCCCCGTACTTGAGGACGCCTCCCATGCGGCCCGTCGCGAGGATCGAGAGCCCCTGAGCTTCCGGAAAGAACTCCGCGCTGTAGACCGAGCCCATCATGTCCGTCTCCCACACGACCGCGCCTTTGGAGTCCAGAACAGCGATCCGGCCTTCATCCTTGCGGAAGCGCCAGGCGGCGCTCGTGCTGGCCACGATGGAAGGCTTCCCTTTGCCCGTCAGATCCCGGCAGGCGATGTTCACGCCCGTGAAGTGGCCTCCGAACTCCTTCTTCCAGCGGAGCTTGCCCTTGTCGTCTAGGACCCAGACGTAGCTGTGGGAATCGTCGGTCCCGTCCGGCGCCTGCGCGCCGTTGGCCGGCGCGTAGCTGCCGAAAACGACCTCCTTGACACCGTCCCCGTCGATGTCCGCGGCCTCCAGCGTGGTGACCGCGGGGCCCACGGCGTAGAACCAGAGCTTTTTCCCGGTCTCATAGTCGAAGGCCGCCACGCCCCGCGGCTGCTGGCTGTAGCCCGAGGAGATCGCGGCCAGCGCGATCTTGGGGCCTTTCCTGCGGAGCGCGGTCAGCTCCAGAAGGGCGATGCCGGAGTCGTCGTTTCCCGCGTCCTCGAACTCCTTGAGCTTCCTGCCCTTTCCGTCCACGATCTGGAGCCGGAGCTTCTCCTCTTCCCGGGCCGAGAACGCGAACTCCATCTTCCCGTCTCCGTCCGCGTCAAGCGCCTTGCTGAAGCTCGAGGAGGGCAGGCTGGAGGCGATGAAGGAGGATTTGCCGGAAGAGGGGTCCACGGCCTCCGCTCCGCCCTGGGCCGAGAAGATCAGGCGAGGGGCCGCGGGGAGCGCTTCCACGCCGAGGAACTCGTCGGCCGACTGGCCCTTGATGAAGCGCATGGGCTCGCGCTGCAGGGGCCCGACACCGGCGAAATCCGGAGGCTCTTCGATGGCGGTCTTCGGCTCGCCTTCTTCCCCGGGGGCTGCTTCCTCAACGCCTTCCGAAGACTCCTCATCTTCCGAGGGCCCTTCCTCCCCCTCCGAGTCGGGCTCCTCCACGTCCGGCGGAGGCTCGCCGTCCTTGAACGGCGGAGGCACGATGAGGACCCTGTCCGGGATGCCTCCTGACGCGCTCTTCTTTATCTCCTGGATGCGCCGCTTCTCCACGAAAACGGTGCCGTAGACCGTGCCGAGCTTGAGCCGCTGTCCGTCGTCGGACATGACGAAGCCCGTGATCCTGTCCCCGTTCTTCAGGAACACCGTGTCCTCTGCCAGGGCCGGGCCCGCGAGGGCGGCCAGCGTGAGCGCGGCAAAAAGATGCCTCAAGTCGAAACTCATGGAAGGACCTCCGTCAACGGCTCCTGATCGACGCCGTTGCGTTATTATACTCCCATTCGAGGCTGGAAAGCGGACCGGCCTGCACCCCTTCCCGCGTGACCTCCACGGCCTCGGCGCGCTTCAGAAATGATTCAGGACCTTCTCCTTCTTGACCAAGGCGTCCAGCGCGAGGCCGATCAGAAGACCCGCGGCGTAGCCGTACGGCAGGGCGAACGAGATGAGCGCCACCACGAGCGACACAAAGAAGCATTTCTTCGAAGACGCTATGTTCCTGATGAACGACATCAGAGAGAGCGCCTCGAACAGCAGGATGACCCCCAGCACGGGCATGGGGAAGAATTTCATGAACTCCGCGAAGTCGCCGGAAAAGAACACGCCTATCAGCGCGAACAACGCGCCGTAGATGACCACGGAACCGCCCGTCCTCCCGCCGAAGGCGTAGTGCCCCGCTATCCCGCCGGCGCCGTGGCAGGTGGGGATGCCGCAGAAGAAAGGATTGACGATGTTCATCAGGCTGTAGGTCCAGCCTATCTTGCGAATGGTCAGGGCCTTTTCCGGGAACAGGTCATCCACCGTGCGCTTCGTCGCTATGACCGAATTGGAGATGGACAGCGCGATCTGCGGGATCGCGAGCAGCAGGAAGCCGCTGACCACGTCCCTCTGTTCCGGGACATGGAACACGGGCAGACGCACGCTCAGGCCGCCCAGCAGCCTTGAAAAATCCACGGAGAACAAGCACGCGTACAAGACGCCGAGCGAGACGACGAACACCGCGGGCGGGGCTTTCTTGTTCCCGATGAAGACCACGGTGAGGATGAAGCCCAGCCCTGCCAGGAGGCAGCCTCCCGTCCCATCCGCCTGCATGTAGTTCTTCATCGCCAGCATGGCGAGGTTCAACCCCAGCCCGAACTGGATGCCCCTGACCACGCTCTTGGGTATGACTTTCACGATCCATTGCAGAAGGTTCGTGAGAGTCAGGGCCAGCATGACCGCCCCGATGGAGAGGCCGGCGCCGTACAGAACGCTCCCAGAGAGCTTCTGCGAGATCATCAGCACCGCCATCGCTTTCAGCGGCTGCACCGGCATGGGGATGCCGTAGGCGATCCCCGTGAGGATCTGCATGAGCCCGAACATGATGAAGCTGCTTGCGGGATCCAGACCGCATGCCGCGACCATGCCGACGATCAAAGGCAGGTCCGTGCCGATGTCGCCGAAAGCGCCGGAAAGCTCGTTGCGGTCCAAGCGGACGCGCCCCGCCAGCTCAAGCCGCATGGCTACTCCCCTTCCTGAATGAACTTGACGGCTTCGGCGCGCAGGGAGCTCAGGAACGCCTTCTCCGCCGCGGGAGTGCCCACCACTCCCAGGGATTGGGCCGCGCTGTAGCGGACCCCCGCGTGAGGGTCCTTCAGCGCCTCGCTCAGATAACCCACGCCCGCGTCCGTGCCCCGGCTGACGCTGGCCAGGGCCAGCGCGGCGCAGGCCCGCACGCGCGGGCTGGGGTCCTCCCGCAGGACCGGGGCGAGCCTCTCCGCCGCGCCCGCGGCCTCGGAGCCCAGGCGCGCCAAGGCGAGGGCCGCGCTCTCGCGCTCCTTCCGGCCGCCGCGCTTGAGAGTCTCGAGCAGGGACTGGACCGGCGCCGGCAGCTTGAGGGCCGCGGTCCCGGACCCTTCCTGGAAGCCGGATGCCGGCTTGGGCTCGGGCATCCTGCCGAGCGCCTTGGCCAAGTTGAACTTCTCGATCAAGGGCAGGCCCGCGATGCGCTGCTCGGGGTCCGGCCTCTCCCACTGGGGCCCAGGAGGCTCCTCCTGGGGCTCCTCCCGCGGGGGCGCAGGGGTCTTCCGGCAGCAGTGCAGCCAAGCCATGTTGCCTTCCTTCTGCTGCTTGGTCCGCTTGAGCCGGGGACCCTTCCCGCCGGAGAGGCTCTCTCCGTCCGGAGCCATCTCGACCCAGCCGGCCGGACATTCTTCCGGGACCAGACGGCACTCCGCCTCCTCCGGCGTCGGGGCTTGCTCCGCGGACGGGACCTGGGCCGTCTCCGCGGGGCAGCAGAGAGCCACGCCGCTGTCCGGGGGCGTCTCCTCGAGGAGCTCGACGCTCCCGGGCGCGGGCCCCACGCCCCGGACCTGGGTCCCGGCCGGGCACGAGGTCTTCCCGGCGCGCCGATAGCGGACATAGACGCAGCCCCGGCTGTCCGGCGGGGTGGCCACCACGACCTTCGAGGTCTTTCCCCTGCTGCGCAGGAAATCCTGCGACACGGGCCAGAACCAGGACTCGCAGTCGCGCAGCCTGTCCGAGGAGCCGGCTTCCTTCAGAGGGGCCGGCTCCCGGCCCATCCTCGCGAGCCAATGAAGCGCGCTCATGCGCACCAGGGGACAGCCTTCGGATCGGACCAGGCGCTCGAGGGAGGGGCGCGAGCCTGAGCCGCGCCGGCCCAGCCAATGGACCGCGGCGAAGCGCACCTGCCAGTCGGGGTCCGACAGCACTGAGCGCAGAGCCTGCTCGGCTTGGCCGCCCATGGCGCCAAGCTGGTTGACCGCGCGGATCCTGTCGTTCCAAGCGCCTTCGCGCAAGGCGTCCGTCAGGGCGCCGAGCGTATCGTCAGCCGCGGCGCACGGCAGGGGGGCCGTGAAGATGAGGAGCGCGAGCAGCGCCTGCGCTAGCCTTTCGGCTTCCACTTCTTGGAGAGCTGCTTGACCAGGTAGGACGACGCGGACTCGGCCGCGAGCGGAGCGTTGACGCCTTGGCTCGTCTCGGAGCCGACCCAGACGACCTCGCCGGTCTCGACGTCCACGAGCTTCACCACCATCCCCACCTCGGCGTCGATGGGGAAGACCTGCGGGATCTTGCTGACCTCATGCCGGACGTTCTTGCCCACCTGCTCCTGGACCTCCACGACGGAGCCGTCCGGGAGCTTCTTCTGCTTGGGCTTGAAGACCGGCTCAACGTAGGTGTTGCGCGTCTCCACGGTTACGATGCTCTTGCGCTCCGGCTGATAGGCCGTGATCTGGCCCAGGACCAGGGCGTCCACCCCGAGGGTCCTGCCGATGCTCTTCGCGGTCTCCGGGTCCACGGCGCCGGAAGCGCCGAGGCGCTGCTCCTGCAGGAGGGCCTCGAACCTGGAGCGCTCGATCACCTCGTAGCCGCGCTCCAGGAGATGCTTTATGAAGATGTCTTCGGCTCCGAACCGATTGAAGGAGCCGTAGTCGAACTCGAGGACACCGACCCTGCGGAGCCTGCTGAAATCGTAGCCCTTGCTGACGGCGTCGGCGGAAATGCAGCCGGCGGCTGCGCAGGCGAGCAGGGCGAGAATGCGGCGGGTCACTTCACGGCTTCCAGAAGCTCCAAGATCCTCGCAAGATGCTGCTTGGCCGTTTCGAGCTTCTTCGGGTCCTTCTCAAGGCCGGCCGCCTTGCTCCAGGCCCGCTTGGCCTTGAGAAGGCTCTGCCGGTTCATGACCGCCGGATTCGCCCCAGCGGCCTCGTAGAGCAGGCCGAGCGAGTAGTACGGCTCCGGGGAGCGCGGGTTCAGGCTCGCGGCTTTCTCGATGGACGCGATCGCCTCCGGGTAGCGCTTCAGGGACTGGCAGGCGAGCCCCAGGCTCAGGTGCAGGCCGGGGTTGTCCGGGTCCTTGGCGATGGCTCCCTTGTATTTGGCGACGGCCTCCTCGAAGCGGCCCGCGTTGACGAGGTCCGCGGCTTCCACCGCAGGGGAGGCCGGAGTCTGCGCGCGGGCCGCGCGCAAGTCGTCCTCCGCTCGCGCGATCCTCGCGACGCTAAGGCCCGGCGCGAGGGCGGCGAAAGCCAGGGCCAGGAGAGCGGGCCAAAGGATCTTCCAGCTCATCCGATGACCCCGCTCGCCGCGAGGATGGCGATGAACACGCCGAGCAGGGACTCCCCCGCGATGACGCCCGAGGCAGCGGTGACGATGTAGTCATCGGCGATCTTCGCGTGCTTCTTCTCCATGTAGAGCGTGATGAGCGCCCCGATGAACATGGAGAGCGAGTTGAAGAACGGGATGACCATGGCCAGCCCGATGCCCGTGGCCGAGGGGATGTAGGGCCGGGCCTTGGGGAAGGCCAGCTCGAGCGCGGGGATGAGGAGGCCCACTCCAAGGCCGATGAAGAGGCCAAAGCGGGCGGTCGGGTGGAGGGCCTGGAAGCCCTCGGAGAGCAGGCGCGCGACAGCTGCCCAGACCTGGGCCGAAGGCGCGGGCCACTGGTCCGAGCCCAGTGCGCTGGCGTTGGGCACCAGGATGTAGAAGGCCGGCACCACGATGAGCGTGCCCGCGAAGATGCCGAAGAACTGGGCCAGGAACTGCTTGCGCGGGTTGGCCCCGAGCAGGTAGCCTGTCTTCAAGCCAGTCAGCAGGTCCGCGGATGAGCCCGCAGCGCCGGCCGTGACGCCAGCTGTCATGAGGTTGGTTACGTGGTTGCCGGGCGCGAGCACGCCGAAGAGCAGCTGGGTGATCTTGCCCATGGCCCCGATAGGGGTCGTGTCCGTCTCTCCGGTGACCCGGCAGGCTACGACGCCCAGGAAGAAGGTCATCACGATGGCGATGATGCTCATCCACCATCTCGTGTGGAAGGAGTACTGGAGGACCGCCATGCAGCCGAGGCCCGAGATCACGGTGCCCCAGAGGAACCAGGAGTTGGGGACCTCGATGGCCTCCATCGGGTCCGTTTCGGACTTCTTCTGCCCCAAGCCCAAGGTCGCGGCGAAGCCGCTGAAGACCGTCAGGATGGAGCGCCATTGCAGGGCGAAGGAGAAGAGGGCGGAGGAGACCATGATGGCGGCGCCCGCCCAAGTGCTCCAGCGCACGATGGCGCGGTATCCCAGGTCCGCCCCGTCCGGGGCGATGGGGATGGCGCCGATCTTCACGGCCCACGGCGCCAGGATGCCGTAGTTGATGCAGGCGCCGAGCAGGAGGGACCAGCAGACCTTCCAGCCCATGATGGCGCCCGCGGCGATCATGATGGCGCTCATGTCGAAGTGGATGGTCCACTTTGTCAGGGCGAAGCCTCCGAGGGTGAGCTTGCCGAAAGGCAGATGGCCCGGGATCTGGATGAACTTGGGGATGCCCGCGTCGCGGCACCAGGCCACGACCGCGCCCAGGACCCCGGAGCAGGCGAGGGCCTTGGCCTTCTTCATGCCCTCCACGCCCTCCGCGTGCAGGCTCTTGAGCGTCTCCGCGCAGGCCAGCCCGCTCGGGAAGCGGAGCTGTTCTGCGTTGATCATCTGCCGCTTCATGGGGATGGCCATCATCACTCCGAGAGCCGCCAAGAACAGGGTCCATGTCCCAAGCACCTGCCAGGACATGTGCGTGCCCGTGATGAGGAGGTAGGCCGAGATGGCGGAGACCATGGTCCCGCCGGTCGAGTAGCCGGCCGAGGAGGCGGCCGTCTGCATGACGTTGTTCTCGAGGATCGTCATATCCGTTTTGAAAGCGCCGACGGCCCTGAGGACCTTGGTGATGGCGAAGGCCAGGATGCAGGCCGTGATGGCCACGCCGAGCCCCCAGCCGGTCTTGAGGCCCACGTAGAGGTTGGAGAGGGACATGAAGCCGCCGAGGAGCGCCCCCATGACGACGGCGCGGGCCGTGAGCTGGGGAACGTCGCCCTTGTAGGTGTTCTTGAGCCACTCCGCGTCGAGCTCCGCTGTCGTCTTCTTCGCCTGCTCGGGTTCCTGGAAGTCCTCGAGGTCCGGGAAGCCGGGGGACTCCTCCTCGACTGTGTGCTTGTGCTCTTCGCTCATGCTAGCGCTTGAAGAGTCCCTTCAGCTCGGCTTGGGCCAGGATATGGCCCTGCATGGCTTTCAGAAGCTCCGGCTTCGCCGCCTTCGCAGAGAGGCCCAGCTTCTTGTCCAAGGCGTAGAGCCTGAAGGAATAATGGTGCGGCTTGCCCGGCGGCGGGCAGGGGCCGTAGTAGCCCACGTTCGAGAATTCCTCGACGCCCCAGCAGAGCCCGTGCTTGGAGCCGTCCTTGAGAGCCTCCTCCTTCGCGAGGCCCTCCGCGAGCGCCGCCGCCCCCGGCGGCAGGTCGTAGAGAACCCAATGCACCCAGACGCCGGGAGGCGCGTCCGGGTCGTCCATGATGAGCGCGAAGCTCTTCGCGTCCTTCGGCGCGCCGGACCAGGTCAGGGGGGGCGAAACGTCCTCTCCCTGGCAGGTGTGCTTCTTCGGGATGAATCCGTTGGCCTTGAAGGCCGGGCTCGTCAGTTTCATGGCCGTCTTACGCTCCTTCTTATTCTCCTTAGATCCCTCTTCTTTGGCCGAGAGGCCGGCGCAGAGGGCCGCGGCGGCGAAAAGGCAGACGAGTCTCATGGGGTCAGGTCTGGACATTAGACATTGTGAGCAATTAAGAGTCGGCGATGTCAATGTCTAATGTCCAGACCTGACCCCTTACATCAGCCCAAGCACCACCAGCGCGGCGAGCAGGACCCCGATGAGGCTCTCGCCCGCGATGAAGCCCGAGCTCACCGGCACGACCAGCCTGTCCGCGGCCTTGGGATCCTTCTTCTCGAGCCAGAGGGCCAAGGCGGCGCCGAGGAACATCGAGATGGTGTTGTTGGCCGGAGTCGTGAAGGCCAGCCCGAGGCCGGCGGGGGAGGGGATGAACTTCTTCCACTTCGGAACCCACTTCTCAAGGATCACCAGGACGATGCCCAGCGCGCCGCCGATGAACAGGGACCACTGCGCGGTCGGATGCAGGGTGTGGAAGCCCTTGGCCAGGAGCTGGGCCACGCCCTTCCAGGTCTGCGCGCCGGGAGCGGGCCAGCGGTCCGAGCCCAGCACGTCCGCCGTCGGGATGAGCAGGCGGTAGGCCGGGACCACGAAGCAGGAGCCCGCGAGGACCCCGAAGAGCTGGGCCCAGAACTGCTGGCGCGGGTCCGCCTTGAGCAGATAGCCGCTCTTAAGGTCCGTGAGGAGGTCCGCCGAGTGCAGGCCGATCCCGCCGGTCACGTTGGCCGTCATCAGGTTCGTGGTCGTGTTGCCCGGATCCAGGACCCCGAAGGTGATCTGCGTGATCTTGCCCAGGGCCCCGGTGGGGGTCGTGTCGGTCTCTCCCGTGACTCGGCAGGCCACGATGGCGATGAAGAAGCTCATCGCGACCGAGATCAGGCCCATCCAGAGCTTGATGTCGAAGAAGAGCCATTCCAGGAATACGACGATCGGCGTGAGTGCGATCAGGCCGGCGAAGAACCACTGCACCGGCACCTCGACGGCCTCTTCGCCCTCCTTGCGGCCGCCCATGGAGGAGCCCACGCTCTTGACCGCCCGGACCACCGTCTTCCACTGGAGGGCGAAGGAGAGGAGGCCGCTGGTGAGCAGCATCGCGGAGCCGAACCACACGCTCCAGGCCACGATGTTCTTGTACCCGAGCTTGGGGTCGATGATCCCCTTCGAGTAGAGCCACGGGGCCAGGACCCCGAAGTTGATGAGCGCGCCGAGCAGCATGCTCCAGGCGACGCGCAAGCCCATGATGGCCCCGGCCCCGAGCATGATGAGGCTGCCCTCGAAGGAGAGGGTGTAGTCCACCAGGGGCCGGCCCGATAGGGTCAGCAACGGGATCTTGATCTTCTCCGGCAGGTTCCAGGCGATCCACGACACCTTCGCGTCGCGCCAAAAGGCGACCACGGCCCCGGCGAGGCTGCCGTAGCCCAGCAGCTTCGCCTTGCCCTGGCCGCCCCGGCCCTCTTCGCCGTGCAGGGCCCTCAGGGTCTCGGCCGTGGCGATGCCCGTGGGGAAGCGGAGCTGCTCCACGTTGATCATCTGCTGCTTCATCGGGATGGCCATCACGACTCCGAGCAGGCCTATCGTCGCGATCCAGAAGAACATCTGCCAGCCGCCCATGACCTCGCCCGTGATCATCATCAGCGCCGGGATGGCGGCAACTGTCCCGCCTCCCGTCATGTAGCCCGCGGCGCTGGCAGCTGACTTCATGATGTTGTTCTCGAGCATCCCGAACTCGCGGCGGATGAGGCGCAGTCGGAAGAGGGAGACGAAGATGGCGAAGGCCAGGATGCTCGCCGTGATGGAGACCCCGATGCTCCAGCCGGTCTTGAGCGCGACATAGAGGTTCGAGAGGCTCATGAACCCCCCGAGAAGCATCCCGGCCGCCACGGCTCGGACCGTCATCTGGATAGGACGTCCCGAACATCCAGACTGCGTTGGTTCGGGACGCACCAAACCTACAGATTCTGGATGTTTGGTACGCTTGTCGCTCATGGGGCAGATGAAAGCAAATATGCACCCTGAAGGCGATTAGAAGATGGAACTTTGGCTCGCCCGTATTAATTTTGATAGCCGTCAGCCAACGCGCGCAGGGAGGCGAAATGGGAGTATTTTAAGGACAATGTTAAGTCAGGATGATATAATGACGTGCTGTCCCGTGGAATACCAGGAGGCTTCCGTGCTGAAAAAACTCGAAGTCCGCAATTTCAAAAGCCTCGACGGCGTCAACTTCGAATTCGACACCGTCAACGTCTTCGTCGGCCCCAACTCCTCGGGAAAGTCCACCGCCCTTCAAGCCATCGAAATGCTGCCGGCCTTGCTCCGCCCGTCCATCACCGACTTTCTCAAGACTGAAAAAGGCTGGGACTACCGGGACCTGCCGCACCGCCAGAATCAGCGCTCCACCATGTCTTGGAAAGCGGAGTACCACCTAAGAGAAACTGCAGACGAAGAGCCCACCGTCTACAATTACGAAGTCGAGCTTCAGCCCAAACTCCACCTCGGGATCGGCAAAGAAATCCTCACCATGGCCAAGCCGGGAGCCGAGCGCCGGATTCTTGTTGAAAGAACCGGCCGTCAGACTCGAATATGGGACGAGAAAGCCAAAAAGTTCCGAAGACAGAGTCTCTATAATCTTCCGTGCTCCGCCATGCAAGCTCTTGAGGGCAACGGCGCATTTCGTTCCGTAATTCGCTTTCGTGACTACCTGACCCGGTTTCAATCGTTCCTGCTATGGAATCCCAAGGACTTAAGAAAGCCGCATCAAGGATTGTCTGAGAGACTGGGGCCCTCTGGCGAAGAGTTGCCCGGCTTTTGGGCATATCTCCACAGGAAGGAGCCAAAAAAGGCCAAGGAATTGCTGGCCATGCTGCAGAGTATTTTCCCTCGTCTTGAGGCGGTCAAGAGCGCCGGCAAGCAAGGTTGGGCTTGGCATCACCTGGCCATCAGCGAGCGGATTGGCGACACCCTCATCGAGTATCCGGCTGAGCAGGCCAGCGACGGCTTCCTGCGAATGCTCGCGGTGTTTTCCCTCAAATACTTCCCGGATTCTCCGCGAATCATCACCTTGGAAGAGCCGGAGGACGGCGTTCATCCGCAGTTGATCTCCGAAGTCTTGGACCATCTGAAATCGCTTGCGGACCGCAAAGAGCCGGCAAAAATCCAGGTGTTCATGACCAGCCATTCGCCCTACGTGCTCAGCCAATTTGCAGAACGGCCGGAGTGCGTCCACATCTTCGAGAAAAGCCGCCGTGATGCAGTGCCGAGAATCATCCCGTTGACCGAACGCCAAGAAGTATTGTCTGCGGCTCAGGGGCTCGACCAGTCTCTGGGAGACCTATGGTACTCCGGTTTGCTTGGCGGAGGCGCGCGTTGATCCGAATCGGCCTTCTTTCTGAGGGTGGAATAGACGAGGCCTTGTTGCCGCCGTTGCTGGCGCAGTTGGCGGAAAAAGTCCCTGGTATCGGAACAAGGAAGATCGATTGGAACGCCTTTCGATTCGCGCCGAACGGTTATGGGGGAATACCGAAGACTCTGAAGGTCTTGTCCAAACTCCATTCAATCCCATCCGAATGGGGTAGGATTCGATGCGATCTATTCGTTGTGGTTCACGATTCACGCAAGACTGAAGATGTCCAGAAGGACATCAGGAAAATTCTCAAGGCCGCCCGCGACTTCCCCGCGGTCTACGGACTGGCCATTCAGGAAGTCGAAGCCTGGGTGCTCGGCGATATTGAGAATGTGAATAAGAAGGTATTCAAAATCGACCCTCTTCCAAAATTGCCGGCTGCCCCGGAGCGGGATAAAGATCCGAAGAAGACTCTGACCAATTTATTCGTTAAGAGGTCCCAGGCGATAGAATTCGACCGTTGGAACGCGGAGTGCGCTCGGGAAGTCGCGCCGTTCATCCGAGCGAGCCAGGTCCAACGCAGATGCCCTCACGGTTTTGGGGCGATGGCCCAATCTTTCAGTTGTGTCCGCTTGTGCGGTTGAGATGCATTCAGCCGCGCTGAGCATCCATGCGGCGGAAATAAGGTAGAATCGGCCTTACGTTCGTGCCAAATTCAGGGGGTCACGATGGCGAAGAAAGAAGCCGGGATGAATCTCATCACCGCGGTTGTCCGCCACACCCTGGCCGAGCAGACTCTGAAGGCGGCCCTGCAGGCCGGGGCGCCCGGCATCACCTATTTCTGGGCCCGCGGCACCGGCGTCAAGGAGAACCTCGGCTACGCCGGCACCCTGATCGAGCCCGAGAAGCAGGTGCTCTGGGTCGTCACCAAGAAGGCCGAGACCCAGAAGGTCCTGGACGCGATCATCATGGCGGCCAACCTGAGCCTGCCCGGCGAAGGATTCGCCTACGTCCAGCCGGTCACACAGGCCATCGGCTTCATCGAGCGCTAGCGGTCTGATTACTTCAGCTCCCTGAGCGTCAGGCGGTTGCGCTTGGGGTCCACCTGCACGTCGAAGCGCTCCAGAAAGGACATCCCCAGAAGGCCGTCCGCGTCGTCGTCGAAATCCGGCATGACCGCGGCGTTCACGCGCGCGGCGCTCATGCGGCCGATTGCGACCGATTCCAGCACAAGGGCCTGGGCCGTCACCTTGCGCCCGTCGGCCACCGTCACTTCCACGTTCCCCCGCAGGGATTGCGGCGAGGGTTTGAGCTTGTCCGCGAGCCTCTGGCTGATCACGCTCAGGCTCGCTCCGGTGTCCACCAGCAGGAGCGCCTTGACCCGCCCGTCCAGCAGGGCCTCGACGACGACGTGCGGGCCGCGCCTGCGGGAGGCCACGCTCTCTTGGCTGAAATCCCCGCCC
Source organism: Elusimicrobiota bacterium (assembly GCA_016212885.1). GTDB lineage: Bacteria > Elusimicrobiota > Elusimicrobia > UBA1565 > UBA1565 > UBA9639. The sequence goes on along the minus strand of JACRDO010000047.1, from coordinate 15,923 downwards.
ATCTTCTTGACCGACTTCCTGATCCGCTCGTAAAAGGCCTTCTCGTCCTTTCCCATGCGCCGCCTCCCGGAGAAGCGGGCGTCGCTCTTGAGGAGCCGGTCGAAATCATCGTAAGCGGCGCCGTAGGCGCCGATCTCGTCCTGCAGATCCCGGATCTTGCGGCGATCCTCCTCCAGCTTCAGTTCGCCGGCCGTGATGGCGCTCGTGAGCACGTTCAACTCGTGCACCGCGTCGTTGTAGGAGACGTTGCGGGGGTTTAGGCTGCGCAGTCTCTGTGCCGCGGGGGCGTAGTCCCGCTTCGCGGCGGCAACCTTACCCTCCAGGGCGGCCTGCTGGGCCAGGAGGAGCTCCTTGCGCGCCTTGGCGTCCAGAGCCTCCTCGCGCCTGGTCCGGAGCTCCCGGAACTGCGACGACAGCATCTGCGCGCCCGCAGGCGTCCAGCCGCCCGAGTCGATGGCCTGCTCGCGCCGCTTCTTCTTGAGCGCCTCCCGTTCCCGGGCCGAGGAGCGCTTGACGCGCCGGATATCGTCTTTCTGCAGGACGACCGTGCCGTAGCCGATGTCGAGCTCGAGCTCCTGCGCGCTCTCCCGGAGCACCAGGCCCTCCATCGTGTTGCCGTTCCTAAGGAACACCGTGTCCGCCCGAGAAAGGAGGGAGGTCGAAGCGAGCAGGACGACTAATGATGGGAGCGCGAGCCGACTCAAGGCCGCGGACCGAAGCTGGTCCCGCAGTCCTTGCAGAACTGGGCCTCCGCCGGGTTGCCGACGCCGCACTTGAGGCAGTAGGCCTTGCCCCAGTAGCCTCCTTCTCTTTCCCGGGAAAGGCCGACCGCCAGGCCGTAAGCGACGCCGCCCACGGCCACGGCCTCTTGAGCCGCGGCCGTGAGCGGCGCCACCACCCAGCCGACCACGGAATCGGAAGCCAGCCCTGGAGCGCTTAGGAACTCCAGCGCCCATTTCAAGAGCGCCGATGGGAAGGCCGCCACGACCGCGGCTGCGGCCATATAAAGGAAAAGCTTCCGGTGCCGCGCGGCCGCGAAATAGGCCAAGCCTAAGGAGAGCCCGAGCAGCATCTTGAACACCAAGGACAAAGCCAGCGAGGAACCCCATCCCTTCATGAAGAAGATGAATTCCCCGAGGAACGCCGCGGCCCCGGCGAGCAAGGCGGCCCGGAGGGCCACCCGAAGGGACCTCACCGAAACGCCGAAAAGGAATCCCATCGCGGCCCATAAGGCGGCGCCGAAGACCGACTTCACGACCTCTACGGCTTCACCCCAGGAGGGAGGCATCCGGCCCGCCAGGACCACGGCGGCCAGCACCACGAGAAGGCTGGAACCGACCAGGAACACGAGGCCGGGCTCCAGCGCGACGCCGCAGTGGATGCAGAAATTCCCAAGCTTTCCAAACGCCTTGCCGCAGCGAGGACAATTCATATCAATGTATGATAGCATGAGCGGAGACGGTTTGCTCACGTACCAAACATCGGAAATGCGTTGGTTTGGTACGTCCCGTCCAAACATTCCGAACGTCGTCCCAAACATCCAGAATCCGTAAGTTTGGGACGTCCCGAACCTACGGCGTTTGGATGTTCGGGACGTAGGTTTGGACGTATCGAACCTACGCAGTTTGGAAAATTCGATACGAACCTACGGCGTCTGGATGTTCGGGACGCCAAGCGACGGAGGATGCCATGGACGCCCCGGAGATGAGGTCCCTGCCGGACAACGCCTACGAGCCTTTGAAGCCCGGCGAAACCTACCAGCCGTTCATCGCCGCGGAAGCGAAGACCGAGGAAGCCGGCGCGCGCTCCATAGGCTGGGGCCTCCTCTTCTGCGTCATGTTCACCGTGGCCTCCGCGTACTCCGGCCTGAAGGTCGGACAGGTCATGGAGGCCGCCATCCCCATCTCGATTTTGGCCATCGGGCTCGCCCGGCTCTACGGCCGCCGCTCCACCATCCTCGAGAACGTCATCATCACCGGCATCGGCGGCGTGTCGGGATCCGTCGTGGCCGGGGCGATCTTCACCCTCCCGGCCCTCTACTCCCTCGGCTTGAGCCCCCACCCCATGCAGACGATCTTCATCTGCCTGGCCGGCGGCTGCCTCGGGGTCCTCTTTCTCATACCCCTGCGCCGCTACTTCGTCAAGGAGATGCACGGCGAGTTCCCCTATCCCGAGGCCACGGCCATCACCGAGGTGCTCGTCACAGGCGAGAAGGGGGGCTCCCAGGCGAAGCTCCTCCTGCAGGCGACCGCCATCGCCGGGGTCTACGACTTCTTCGTCACGACCTTCAAGGTGTGGAAGGAGTTCCTGGACTTCCAGTTCCTGGGCGTCATGAAGACCCTGGCCGACAAGGCCAAGGTCGTCTTCCGCTTCGACGCGGTCGCCTTCATCCTCGGCCTGGGCTACGTGATGGGCCTGCGCTCCTCCATGATCCTCTGCGCGGGAGGGTTCCTGGCGAACTTCGTGCTCGTCCCCTTGATCTGGCACATCGGCCGGGGCTCCCCGGATGCGCTCGTCTATCCGGGCCTCAAGCCCATCGCGCTCATGAGCGCCGGCGAGATCTTCCGCGGCTACGTGCGCTTCATCGGCGTGGGCGCCATCGCCGCCGCCGGCATCTTCGGCATCCTCAAATCCATGCGCATCGTAGTCGGGTCCCTCGCCATCGCGGCCAAGGCGTTGCGACAAGGCGGCGAGGACGCGGAGGTCGAACGGACCGACCGGGACGTCTCGATCATGGCGATCCTCATCGGGGTCCTCCTGGCCGCCCTGACCATGGCGTTCTTCTTCGGCACCCTGCATCCGAGCTGGCGCATCGCCGCGGCCGGCCTCGCCCTGACCCTGGTCTTCTCCTTCTTCTTCGCCTCCGTGGCGGCCAACGCCATCGCGACCACGGCCCGAAACCCGGTCTCCGGCATGACCATGCTGACCATCATCGTCTCGAGCGTGGTCCTGCTCAAGTTCGGGCTGTCGGGGACCACGGGGATGTTCTTCGTGATGGCCATCGCCGGCATGGTCTGCACGGCCCTATCGACCTCCGGCCAGGCCATCACGGACTTGAAGACCGGCTATTGGCTCGGGTCCACGCCGGCTGTCCAGCAGCGCGTGAAGTTCCTCGGGGTCCTGGCGGCAGCTGCGGCCTCGGGCCTGACCATCGTCATGCTCGCCAAGGCCGGCTACTACTTCGGCGACGCGCCCCCGGGCGCCGCTGAGAGCGCGGTCCTGGCCGCGCCGCAGGCCTCGCTGATGAAGGCCCTGGTGGAAGGCTTCATGAACCGCCAGCCCGTGGCCTACATCCTCTTCGGCGCCGGGGCCGCCGTTGCGATCGCCCTCGAGATGCTCAAGATCCCGGCTCTGGTCTTCGCGCTCGGGATGTACCTGCCGCTCGAGCTCAACACCCCGGCCCTGGTCGGGGGCATCCTGCACGAGCTCGTAACGGGCCGCGCGTCCAAGACCGGAGGGGAGGAAGGCAAGGGCCTGCGCGAGCGCGGCGTGGTCATCGCCTCGGGCCTGATGGCCGGGGGCGCCCTGGGAGGGGTCTTCGGCGCGGCCCTGCGCCTTGCGCCCGGCTTCACGGAGGACTGGATCACGACCCCGTTCTACGCCAACGACGGGGCGTCGCAAACGGTCTCGATCCTCTTCTTTGCGGGACTCTGTCTCTACGTGTGGTTCGGCGCGGTGAGACCTTTCAGGTCGGCAGGCCCAGCTTCAGTATCTCCGACACCTGGCTCATGATCGAAACCCACAGCCGGTAGGCTGCCAGGAGCACCCAGCCCGTGACCAGGAGTATGGCCGCGGTCCAGGCCCATTGCGCGGTCCGGCTCAGGCGCGGGGAGCGCCAGACGAGCAAAAGGCCGAAGGGGCCCAGGCCCAGCAGGGTGCAGACCGCGATGCCCCAAGGCTGGTAATACCAGGCCACGTATTCGCCCTGTCCCCGGCCGCAGCCGCGGCAGTAGCGGTCCTGCCGGTCTAAGGCCCCGCCGCAGCCCCAGCAGCGCGCCTTCAGGGACGGATCATCCGCCATGAGCGCATGATAGCTCAATTCGAGCCTATGTTGTAGAATCAAAGCGATGATGCACATCGAGACCCTGCAGATGCGCCGCTTAGACGAGCAGGACTTCAACCGGGTCGTCAAGCTCGACGCCAGGAACTGGTGGAACGTGCTGTCCAGGGAATACGGGGTCGAGCAGATCCATAACTTCCACGCCAGGATGGAGATCGTCTTCGGGCGGGAGCTCGTGCGCCTCCTGCACCGCTGCGAGGAGTTCCCGGAGGGCCAGATCGTCATCTTCTGCCATGAGCTCAAGAGGCCCGTGGGCGCCATCAGCTCGCTGATCCTCAAGGCGCCGACGCTCGCCGACATCCCGCCCACCTGGCACGGCGCGACGGGGAACGGCTACTTCTACACGCACGACCCCCGCGGCGACACGCTCATCTGCCCCTCCATCATCGCCCTGCACACCGGCCTGCCGGCGCAGAGCATCTCCGAGCTGAAGAAGCAGCACATCTCCACCGCCCTGCTCCACGCCCAGCACGGCCTCGCGCAGAGGCTCGGCCTTCCGAAAATGGTCGCCTACTCGCGCCCCATGAACTACGGGGAATACACGGCCAAGTACGGCCCGCTCCCCATCGAGGAGTACCTCCAGGTCCGGGACGAGAAGGGCCGGCTCTACGACCGCTCCATCGGCATGCACGAAAGGGAGCTCGAGAATTTCGCGCGGGGGCTGGGAAAGCCCGCGAGGATCCTGCCCAACGGCCGCCCCCTGGACCCGCAGTCGCTCGGGCACAACGTCCTCATGGACTACAGCCCCACGCTCGCAAGCCATCGTTAGGGACCAAAAAATATGCCATTCCTCCATATCCAGATATTGGTAGCCCTGTCGCTGGCCTTCGTGCTATTCGTGGGTTTTTTCGGGCTGGACTACAGGAACCTCGCGCTGTTCAACTTCGGCGCCTCCATGTGGGTCCCTGCGGCTCCGTTTGAAGACTCTATCCCATTCCTCCCGGCTTGGATCTGGGTTTATATCGCCTATTACCCGCTATGTTTTTCGCCGCTCGCGGTCCGGGAACTCCAGATAGACAGGGAGACCTTCTGGCGAGTGGTCGGCGCCTACCTATTTCAGTTCGGGGTGGGATTCGCCGTGTTTTGGCTGATCCCCTCCCGCATGATACGGCCGGAGCCGGCTGGAGGATATTGCACCTCGCTCGCCTTGACCCTGACGTATCGTTTGGATCCTGGTTTCAACATCTTCCCCAGCATGCATGTCTGCAATCTCGTTTACACCGCTTGGTTCTTCCGCCGCTTCTTGGGCAATGCTTGGGGCTTAGCCATGGGATCGGCCGCCCTGTTGGTCTCGCTTTCGACCCTGTTCGTCAAACAGCACTACGTTGCGGATGTCATGGCCGGGGCTGTCCTCGGAACCCTGACGTTCTTCCTGCTCCATCCCCGCGCCGCGCTCCATCAGAAAGCTGGACAGGCATAATTGATGCGGCATCCGCATCCAGAGTTATTGTTGTAAAATCACCGCATCGTCCCCGTAGCTCAATGGACAGAGCACCTGCCTTCTAAGCAGGTGATACAGGTTCGATTCCTGTCGGGGATACCCGATTCCTATGAGGCGCAAGTGACGCGACCGCGAGTTTACGCCGATGCCTGAGGGCCCTTTCGGACATCTCCAGATGGCCGAGGTCTTCCTCAAGCAAGGCAAGCTGGACGAGGCCGTCCAGGAATTCCGCGAATCCCTGCGCATCGACCCCGACGCTTCCCCCGAGGTCCGCCGCAAATTCGGCCTGGCCCTGGCGAAGAAGGGCCTTCAGGAGCAGGCCATCGCCCAGTTCCAGATCGCGCTGAGGACCCAGCGGACGGACGCGGCGTGCTGGTACAGCCTGGGGCTCTGCTTCGAGGCCGTCGGGCGCTGCGCCGAGGCCCTGGCGGCGTTCGACAACTTCATCGCGAACGCGACCCCGGACCAGCATGCGCAGATCAAGGACGTCATCGGCCGCATCCCCGCCCTGCGGCGGAAGCTGGAGGAGGGGGAAGCCGGGCCGGCCGGGGCCGCGGCCCCGAGCGCCCCGCTGGACCCGCGGTCCGCCGCCCGGTCCTTCGACGCGATCATGGCCCAGGTGCGGGAAAGGCACACGAAAAGCGGCCCGGAACCGGAAAAGGAACGTCCGCAGGTCGTGATCCCGGTCCACGAGAAGAAGCCGAGCGCCCATGCGAGGGCGATCCCGCCGCACATCCTGTTTCTGGGCGGCTTGGCTTCGGTCATTGTTTTCGCCGGCGCGGCCCTTTCAGTGTCGATCCTGATGAAATCCCCCCAGTCAAAGGACTCGGAGAGCCGGGGGACGAGAGCCGCCTCATTCAACCTCCCCGCTGTCCCGGTGGGGTTCTCCGGGCCCGAAAGCCGGGCGCCCGCGCGAAAACAGGGCGAAAGCGCTTTGGATTTCCTTTTGTCGCCGCCCGCCCCGAAAGCCCGTCCCGCTGCGAAAGAGAGGGCCCAGGCTCAGAAGCGCCCCTCAGAGCTCCGGCGGCCTGCGCAGATCGAACTGCCTCCAGAGGACCCTCTGCCCGCCAAAAGCGCGCCTCGCGTGAAGGCCCCTCCCGCGAAGAGCGCGCGTCCCGTGAAAACCGCGCCTCCCGTGAAAGCCGCCCCGGTGCCTGAGATGGTCTTGATACCCGCTGGCGAGTTCTGGATGGGCTCGCCTGAAGGAGAGGGAGAATCCGACGAGCGTCCAAGGCATAGGGTGCGTCTCGACGCGTTCTTCATGGACACCAGCGAGGCGACGACCGCGGGCTACGGGAAGTGCGTGCGCGAGGGCAAGTGTTCCCAGCCCAAGACCGGCGGCTACTGCAATTGGGGGGAGCGCGGCCGCGGGCGGCACCCAGTCAACTGCGTGGATTGGGAGCAGGCCAAGGCGTACTGCGCCTGGGCGGGCAAGCGCCTGCCGACCGAGGCCGAGTGGGAGAAGGCGGCCCGGGGCGGGGGCGGCGCGAAGTACGGCTTTGGAGACGACGAGAGGGAGCTCGACGCCTACGCCTGGTACGACGACAACTCCGGGGGCCGGACCCATCCTGTCAGGGAGAAGATGCCGAACCCCTACGGCCTCTACGACATGCACGGCAACGTGTGGGAGTGGACAGCCGATTGGTACGACTCGCAGTACTACAAGCAGAGCCCCGAGCGGAGCCCCGAGAACCAGGCCGCGGCCCAGTTCCGCGCGGCGCGGGGCGGCGCGTGGGACTACTATGCGGACAACCTCCGCTCGGCCGGCCGCGAGGCGTACGTGCCCGGCAGCGCCTTGCCCAACGTCGGCTTGCGCTGCGCGCGGAGCGCGCCGCCCTCTTCGGGAAAGGAGAACAACCGCCCTTCGAGGACGGCGCTTCCCAGCGCGCCGCCGAAATCCGGGCAGCCCGGAAAAGATATAATCCAGCCATGACTCCCTTTGACGACACGATGTTCCTTAAGACCTCCGTGGACGTGCTGTCCTTTTTCAACGAAGACCAGCTCCGCCGCATCACCCCGGACATCGAGCGCACGACCTACAAGAAGGGCCAGACCGTGATCCTGCGCGGCGAGGTCTCGAGCGGCTTCTACATCATCAAGAAGGGCGGGGCCGCGGCGGTCTACGTGTCGCCCGGCGGCGTGGTCAGCCGCGCGCTCAAGGTGGGGGATTTCTTCGGGGTGGTCTCGCTCCTCGAGGACATGCCCTCGGACGCCTCCATCAAGGCCGCGGAGGACGAGACCGAGATCCTGACCATCCCGGCCGAGCCCTTCCGCAGGCTCTTGGAGATGCAGCCCATCTTGAAGAGCTCCCTGCTCGCCAAGGTCGCGGAGCGCCGCAAGGAACTGCAGTCTCCAAAAAAGTGAGCGCTCCCGGTCCAGCCGGGGTCGGCCGTGCGCGGAAGTTCTATTCTCTCCTGCTCCTGCCGGTCCCCTTCCTGTTCTACTTCCTGACCTGCAGCAGGACCGTGGGCTCCGGGGCCCCGGCCATGCACATCGACACGATCATGCGCAGGATCGTATCGACCCACGTGGACTGCCATAACATCACCATGATCACGGGCTGGCTCTTCTCGCGCCTGCCCTTCGAGGAGCCGGCGTTCCGGATCAACCTCGTCTCCTCCTTCTACGCCTCGCTCGCGATCGTCTTCTTCTACGCGGCCCTGCTCTGCGAGTTCGAGAGCGTCTTCACGGCCGCCCTGGGAGCGGCGTTCCTGATGATCTCCCACTCCCTGTGGTGGCATGCGACGATCATCGAGAGCTACGCGGCCAACGCCTTCTTCACCTCGCTCGGGATTCTCTTCTACGTGCGGCTCAGGAAATACGGCCGGGACGCGGACCTCTACGCGCTCTGCGCGGTCTCCGGGCTCGCGGTCTTCAACCACGTCTCCATGGGCTTCCAGTGCGCGGGGGCCGCGGTCGCGGGCTTCGCGCGGATGGCGCGTGACCGCGAACGGGCCTGGCGGATCCTGGGAGGCTGCTCGGCCGCGGCCCTCATCGGCCTGAGCCCGTGGCTGGCGGTCCTGATGCGCGACTGGCTCCTGCTCCAGAGCCTCCCCACGGCCCTCAACACGGCCTTCTTCGGGCCCTTCCGCGGCCTCATGCTCTCCGGAAGCCCGGACAACAACCTGCGCGACTTCACGCTGATCATGATGACGGGCCACCCGAACCTGTTCCTGTGCATGATCCCCGTCGGCTTCATCGTCTTCCTGGAAGCCTGGAGGACATCCCCTTCGGCGCTCGGCTTGCTCGCGCACCTGGCGCTCGTCTGCGGCTTCTCCTTCACCTACAGCACCTGGAACAAGTTCTCATTCGCCCAGCCCGGCCTGGTGATCCTCTGCTTCATCGGCTGCTTCGCCATGCACCGCGTCATCGCCAGGCTGCGCAAGGAGGGGTCATTATTGGCCCGGGCCGCCTGGGCCGCTGCCGGGGCGCTCAGCCTGGCGTTCCCGCCCTATCTGTACTCCCACGTGAGCTCCTGGGGCCGCGACCCCAGGAGCATCTGGCACGCCAGGTACAACAATCTCTATTCGCCCGGCGCCTACCGGCTCAACGAGTACATCGCCAACCCGAACAAGCGGCATTTCCGGGAATACGACGACTTCGCCAGGCTGCTCTTCAACAGGCTCCCCAAAGGCGCCATGTTCTTCGACGACGACGGCCGGTCATACTACCAGCTCTCGGACTACTTCCAGAAGCAGAAAGGCTGGCGGCCGGACGTGAGCCTCCTGTTTATGAACTCCTTCGGCTACGACTCCATCAACTGGGGCCTGAGCACGGGCTCGGTCGCGGAGGTCATCCGCAAGGCGTACTTCTTCGACCGCGGCTTCTACACCATCTCGCTCGGCCCCCCGTTCCGCAAGGCGATCGACGCCCTGCCGGCCGGCGAGCGGTTCCAGTTCGAGAAGTTCTACCTGGACGACGCCCATTGGGTATACAAGCTGATGACGCGCAAGGACGAGCTGCGCTCCCCTTTGAGCCTGCGCAGGACCGACGGGGCCGGCTACGTCCCCATCCGGTTCGCGGGAAAGCCGGTGGTCTGGGACCTGCGGGCGAAGGACGTCCTCTTCTCGGCGCGGGCCGACGCGATGACCCAGAAGATGAGCGCCTTCGGGACCGCCTGGCGCAACGGGAACCAGCTGCTGATCCGCTTCGAGCGGCACGACGGCTGGGTGGAGCTCCTCATCGAATGCGACCGCCCGCGGCTGGCGGCCCTGGGCTTCCATTTCACCACATCCTACGACTACGCGCGCCTGGACGCATTCGTCAACGAGACCCGCGTCCTCTCCGGCGTGGACGCCTTCTCCAAGGACATCTTCCGCCGCGGCGTGCTGACTCGGCCCGTTCGGCTGGAGCCCGGCTACAACCGGCTCATCCTCGCGGTCTCGAAGGAGAACCGGAGCCCGCTCAGGAAGGCCGCGGGGATCGACTTCCTGGAGCTGATCCCCGTCCAAGAGGCGAAACCCGGCTAGGATCGGGCTACTTTTTTTGCTCGGGCTGCTCCGCGTCGGCCTTGCGCGCCTTCTGGAGCCAGTTTTCCCAAGCTTCGTACTCGCGGCTTCCGTAGCTCTCGCCTGAAAGCATCTTGAGCACGGTGTAGGCCATGTCGTGGTTGGAGGCGTTCATCATGCGCAGGAGCTTGAGGACCTGCGTGCTTGCGCTCTGAAGGAGGAAGCGCCGGTACCGCGGGTGGTTGGCGACCCCAAGCATTACCGCCAAGGCCCGGGTCCGGTCGTCCACGGAGGGATAGTCCATCACGTCGGCCGCCTTCTCGATGGAGAGGGGGACGTCCTGGCGGTAGACAGAGATGTCCGAGATGACCCGCATGGCGGCTTCCCGGACCCGGTCGTCGGGGTCCGACAGGGCGGTCTCGGCGGCGCGGGCCACGTCCGCGCCGGACTTCAGGTAGGCCAGCAGGACCAGGGCGTCCGCGCGGCGCTGGGGGTCAGCGTCCTCGCTGAGCGCCCGGAGCAGGACATCCTTGCTGCTCGGGACCTCTGCGATGAAGCGATCCTGGAGTCTCTTGAGATCCTCGGTGGCGTCCCCCCAGGTGCAGTAGAACGCCGGGCACTCGACCCGGTCCGCGCCGATTGAGCCCTTGCGGGTCAGCTCCCAGCCGAGGTCGTAGTACTTCTTCCAGTCCTCCAGAAGGCCTCCGGGCTCCGGCACGCGCAGGGTCGGCGCGGGCCTGAAGGGCAGGCGGAGCGCGGCATCCTTCATCTCGACCACGTCAAAGACGACGATCGAGCCCGCGTCCGGTCCCGAGGAGACCTTCTGCACCTTGACATAGGCGAAATCACCCATCGCCTTCACGTCCGATTCGAGCTTGACCCTCACGGACTCAGCGGTCTTCAACACGCCCTTCGACTTGCCTCTGAGCAGGGACAGGTAGCGCTTGATCTGGGGGCCGAACTTCTCCTGGATGTCCCCTTCGCTCAACCGCGTCGTGCCGTAGACGTCCACCCCTTCGAGCAGCGGAGCAGCTGCCGCGGGTTCGGGCGAAAGCGCCAGAAGCAGAGCGGCCGCGATGGAATAGGCGTTCAAGTTCTACTCCCCCAATAATAATAGAATATTTCCGCATTGAACATTCAACACGCTTTAGGTTTGGACGCATGAATCCATTCGCCGTGGCCGGCGGAGAGGTCTGGACCTTCACCGTCCCCCTTAAGAGCCCCTTCGTCACCGCGCTGGGCTCGAAGACGCAGACCACCAACGCCGCGCTCCGCCTGCGCCTTAAGGGCGGGGCCGAGGGCTACGGCGAGGCCTCGAGCTCCATCGTCATCAAGCGCCTCTCTCCCGAGACCCTGGCCCGCTCGCTCAGGGGCCTGCTCACGCGCCTGCGAGGCCGGGATGTCCGCGAAATCGAGCCCCTCGCCGCGGACATCTGGCGCCTCTGCCCGGACGCGAACGCGGCCGCGGCCGCTGTCGAGTGCGCGGCGCTCGAGGCCCTGCTCGCCGCGCGCGCAATCCCCATGGCGGAATGGTTCGGCGGCGCGCAGGACTCCATCGAGACGGACCTGACGATCTCGGCCTGGCCCCCGCGGCAGGCGGCCGAGGGGGCCCTTGCGGCCTTGAAACAGGGCTTCCGGACCCTCAAGATCAAGGTCGGCACAAGCGACAAGGCCGAGGATCTCAAGCGGGTCGAAGCGGTGAGCCGAGCCGCGGCCAGGCTGGGCCGCAGGATCACGCTGATCCTGGACGGCAACCAGGGCTTCCACGCGGAGGGGGCGCTGCGCTTCGCTGAGCGCGCCCTTCGCTTAGGCGCGGCCGTGGCCCTTTTCGAGCAGCCCCTTGAGCGCGGGAAGCTCAAGGAGGCGGCCTGGCTCAGCCGCCGCTCGCCCGTGCCGCTCGCAGCCGACGAGAGCGTGCGCTCCCCGGCCGAGGCCCTGGAGGTCCTCTGGGCGGGCGCGGCCGAGGTCGTGAACATCAAGGTGGCGAAGCTCGGCCTGCGCCGCTCGCTCGACGTCGCCGCCCTCGCGCGCGCAGCCGGCAAGGGCCTAATGATCGGCTGCATGCAGGAGAGCGCCCGCGGGCTCTCGCCCAGCGTCCACCTCGCCTGCGGGCTCGGCGTATTCTCCTACGCGGACCTGGACTCGGACGTCCTCCTGGACGAGGGCCGCGGCCATGGGGCCGCAGTCCTCGGAGGGCGGCCGTTCTCCTTTCCCGGAGAGGGCCAGCCCAGGGGGGGCTTTACGCGCGAAGGGCCCATTCTGCGGCTATGAGCCGCTTCGGCTTCCTGCTCCTGCACGCGGGGCTCGTGTACTCGGCGCTCGTGTGGGGGGCGACCTTCTTCATGGTCAAAGACGTCCTGGCTGGGGTCCACCCGGGCGCGCTCGTGGGCTGGCGCTTCCTCCTGGCCGCGGCGTTCCTGCTGCCTCTTGTCGTCCGGAAGAGCAAGCCCCTGCGCCTGCTCAAGGAAGGCGCGGTCCTGGCCGGCCTGCTCATGGCCCTCTACGTGGCCCAGACCGCGGGCCTGCTCTACACCACGGCCTCAAACTCCGGCTTCATCACCGGCGGCTTCATCCTCTTCGTGCCGCCGTTCATGTATTTTTACGCGCGAGAGACTCCCCGGGCCGGCCATTGGCTCTCGATCCTCCTCGCGCTCGCCGGGCTCTGGCTGGTGACTGGGGGGCTCTCCGGGATCAACCGGGGCGACGCCTTGACGCTGATCGCGGCCTGCGCCTACGCCGCGCACGTCTTCGCGACCGACAGCTGTGTGCGGGGTGAAGCGGACATTGTCCTCCTCGCGTTCCACCAGTTCTGGATCACCGGCGCGGCCTGCCTGGCCGCGACCGCGGCCGCCGGGGCGCCGCTGGGCGCGGCCACGGCCAAGGCCGCGTGGGTCATCCTGTTTCTGGCCCTGGTCCCGACCCTGTCGGCCTTCTTCATCCAGATGAAGGCCCAGAAGCACGTGCCGCCCATGACCGTCTCCCTCATCTTCTCGCTCGAGCCCGTCTTCGCCGCGATCTTCGCCTGGACCCTGGGAGGCGAAGCCTTCCGCGGCCAGGGCGCCCTGGGGGGCCTGCTGGTCGCTGGGGCCATCGCGCTCGGGAGCCGGGGAGGGAAGACGGAAACGGCCTAATTAACGACAATAGATTCCAGACCGTAACCCGCATCCGAAACTCAACGGCATAGATATAGAGCCTACGCATGAATTGCCGAATGTTTACATCGCCGCCGTCAGCGCGCGGATGAATTGCGATGGAATTATCATCACTTCTTGCACGCCTACCCGGATTTTCCGGGTAGGCGTGCAGAAAAAGTCGATAATTTCAGCATTATTTGTCTGCGGGGTGACGTACCAAACATCAAAAATACGTTGGTTTGGTACGTCCCTCGACATCCACACTACCCGAGCCGATTTATGCGTAGGCTCGACATACAAAGCGCTCGCGCACTGCGGGCGCTCGGCGACTTGATCTAAATCAATGACCGCTCTCAATGCCGCAAATCATATCCGGACATTGACCGCGATTATAGGAGGCTTGGGCCGGGACCCGCTACAATAGAATCAGATTTAGACGAGGTCAATGAAAATGATCGAACTCCTGATGATCCTGAGCCTGAGCCCGGTGGCGACCCAGCAGACCCTGGCGTCGAAGCCTTTTACCACGTGCCAGTGGCCCAACACCTGCGCGAAGCCGGCCATCGAGCTGGCCCAGTTCAAGCCCTGCGTGTGGCCCAATACATGCGCGAAGCCGGCCCCGCAAGTCGCCCAGTTCAAGCCCTGCGTATGGCCCAACACCTGCGGGAAAGCCTCCGAGAACCTCCTTTCCGCCAGGCCGTTCACGACCTGCCAGTGGCCCAATAAGTGCGCGAAGCCGGCCCCGCAAGTCGCCCAGTTCAAGCCCTGCGTATGGCCCAACACCTGCGGAGCGGACGGCGGCGTCTAAGATTCATCGATACCCCACCCAAAGCCCCCGGGAAACCGGGGGCTTTCTTTTATAGAATCTCTTCGCCATGACATCCAGGGACCGCCCCATCTCCTTCGGCCGGCTCGCATTGCTCGCCCTGCTGGTGGCCCTGGCCTGGTTCGCATGGGATACGGTCTTCCTTTATCCTGTCCGCATCCTGGTCACCTTCATCCATGAGTTCAGCCACGGCATCGGGGCGGTCCTCACCGGGGGCAACATCGGCAAGATCACGGTGGAGGCGGACGGGAGCGGCCTCTGCTGGACCTGCGGCGGGTGGCGGCTCGTGGTCCTGCCAGCCGGCTACATCGGCTCCATGGTCGGGGGCTGCCTGCTCCTGATCCTGGCCTGCCGCACCCGCTGGGACAAGTACATCTCCCTCTTCCTGGGGCTCGGGCTCATGGCCGCGACCCTCCTCTACGTCCGCTCCATGTTCGGCTTCGGCTACGGCCTGGCCATGGGCGCGGTCCTGGCTTCGGCCGGCTGGTGGCTTCCGGAGGACGCCAACGACTTCCTGCTCTCCTTCATCGGCGTGACGAGCTGCCTCTACGCCGTCTTCGACATCCGCACCCTCATGAGGATCGGGGGCTCGGCCAACAACGACGCCTTGATGTTCTCGAAGATCATTCCCCTGCCGGCCGCGGTCTGGGCCGCCCTCTGGGGGATCCTGGCGGTCGTGGTCCTGGGATTCGGCCTGATGGTCGCGCTGAAGAAGTCCCGCGATTAGCGGCGGGCCGCCGGTCCGGCCGCACAGCCGGCCAGCGCGGCGCAATTGTCCTATTCGGGTCGTGGATAACCCGCCGAAACGGACGTTCTGATCGTCGCCACCGCCCCGTTCTCGCCTGGCAAACTTTATATAATCCCTTTGCCGCCCCTCGATATTCCATGGCCAATCGGCACAATCTCTACGTCATCGCCGGCCCCAATGGCGCTGGGAAAACGACCTTCGCCAGGGAGTTCCTGCCGCATTTCGCCAAGTGCCAGGAATTCGTAAACGCAGATTTGATCGCCGGAGGGCTATCGCCTTTTTCGGCGGCAGCAGCCGCCATAGAAGCAGGCCGCATCATGCTCAAGAGGATCAAGGAACTCGCGTCTCAACGATGCGGCTTCGCGTTCGAAACGACGCTTTCGGGTCGGGGCTATCTGTCTCAATTCCGGAAGCTAAAAAGACGCAATTACAGTATCCAACTCCTGTATCTGTGGCTTCCCAACGTCGAGCTTGCCGTTCAACGGGTCAGGGACAGAGTGCGCCAAGGCGGGCACGATGTGCCTGAAAGCGATATCCGACGACGGTTCGACCGCGGCCTGAAGAACTTATTCTCCGAATACCGGCCATTGCTGGACACCTGGACGATACTGGACAATTCCGGGGCCCGCCCTGAGCTTATCGCGCACGAGCATCAGGGCCGCCTGCAGATCATCGATGCCGGCTTGTTCCTTGAAATCGAACAAAGCCTGGAGCTGCCATGAAGAAACAAAGGCGAAAAATCCCTCTGGCAGCCCGCAAAGCCGAGCAGGCGCTTCGAATCGCGGTGGCCAACGTGATCGAGGAGCACCGCCGAAACGGCGACCCCCTCGTCGTTTGGAAGAACGGGAAGGTGGTCAAGATCCCGGCCAAACGGCTTCCTCGCACGAAATAAGCGAGGCCGCCTGATCCTGCAGGGCCGGCTTCCTGGGCACCGGCCGGAAAGGCTCCGACGTTGCCTTCCCAGCGCAGCGGCGCATTGTCCTGAGCGATCCTTGGCCAGCGGCCCGCCGGCAGGTTCTCGATCGCGCTCCAAATCATGTCCCATATCTCGGGCCGAATGGGGCTGTTGGCCGCCTTGTCCGCGAGCTGGACCCCCAGGTTCTTGAGCCCGGCCTGAGAGGTGGGGAGCGACGCGGCCGCAGCCCAAAAGCGACCTGGTCTCATCTTCGGCCGGCTGCGTCGTTGCTCCTCGCTCACATAGCTCAAGCTATGCTTGCTCGTCGCGCCTAGCAGCCGTCTCGAAGCTGAGCCCCCAAAAGCCCGATT
>JACRDO010000053.1 GCA_016212885.1 Elusimicrobiota bacterium | reverse complement strand
GCTGTTCGTTTACGACGGAGAGAGACTGGAAGATCTGATCAGGCGGGAAGTCAGTGTGGCACAATTAGGACTTTAGGCGCATTGGAAAAGTCATATTTTTACACGATAAAATGTGGGCGCAACCGTATAATGACGCCATACTGAATACCGCTTCTTCACCCGGGCAAGCCCTTTCTTCATCAGGGAGCAGAAACCGCCCAAGCGCTTGTAGATGGCCTTCGCCACCTTCTCTTTGTAGGTGTGGGAAGTCTCGTTGCGCTTGTCGGTCATGATCAGGCAGCGCTCGGTCTCTTTCTCAGTCAGGATGCCTGCGGAGAAAAGCTCGCGGAAGCACGCCTTAGGGGAAGCGCAGATCCTCCCTTCATGGACCTTCAAGGACTCCTGGGCGAATTTCCAGAAAGCCTCGAAGGTGTACTCGAACCTCTGGATCGCCGCGTCCCGGACTATCTCTGAAAACGGCACTTTCAAAACAGCTTCGAGCGATGCCAGCGCCTTCTCCGCGTCTTTCTGCTTCAGGCGAAGTCTTTCCATAGGATGCCATCCTTGAGGGTCTGCCTGCGGAAGTCCTCTGAAGTCTCGTCCAGGTTCACCACTTCCACTTTGTAAGGGAGATTGAGCCGGTCGATCGCTTCATCCAGACACGAGAGCTTCTCCGCCGAAGACGGCCCTTTGAAAGATATCCCGATATCGACATCGGACGTTCGGTGATTGTCTCCCCGGGCCCTTGACCCGAACAAGACGATCCTGACCTTGTCCCCCTTGAAGTAATCGAGCAGGAATCCCTCGAGCCTTCGCAGGCGGCGGTTCCGAGTCTTCGCCGTCCTGCGTCCACTTTGGATTTGCGTTTGGACGCACGGACGGCGGTCGCCCTGGCTGGATTTCATGGTTGAAAAAAAGTATACAAATTTGAACGGATTCGGCATCCCGCTCATATCGAGCAGAAGGGGCAGCGCTCATCGGCTCCGCTGTGTTTGAATTTCATCCACAGGCGGTAAAGCACGCCTATCATCACCACGACAAGCACGCACAATACGAGGAAGGTGAAAATCCCGCCTAGCATCTCGCTGGGGCCTACCTGCATGCCAGCTTGCCCTTCAGCCATCGAAGGGCCTGCGCCCGGGTGGAGAACTCGCCGCGCCACTGAGCGGAGGCGGCTTCGCCGAGCAGGAGGGAATACTCCTTGCCGGGCTTGCGCCCAAGCTTTTTGATGTCCTCGCCGTTCACCATGAGGGACTCAAGCGCCGTCTTGGGCAGCCGGTCCAAGCCGGCCTTCAGGATTCGGAGCGCGAGCTCCGGGAGGGGATTGACCGGCGAGCGCTCCTCTTGCGCGTGCCCGAGAGCCTGGATCAATGCCTGCGAAACAGCCCGGTCGAGCTTGAGGGACCGGACGAACTCCGCCCCCCGCTCCATCCACAGGGCGCACAGCCCCAGCCGGACCAGCGGATCTTTCTCTTGCCCAGCGTTCTTCGGCCACTGGAAGCAGGGATGGATGGCCTTTGCCAAGCCCCACTCCTTGAGAAGTCCCATGGCCGGACCCGGCTCATCTTCCTCCAATGTCCGCAGAAGCTCCTGGCGGATGCGCTCGCGCGAGAGCAGGCCCGGAGTATCCTTCCGGACCGCGTCTTCGATCAGGCGAGCGGTCTCTTCCTCCACCCTCAAGCCGAAACGCGCGGCGTAGCGCGCGGCGCGGAAGATGCGCGTGGGGTCGTCTTCGAAGCTCTTGGGGTGCAGGACGCGCAGGAGCTTGGCCTTGAGGTCCGCTCGGCCCCCGAAAGGGTCCAGGACATCGCCCAAGCCGTCCGTCGTGATCCGGCGCGCCATCGCGTTGAGCGTGAAGTCGCGCCGGCGCAGATCCTCATGGATGCTCGCCGGTTGGACCCTCGGCAGGGCCGCGGGACGCTCGTAAGTCTCGGCCCGGGCCCGGGCGAAATCCACGCGCGAGCCGTCTGAAAGCCTCAGGCAGACCGTGCCGAAGCGGTCGAAGACCTCCAGGCTCGCCCCCCAAAGCCGGGCCGCGGCCCGGGCGAGGGCCTGCGAATCCCCCTCCACGGCAAGGTCGATGTCGAAGGTCCTGCGGCCGAGCAGCCAGTCCCGCACGCAGCCGCCGACCGCGTAGAGCGCCGCCCTTTGCCGTCTCGCTTCCTCCGCCAGGAAGATGAGCCTGCGCTTCATCGCTTGGCTGCCGCGGCTGGCGGCGGCTCCTTCGCGGACTCGAGCTCCGAGAGCCAGCGCTTGTAGCCTGAGAGCCGGTTGTTCTTCCCTAGCAGGGCTCTGAGCGCCTTGAGCGTCTCCTTGAGCGAGAACGGCTCGCCCTCCTTCCACTCGCGCGAGGGCAGCATGCGCGGGAGACTGCGGCCGCGGGCGAAGGAGCGCAGCACCGGCCGCATCCGGTAGCCCAGGCCCTCGCAGACGTATCGAGCGACCCGGACCTCGTCTTCCAGGTCGTCGTCGGCCTGCAGGATCTTCCCAAGCTCCTCGGCCCCGAAGAACATCAAAGGCTCCTCGGAGATGGGCCCATCCGCTTCAAGGGCCCCGCGTATCTGCTCGAAATCCTCGTGCATCTTGGCGCGCCACCGGGCCTCGTCGCTCCGGTAGGACTCCGGGAAGATGAAAGCCATGACCTCCGCCCTAGGGTCGTAGTACACCACGGTGGCTTCGGGCCTGAAGACATTCCCGCATTCGGGGCAGCGCACGATGTTGATGTCCCCCGCCATGAGGCTCTCGCGGAGGGGCTCGTCCAAATCACCGCGGATGAAGCTCCAGACCTCGTAGTCGGACTCCTCGCAGCCTTCCGGACAGCGAGCGGTGATGGCGCCCCTAAAAGACATGAGCCGCCGAGCCGCGCAAAGCGCGGCGAGTGCTTATTGCATCTATTCCGTCGAATATGGGAATCATATCCCGCTTCAGCATCTGTTTCTTTAATGTCCAAACGCCGGACTTCGTCCGGCGGGGCTACTCCGACATCTTCTTTAAATACTCCCGGATGATCTCGTCGAACGCTTGCGGCCGGCGCTCGCGCAAAGACTTCTCGATCTCCTCGCGGATCTCGCGCGGCGGCTGGTAATCCTGCGACTTCGGAAGCGGCACGAAGCTCGTGTTCGCGCCGATGCGGCCGCGGACCGCGCCCGAAGGACGGGCGATCCCCCTGGGCCTGCTGAAGGGGGACATGCAGGACTGCTCCATGCTCTGCTGCTGCTTGAGCGCCTCCGAGAGGCCCTTCATCCCCTGCTCCAGAAGCTCCAGGGCCCTCTCCTGATGCTTGCGCGCGAGCGGCAGGTCGCTTTGGTTGAGGCCCTGCTCGCCCGAGCGCTGCTCGGGCGGAGCCTGGGAGAGGGCATCCAGCGACTGCTGCGGCAGAACAACGCCCTCCTGGCCAAGGTCCTCGATCCGGCGGCCGAGATCCTCGGTCCTGCGGCGCACCTGTCCCTGGACCGCCGAAGCCGCCATTCGCTCGGAGAAGTCGCTTTCGTCGGCCAGCGGCGCTTTCACCCCGGCGCTCAGCCGCGAGCGGATATCATCCTCCCGCGCCGCGAGATCGTTGAGTTTGCGGACCGAAGGCGGAGGCTCCGCGGGGAAAGGCCTTGCAATCGCCGCGGCCTGGGCCCTCAGCCGCTGGGAGGCCGCGCTCAGCAGCTGCGGCGCCTCAGCGACCTGCGCGGCCTCGAATTCTTTGAGGGCCCTCTGCATCGAGGCCATGGCGTCCGGCGGGGTCGGGGAGCCGAGCTCTGCCGCATCCCGCACAACATCCCGCTGGAGGGCCGCGAGTTCCTTGAGCAGGCTTTCCTGGCTGGCGAGCATCGCCCTCATCCGCCGCTCCTCGATGGACTGGGTCATCTGTAGGCTGCGCGACTGGCCTTCGACCACCTCCTTCCAGAGCTCGAGAGCCTGCTCCATCATCTTCGTCGAAGAGTTTTCCAGGCTTTCCGCGGCCTGCGCCCTTGCGGCGTCCGAGAGTGCCGCCCGGACCCTGCCAAGCTCCTCGGAGAGCCGTTGGGCGATCCTTGCGGCCGCGGCGTAGTCGCCCCGGGCGAGGGCGGCGCTTAGAGCGTCGAGAGCCCGGCGAGCGGACTGAAGGGGCACGACGTAAACCTTGCGGTTCTTCTCGCGCTCGGAGCCGGGCTCGGCCTTGGGGAGCGAGGCGATCGTACCCTCCAGCGCTTCCATCTGCCGATGCAGGTTCGCAAGAGCATCGTCGAGCTTCCTGCGCTCCGCCTCCGTGGGGGCCTTCCCGCCCGCGGCCAGCTTCTGCATCGCCTCGCTGATCTCCGCTCCGGCCTGGTCCATGCGGTGAGCCTCGGCCCAGAGGTCTTGAAGCGCCTGCGTCTCCTGGCCCTCCTTGAGCAGTTCGGCCGTACGGCGCACCTTGGAGGAAAGGCTCTCGTGCGTCTTGGCAGCTGACGCGAAGTCCCCCGATTTCTCGGACCGCCGCGCCCGGGACAGCTCGCCCTCCCGAAGGCCTTTGACGGCCTGGGCAGCTGCCCCCGCGGCCTGGGTCATGCCGGGATTGGCATAGGGGTCCTCGCGCATCGAGGCGGCGAGGTCGTCGAGGCCCTGGACCGAGGCATCCCACTCGCGCAGGAGCTCCCCCTCCAGCGGGGCCCACTCGCGCTGAAGGGCGTCGCAGGACTCAGGCGGGGCCCCGGCCAGGGCGCGCATGCTCTGGGCCGCGCTTTGCTCTTTCTGGGCGAGATTCGAAAGCCGCTCCTGAGCGGATTTCCAAAGGGCCACGGCGCGCGCATGGGAGGATTCGAAGTCGACCAGGCGCAGTGTCCCTTTGCGGGAATACCCGGCCTGGGGTTTGGGCGATGCGTTGTCCACCGCCTTGACCTGGAACTCGACCACGGCCCCGGCAGGCAGGCGCGAAAGGTCCCAGGGGAAGTCCCCCAAGTGCTCCGCGGGCTCTTCATGGAACCGTTTGATGAGGAGCTGGTTCTCGGGGCCGGCTCCGGCCCGGTAGAGAAGCCACAGCGAGGTCAGGCCGTAGTCATCGCGGGCGTCAAAGGTCACCGGCAGGCGCTCCCTGGGGCTGATCTCCAGCTCGAAGCTCGGAGAGAGCAGCTCTACGCCGGGCGGCTGGTCGTCTAAAGCCTTGAGCGGGAAAGGCACCGGGTTCGGGTCGCGCATGCCCTCAGAGGAGAGGAGGTTCAGCTTCAGGGTCCCGTTCTCGCTGAGCGGGAACCCGGCGGCCCAGCGGCCCTCCCCCTCTGGCTTCATCTTGACGGCGCTCATGAAGGACGGCTCCAGCTCGGCCGAGACGAGGGGGCGATCAGGCCGCCCGGAGAGCGTCACCCAGGAGCCGCGCAAAGCCGCGATCTCGCCTCCGGCTTCGAGCTTGATCTCCTGCAAGGGCCTGCGGCCGGGCAGCCGGCAGCCGGCGATCAACTCGGACAGATGGGCGAAGGGGACAGGCGTCAGGGCGTAGACCGCGCTGCGAAGGTCCTTGTGTCTCAGCTGGTACTTCAGGGGAGAGGTGAGCGAGGCGATCCGATATGCGAATCCCGGCCCTCCAGAATCCCAGTCCGCCTTCTGCCAAGCCACGTCCGAACGGATCCACAGCGCCGGGGTCTCCGTCCGGCCGTCCTGCCAGGCCGCCTCGATGTCAACGACCGATCCCCAAGCGTAGCGCCCGCTGCCCGGCCGGATGACGAGGAGGGTCTCGAGGCGGACGTCGCGCCACGGGGCGATGACCCGCACGATGGAAGCTCCGTCGTGAAGCCAGGGTAGTCCGATGGCCCAGGCCGCGGCCACGGCTGAAAGGCGCTTGAGGCTCCTCGTGGGAAGCTCCAGCGGGAACACCGGGATTGCCGGGAGTTCGGAAAGGAGTTTCTCCGTCCGCCGGATATGCTCCTGCGCCAGCTCGGCCGATACATTCGGGCCGGGCCCGCAGCGGGCGAGCTCCCAGGCCGGCGCAAGGTGCGCGCGCGCCTGCGGATAGCGGAGGCCCGCTGCGCGCAGGATATCGAAGGCCCCCATGGAGGAAAGCGGCCGCAGATAGGAGTTGAAGAAGCTCCACAAGAGCGCGGCCGCCAGGAGCGCGGACGCGCCGCAGCGGACCTGCTGAGGAAGGGAGAGGACGACGTCGGCGAGGCAGAGGACGAGCAGGAAAGCAGCTGGCTGGAAGGCGAAGCCGAACGTGCCTTCCAGCGCGATGGCTCTCAAGCGCTCGAAGCGCCAGCGGCGCAGCATCCGTTCCAGCATAGCCTTATTGTAACAGAAGCGACTTGGCCGCTCCAGGCCGGCCGGTCATCTCCAGCAGGCGGGACAGATGTCTTCGTCCCTCCAAGTCTCCGCTCAAGTCGTAGAGGAACATCGAGCGGCCCAGGACTTTGAGCGGCTTGCGGGCTTTCAGCCAATCGAAGAAGGTCTTGTCCGCGAAGTAGACGCTCTGAAGGTTGGTGGCTGAAACGGCGAAGAGCGCGCGGCCGGACTTCGCGGGATCCACGTCGTCTCCGGCCCGCTCGATGTTCATGGTGAACGCGACCGGGACGTAGCGGATCCCGTAGGCCGAGGGGTCAGCAGTGCCGAAGTAGGAGAAGTAGATGGGCGGGCCGCCCATCCCTTTGAGCTCGGAGGCGAGGGTTTTGAGGTCCTGGCCCCAGTCCAGGTTCGAATCCACGAGCCAGCGCCAGCCGTTGTCCGGGCCCCCGATCAGCTCGTTGAAGTAGGCGAGCTGGAAAGGCTGGACGCGCAGAACCGAGACAGCTGCCCACAAGCCCAGCAGGGCCGCTGAAGCCTTGCCCCATGGCGCCTTCCTCCATAAGGCCGCCAAGCCGCAGCCGGCCGAGAGGGCCAGGAAGGGGATCATCGGCAGAAGATGCCGCGCGCCGATTTGCACCTTCGAGGTCAAAGCCGCGAGGAAATAGCCGGCCATGGGGCCGATGACCCAAAGGCGTTCCCGGTCGCGCTTGAGGGCCCAGAGGGCCGCTGTCCCGAGGCCCGCAGCGAGGATGGGCAGAGGGGTCTTGATCAGCAGAGCGATCGGGAAATAGAGCGCGAAGCCGGTCGTCGAGTGGCTGCCGTGCAGGAAAGCCGAGCGGCCCTGGCCGAGGCGGGAGAGAGTGGCTGAGAGCCCGCTGAAATAGAGCGGGAGCTCGCGGAAGCGATAGACGGCCGCCAAAGCGAGAGCCGCCGAGGCCGCGGCCACGGCCGCGCCTCCCCATGGAAAGGGCGGACGCGGCTTGAGCCGCGCCCGCCAATCGAGGAAGAGCATGACCGCTGCGAGTGGCCCGATGATGATCATGTTGAACTTCGACGCGAGCGCGAGCCCTGCGCAGGCCCCGGCCGAGGCCCAGACCGCGAAGGGGCGCTGCTCGAAAGAGAGCAGCCAGAAGACGAGGAAGAAGAAGACGGCCGAGGCTCCGTCCGTGGTGAGGAGGGAGAGGTTCGAGATCAGCATCGGCGTGAAGGCGAACGCGAAGGCGGAAGCGGCCGCGGCCTCCTTGCCGCCCAAGCGCTCGGCCCACCAGAGAAGGGCCCAGCCGAGCAGGAGGGTCCAGCTCAGCAGGCAGAAGAGGCGGCCGGCGTTCAGCATCCGAGCGCCGGGGACATTGTTCTTGTTCACGAAGGTGTCCGAATAATGGTAGAGGCGGCCCATGAGCCAGTCGGGGTTCGAAAGGAAGAGGTTGGGCCGCCAGAGGAGCAGGGGTGCGGCCCCCCACATCTCGGCCAGCGGCGGGTGGTCCATGATGTTTAGGCGGAAGCGGCCGGTCGCCAGGTAGGAGTAGCCGCTCGCCAGATGCACGGACTCGTCGTAGGTCGGCGCGGCCGAGCGGATGAAGCCCACGCCCAGCGCGACGTGAACGGCGAGGAAGAGCGCGGCCAGGGCCCAGGCCGGGGAGAATCTCGGAGCCGGGGCAAGGGCTGGCGGCTGGGGGCGGCGCTTCACGAACGGATTATACTACGTTGTCAAATACAGCCGAACGGGAAAGCGCATCAATCCTGTTTCCATGCTATAATACCCATAGGACCATGCAGCTCCTCTGTGCCCTGTTCTGGGTCGCGGCCCCAGCTTTCGCCGCGGATTCCGCCTACCAGCAGCTTCTGAACGCCGTGCCGGAGCAGGTCTCTCAGCAGTCCTCGCCGGCGCCGTCCTTCGAGGAAGAGCTCGTCGCCGGAGGCAGGAAGGCCCAAGGGATCGGCCTGTCCCACTCCGGCAACCCGTTCGACATCCCGGATTTCCCGCTCCAGCAGATCGCGAGCCTCCTGCGCGAGAACCGCGGCACCCATTACCGGCCGCACCTGCCTCTCAACGAGGCGGTACCCGAGTTGTCCGCTGAGAGCATCGAGAAGCTGCGCCAGGCCGGGTCGAACCCGGCCATTCTCGACGCCATGATCGACGACCTCTCCAAGAACGGACGCTGGGACCGCATGGACGGCCTCGTGGACACCTTCACCGGCGCCGGGATCAAGCTTATCCTGGTCGTAGGCGCCGGCTACCGGAAAGAGGCTCCGTTCTACGCGATGCCCGACGGCGCCAAGGGCCGCGTCAGCCCGGACAGGCTCGGCCGCGACCTCTACATCACCATGGCGAAGTGGATCGCCGGGGCCGGGGTGCGCCGCTACGGCGAGAAGGTCGGAGCCTGGCAGGTCGAGAACGAGATCAACATCGCAGGCATGGTCTCGCACATCGGCTGGAGGGTCGCCGAAGACTCTTGGGGCGACAAGGAGTTCCTCAAGAGGCTGTTGGCCGCCTTATCCGAGACCGTGCACGCGGAAGGCCGGCGCCTGGGCCGCGACCTTAAGACGACCCACAATTTCGCGACGGACTCCACAGCCTGGAAGGGCTGGGCCGCCTCGGGCGAAGAAACGGAAAAAGTCGATTTCAAGAAAGACATCGACGACTACGGCGCCCTGGGGCTGGACATCATCGGCATAGACCTGTACGCGAACTACTTCTTCGGCTGGCCCCTGCGGGACGGCACGGTCGGCAAGACGGTTTCAGAGGCCGTGGCGGCAGCCGGCGGGCGGCCCGTTTGGGTGCTCGAGACCGGCTTCCCACGCGCGCCGGGCCTGCGCGGCTTCTCCGAAGCCCGGCAGGGCGAATACTTCCGCAAGACTTTCGATGCCGCCTACGGGGCCGGAGCGGACCTCGTGCTCGCCTTCGGCTGGTTCTGGAACCCGCAGGGCTGGTATACCGACAACCCCAAACCCAAGCCTTGGTGGAATCCGCAGGCCGGCGAGCAGTATTGGAGCCCCATCAGCGTGACCCACCGAAGCGACGGCTCGATCAAGGACGTCCATTTCGGCGCGGCCTGGGACGAGTTCAAGTCCGCGTCCCAGCGCTGGGTCGGCGACTAGCGTTTCACTCCCGCCCGCCGCTATTCGCTCTCCAAAGGACTGACGTATTTGCCGTTGTCGAGCCTGTAGCCGAGATGGAAGTATTCCTTCATTTCCAGGGTCTCGCCGCCTGAGTGGGCTAAAGCGCTCAGGAATCCGGCATCGCCACCGGCTGGGGCAACTCGCGGTGGGCGAAATGATAGCGGGACTGCTGCCAAGACATCTGCCGGGGCTCGCCGGAATCGTCCGCGCTCAGCATGACGTAATGGCGTCGGCGGGAGATCTCCTTCGCGTAGTGGCTGATGTCGGCGACCACGTCCCATTCGAGGAAGAGAACGTCGATGAGGGTCTTCAGGATGATGGTCAACCCGAAGAGCCCGATTCCGAGGCAGAGTAGAAAGCGCATATACATCATCTGGGTCGTTCTCCTGCTTTCATTGTACCACAAGCCAGGCCGGAGCGTCAGGGCCCAAAGGGACAAGATCGGGCGTCCGAAGGCCTAGGCCGTTCTGGGCCTTTGGACCTATTCCGCCCGGCCGCAAGATAATTTCCCCCAACGGCGCGCGGGATCGCCAAGCACTGTAGTACTAAGCTATCGTTTCTTGGAGAACGGACAAGATTTTTCTGAGCTATGAGCGGTGAGCCATGAGCTTGCCGCGATTGTTATGCGGCGGCGGACTGTAGCTGAGCGAGGGTGACGCGGTTGGCGGTAAGGATGGCT
>JACRDO010000048.1 GCA_016212885.1 Elusimicrobiota bacterium | reverse complement strand
GGGGTTATGAGAGACCTCCTCTCGTGCCGCAGGCGCGGCCGACTCCTGGGGCTTACAACGGCCTTTGTGGGCTATGGCCTCTTGGCCGTCGCGGCTGTGGGCCTGCTCGCAGGCCGGGCACAAGCGGAGACCTTCGTAAAGCCAGGCGATACGGGGGCCATTGAGCTGCCCATCGAAAACGACGCCACCAGCGCCGCCCCCGCTGAGGGCGTGACTATTAACGTCGTAGCCCCGGCGCAATTCATCGTCAAAAATACCTCGATCAGAGGGCCGGAGACCATCCCGCCCGCCCAGAGCAAGACCTTCGTGATTGACTACGAGATCGCCGCAGATGCTCCCGAAGGAGCTTTTGACGCTGTTCTTAAGATTTCGGTGTTGACGCCAGGAGTGGAGCCCGACCCCGCCACTCTCGATTCTGTCGTGAGTTTTACCGGCGGAGCCCGTTGCGGCTCCGACGGAAAGGCCGTTGTTGCCGTTTCCCAAAGCCCGTCGTTCGACCGCGTAAAACTTTCCATGCTTTCCGTTGAGTCGCAAGCCTCCCCCGCGGGGAGGCGCGCAGCGAGGGGAGCGGGCGCAGCTCCCCCATGGACAGGGGGGAGCAAGCCGTGCAGGGGGGTTGACGACCCCGCCAGCCTGGCCGCCCGCCGTTCTGCTCTCGACGGAAGCAGGCCAGCTCTGAGGGGATACCGAGACATGACCCGAGCCGGAAACGTCGCTCCTGCGCGATCCTTGCGCGTTCTGGAAAACGGTTTTATCCGAGATCGTCGAGAAACCAGCCATATCGCGGCTTTCACCGACGGAAGGAGCGCCGCCGAGATATCCGAACGGCCCGACCGGAGAGCGGCCGACCGCATCGCGGCCCAAAACGTTTTCTCCTTGCGCGCGTTCTTCTTTGAAGCCCGCTCCCGTCGCACGGCCTGGCCGGCCACCGCTCCCACCCAAGCCCGGCCGGCTCCGGACGCTGGCCGCCGCTGTGAGGCACGCCCCGCCCGCGCGCAGCTCACAGCCTCCCAACCCTTGCACCCTTCCCCCGTCCGGCTGGCGCTGCACGCTGGCCGACCCTTCGGACCTGACGCCCGCCGCGCCACACTTCGCTGGCCGCTCCTCCGCGGCCAACCCCTGCCCGCTCGCGCGGCGCAGGCTCGCCAGCCCTCCGACCCACGGAGCGTTTTGTCCGTGCGCGCGTTTTCTGTCGTTGGGGTCCTGCCCTTCGCCCCCTACGGGATGAGGAGTCGTCCCTTCGGGGACGGTGAGCCCATGCTCACCGCCGCACCGGCTATTGAGTTCCCTCATAGCCCCCCAGACAACGACCGCGCCGGCGCAGCCGCCCCCTCCGGGAAGAGGAACAGTCCCTCCGGGGACGGCGCTCCTTTTGCCGGCGCCGGCGCGAGCGGAATTCCTTCGTTGAAACGGACAGGACTTGTCCCCACTATCCACACAATCCACAGCATGATGAAGGCATTCCGCTGATGGCCCAACACGGCTCGGCGCTTCCACAAAAATCCTCTCAGAAACGATGTCCCGAATTTTCGGATACCCCATAAGTGTAAGGGATAAACCGTATTCTGTCAAGACCCAATTTTTAGCCATTTTGTACCGTTAGCTTTCTTGTATTATCTTGTGTTATCTTCTTCTCGCATTCTGCCAGGACGTCGCCTTTCCTCACCCGCTTCTCGCGGGGATGATGCTTGTTGAAGTGGCGGCGCAGCCCGATCAGCGAGCACTTGGCGTACAAAGTCGAGGTTTGCAGGCGCTCGTGCCCCAGAAATTCCTGGATATAGCGGATACCCATGCCGTTCTCAAGCAGATGCGTGGCTATCGAGTGCCGTAAGATCATGGGTGTCACCGGCTTCTCAAGCCCGGCGAGCTTGCGGCTGCGCTTGAAGATTTCGCTGAGGCGGCTTTTGTCGAGCTTCCCGCCCGTGTAGCCTATGAACAGCGTCCCGTCGTCGCCGCTCTTCATCAACCTGGCAAACCGCGGCCGCACCTTATCGACGAACTCCTTGAGGTAGCCGACCGTGACCACGGGAAGCGGCAGAATGCGGTCCTTGCCGCCCTTGCCATCGCGGACGAACACGGTACGGGCCTTGAAATCCAGGTCCGCCACGTTGAGCCGCAGAAGCTCGCGCGTGCGTATCCCCGTCGCATAGACCAGCTCCAAGAGCGCCTTGTCCCGGTAGCCGATGGGGCTGCGCAGGTCCGGCGCCGCCAGCAGCCGCTTGACCTCTTCTTGCGTGAGGATCGTCTCGGGCAGGCCCTGGTGAATCTGGGGCAGCTCCAGGTCCACGGCCGGGTCGCAGAGCACGAGCATGTTCTGGGCCAGCCAAGCGAAGAACCACTTCACGCTCACGATCCGGTAGTAGATGTGCCGTGCGGCCAGGACCTTGCCCTCGTGCTTGTGGTTCTTGTTCTCCCGAATCCAGAGGGAATACTCGTCCATGACCTCGGCCGTAACGTCGGCGATGCGCGTTATGCCGCGCTCGGCCAGGAACTTGAAGAACCATTCGAGGTTTACGTGCGCCCCCTTGATCGTGTCCTCGGCGTAGCGCGTGGCGATCATCCAGGATAGATAGCGGTCCTTGAGGTCCTGAAGCTCGGCCGATGGCGCGTGGAGCATCACCCGGTCAGGCCGCCGCCAGATGGGCAGGGGCCGCGCGCCGGCGCGCTCCGTAGCCGGCGGCCTCGGCGTTGCCTTGGTCGGCACGGCCACCGGGCAAGCCTCGGCCTGCGGGGCTGGCGCCTGCGGTATCGGAAGCTCCGCAGGTGCCGGCCGGACGGATATCCTTACGGCCGGCGCGATCTCCACGGCCTCAAGCGGCGACTGCATGGCGTTTCCTCTCCTTCTCAACGTAGGGTTGCGCTTCTTCCCCGGCCAGCTCGCGCGGGTGGCAATGCTTGAGCATCTTGTGCAAGGTCCCGCGCTCCACGTGCGTGTAGATCGCCGTCGAATTGATGCTGTTGTGCCCGAGCATCGCCTGCACATAGCGCACGTCCATGCCGTCCTCGATCAAATGGGTCGCCACGCTGTGCCGGAAGCCGTGGACCGGCGAGACCGGACGCGTGATCCCGGCCTTGCGCAGGTAGTCCGTCATGAGCTGGTTGAGCCATTGCGACGAAAAAGTCCCGCCGTAGGCCGACACAAACAGGAAGTCCTCGGCCGTGCCCGCCTTCTTGATCCAGTTGTTGCCACAGGGCCGCATGCCGGCCACAAGCTCCGGCCGGATTTCTTCGACGTACCGCGCCACGAACCGGCAGCAGGGCGTCGAGAGCGGCACGAAGCGGTCTTTGCCGCCCTTGCCGTTGCGCACCCGCGCCGCCTTCTTGTCCAGGTCCACGTCCGGCACGCGCAGGCTCACCAGCTCGCGCGCCCTCACGCCCGTCGAGTACAGGACCTCCATCATGATCCGGTCCCGGTAGCCCAGCGGGGTCTTGAGGTCCGGCTGAGCCATGACCTTCCTGATCTCGTCTTGCCGAAGAACGCCGCGCGGCAGTATCCTGACCATCTTGGGCAGCTTCACCCCGGCTATGAGGTTCGACATGACCACGCCCTTCTTCCTCATCCAGTCAAACCAGTTCTGCACGTTGTAGAGCCGGGGTATGATCGTGTTCGAGCAAAGCGGCTTGCCTTTGCGGGTAACGTAGCCCGTCGAGAGGTACGCCTTGTACTGCTCGAATGTCGGCGCGTCCACCTGGGCGGGATCGGTGATGCCCCGGCCCTTGAGCCAGCCCAGGAAAATGCGCAGGTTCTGGTTCTTCTGCCGGACGGACAAGGGCGAGTAGTTCTTGAGCACCAGGCTTTCAAGATAGCCTGCCTTGAGCTGGTCCAGGTCCGGCCCCGCCCGCGACGCTTCAAACTGCACGTTTCACCTCGATCTGTTCGGAGGTATATGCCTTTTGCGAAAACCGGCCAACTTCCCAACTTTCGGCCGCGCTTGCGCTGGATTTTCCAACAGAATCCGCTTGCCTGTCACCCGCCCAACCATGCCCAACTTCCCAACTTTCGAGCGCAGCTTATCGGTGTCGGTGAGACCCGGCAGGCGCTTCTGGTCCTTCTCGGAGCCTTCATAGGCCAGCTCGTAGCGGTACATGCGCCCGCGCTCGCCCGGGCCGACCAGGAGGTACTCGAGTTCCTCAAGCTGGCCGATATGGGCCTTGATCTGATTGTCGGACCAGCCGGTGTACTCGCGGATATCGCGGCGGTTGAAGCGGTAGGCCCTGGGCTCCATTTCGAGCTCGCGGGATTTTTCCTCGACCATTTGCCGCACGAGGCGAAGCAGCTCGCGCGAGGGCCGGGACAGTTCCTCGGCCCTGGTGCCCAGGACCTCGGTCATGAGCCGGTTGGCCTCCTCAAGGTCTTCCACGGCAACCTCGACATACTCGACCTCGCGGCCCTTGAACATGCAGCGCCGGCGCGGCCGTTGGTGCTGGTGGAGCAAGGCCAGGGCCTCGATGAGGCTGAGGTACTTCTCGTGCTCGCGCCGCATTTCGAGCGGGTGCGTGGGGAAGCTCAGCTCCATGGCAAAGGGATTGACCACGAGCAAGGGTTTGAGCAGACGCTGCGCGTTGCGGTGCAGCCTGCGCAGATCGTCGGCGGCCTGCTCGCGTTCCACCTTGGCGAAGGTCCGGCCCAGGCGCTGCGCCTGGTGGATTTGCTGCGTCTGGTCCGCGCTCTCGTCGAGCGAAAGGGTAAAGCACCTGGTGGCGTTCTCGTAGTGGATAGCGGGCCGCGTGGTCGAGAAAAGCAGAGCTATCGGGCCTTCGACCTCGTATTCCACGGTCTTCATCTTGCCGGACATGGCGTCCTTGATGGGAGCGGCCAGCCTGATCTTCTTCGCGGAAATCAGCTCGCGCATGGCGTAGTCGGAGCCCAGCAGGCCCTCGTCCTCGCCCGACACCATGAGCTTGTTCTTGAAGCTCTTGTTTTCCGCGTAGTAGAGCGCCTGGGGCGTGATGCGCGTATACGAAACCAAGTCCTCCGGCGGCACAAGCTCGGCCAGCACTTCGAGAAGCCGGGATTTTCCAGCCCCGGCCCGGCTTATGACCACGCCGCACAGCGGGCTTTCGAGCTTGCGGGAAACCGTGATGAGATAGCCGATCCTCTTGCTTGGCTCCTCGCCCACGTAGCCCATGGCCTCAAGGTCCTTGACCACGCGCGCCAGGAGGTCCGGCCCCTTCAGCAATTCCAGGGCCTCCGCCTCTTCGTCCGGCGTCATGGCGTAGCCAGTCGAGGATTGAAGCTCGGCCTTGCGCGCGGCCCTGATTGCTTCGAGCTTGCGGATCATGAGGCAGAGATCACCGTCCACGGCGGATTCCGAGACGCCAAAAAGCGGGGCGGCGGCGCGGGCGAAGCTCGCCCGGCTCCTGCCCGCGTAAAGGTCCAACGTGTCCAGGTGGAAAAGGGCCTCGCCCTGGGCGCAAATGCGCACGCGCAACCGGTCCGCCTCGTTGGGCGCAAGCTCCTTGACCTCGTACTTCCTTGCCCCGCACTCGAAGCGCAGCACGTCCTCCAACACACGCACCACGGCGTCAGGCGCGATCTTGTCGCCGATGGGCTCGGCGCGGTCAAGGGCCTGCGCCACTTGCTCCGGCGTGGTCGGGAGCTGCAAGGCCAGGCGGTAGCAAGGGACTTCGAGCTTCTGCAAGTGCCTGAGCGCCTCGGGGAGCTCCGCCCAGAAATAGGCGCGGTCGGGGCGGTGCCGCTCGATAAAGGCCTGTTCTTCCTCGCATAGTTCGGCCGCGAGCGGGACGGCGTTCATCCGGCCCGCCTGCGCGAGCTGCAAGACCTTGAGCGCCGAGTCCGTGAAGATCACGGCCTTTTCCGTAAACGCCTTCCAGTTCATCCTGTATAGAGGAAGCGAGGCCGGGAAACGCGCCTCTTTGCCGTCCTTGCCCACGGCCACGAAACCCAGCACGTTCTCCTGCTGGTCATAGGCCGGAACCAGGAGGCAGCCCAGGGCCG
Source organism: Elusimicrobiota bacterium (assembly GCA_016212885.1). Lineage (GTDB taxonomy): Bacteria > Elusimicrobiota > Elusimicrobia > UBA1565 > UBA1565 > UBA9639. The sequence goes on along the minus strand of JACRDO010000048.1, from coordinate 725 downwards.
ACTCCTTGCCTTCGGCGCCCAGCAGACCGAGCTCGCGCAGGGCGTCCCGGACGCCGCCTTTCGAGGGGATGGCCCGAAGCAGGGAACCGTTGGCATAGCCGACCTGGAAGCGCTCAAGCACCTGGTCATCATGAAGGCCCACGGAAGCGGCCAATTCGCGCCCGCTCCGGTCCCGCCGCAAGGCTTCGCGGCAGAACCTGGCCACGTTGGCCAAGAGCTGGGCTCGGTTGACGGCCTCAGACATATAAGGAACTCTCCTCTATTCATCATCGCCGCGCTGTGGATAGTGTGGACAGCGTGGGAAAGTGTTCCGCTTCGGCGATACGAAAGAATTCCTCGGGCCCTTGGCGCTGCGCGCCAAGGGCCGTCGTTCGTCGGGGGGCTATGAAGGAACTCCGTAGCCTGCGCAACAGAAGCGAGGTCCCCAACGACAGAGAACGCGCGAAAGGAGAAAACGCTCCGTGGGTCGGAGGGCCGGCGAGCCTGCGCCGCGCGGCCGCCGGCCGCGAAGGGATGGCCGCTGAGAGCGGCCGGTGCGGCGCGGCGGGCTCGCTGAGCCTCATTGAGTCGGCCAGCGTGCAGCGCCAGCCGGGCTTGGGTGGAGGCGGTGGCCGGCCAGGCCGTGCGATGGGAGCGGGCTTCAAAGAAGAACGCGCGCAAGGAGACAACGTTTTGGGTTGCGATGCGGTCGGCCGCTCTCCGGGCGGATCGTTCGGGGATCTCGG
>JACRDO010000046.1 GCA_016212885.1 Elusimicrobiota bacterium | reverse complement strand
GCTACGGCGCGGCGGTCTCGCTCTCCCTGGCGGCCGCGCTGGTTCTGGTCTGGGCCGCGCGCCGCTCCGGGGACAGGCCGCAGGAGCTGCCTGTGGAGATGCTGCTGGCTGCCCACGACCAATACGCCCTGACCGTGCCGCTGGCGGCTGAGGAGCGCATCGTCTCGGACATGCCTGCGCAGTTCGACGAGGATTGGACCGAGGGCCCGGATGAGGGGTAGCGCGCTCTTCCTTTCGCTGGCCTTCTTCGGAGCCTGGGCTGAGGCGGCCTTGGGCCCCGAGGATGTCCTGCGGCTGACGCTGGAGAGGCCCCGCGCGGCCTACGAGGGAGAATTCGAGGTGGGTACGCTCTCCAGCGGACGCGCGGAGACTCGCTCGGTCAAAGTGCGCTACGCGCCGCCGGGCCGCTGGCGCCGGGAGATCCTCGATTCAGCGGGAAAGACCCGCATGATCGTGGTCTCGGACGGGCGCTCCGAATGGGTCTACGACGTCCGGCGCTCCATGGCGTGGAAGGGCGAAGCGGCTGACCCGGACTACAAGCTGCTGGACCCGGATGAGGAGTACGAGCTCATCTTGCGCAACTATGAGCTGCGCCTGGCCGGGACCGAAGCCGTGGCCGGGCGGCGGGCCTCGGTGCTGGAGGTGCTCTCCCGCGCCAGCGGCAAGCCCGCCCGCAGGCTCTGGGTCGGCAAGGACGGGCTCGTGCTCCAGCGCAGGGCTTATTCCGAGGACGGGTCCGAGACTTCCGCGATGAGGTTCACCCGCGTCAAATCCTTGGGCAAGTCGGAAGACGCTGATTTCTCCTTCTCCCCCCCTCCCGGGGTCAGGGTCCTGGAGAGCCGCTTTGGGCCCGACTACATGGACCTCGACGAAGCGGAAGAGGCGAGCGGCGGGAAGCCACGCCTGCCCGCCTGGCTGCCGCCCGGCTACGTTTTTGAAAGCGTCAACGTCATGCCGTTCAAGGGAGCTTCCTTGCTCCATACCCGCTTCTCAGACGGCGTGGACGCGCTCTCGCTCTTCCAATATCCTCCGGGCGCGCGGCTGCGCCTGGGCTGGGGCCGGATGGGCCGGCCCAAGGAGACGCGCGTCAGCGGCTCGCGCGCCCGCTTGGCCCTCACGGCTGACAACCTGGTGCTTGAATGGAAGACCTCCGGCCATCGCTTCGTGCTGATCGGCCCCTTGTCGGCTGAATCCATGCGCCGGGTCGCGGAGTCTGTCCAGGATAAGTAGAATGAATGCCTTGCCGGCGATCTTCCTCGCGCTTTCAGCCCTGCTGAGCAGCGGCTTCGGGCAGGCCCGGGCCGCGGACGTCGCCCCTGCGAAGGAGACAGCGGCGGCGCGGCCCCCTTCAGGGAAGGAGAACAGCAGCCCTCCGGGGACCGCGCTTCCCAGCGCGCCGCCCGGCATCGCCAAGCTGAAGGCCGATATCCGCGAGGCGCTGCTGGATGTCCGCCGAGCGCGCTACGCCCAGCGGAAGGCGAAGAAAGCCGCGAACCCTGAAGCCGCCAAGCGCGCCGCCCTCTCCGGCGAGCGGAGAACAGCAGTCGCCTGCGAGGACGGCGCTTCCAAGCGCGCCGAAACCCGGCTTAAGGAGGCGAAGTCCCGTCTCAAGGATCTCAGGACCGAGCTCAGAGCGGCGCTCCGAAAGAGTCCATGAGCCTTCGCATCGCCGAGCTCCATCCGGTCGAGAGGCCCCGCGAGCGCCTGGCCGAGCGCGGGCCGGAGGCTTTGAGCGAGGAGGAGCTGCTTGCCGTGGTCCTAAGAACCGGATATGCGGGCTGCAGCGCTCTGGACCTGGCCGGCGAGCTCCTGCGCCGCTACCCGGACGGCGCGCTCGGGAGGCTGCCCCTGGCCGAGCTCCGGCGGCAGAAGGGGATCGGTTTGAGCCGCGCCGCGGCGCTTGGAGCCGCTCTCGAGCTGGCCCGCCGGTGGGCGGGCCCGGCCGGCGAGACCCTGCCGCTCGTGGACTCGCCCGCGGCCGTGCGCGAGCGGCTGGAGTTCCTGCGCGGCAAGAAGAAGGAGTACTTCATCGCCTTCTACCTGAACGCCTGCAACCGCCTCCTGCATCAGGAGACCGTCTCCATCGGCACGCTCACGGCGAGCCTCGTCCACCCGCGGGAGGTCTTCGCCCCCGCTGTGGAGCGCTCCGCGGCCGGGGTCCTGGTGGCCCACAATCATCCCTCCGGAGACCTGCGGCCTTCCCCGGAGGACCGCGAGACGACTCGGCGCCTCGCAGCTGCGGGCCGAATCCTCGGCATCCCGCTCTTAGACCACGTCCTCATCGCGGACAGCGGCTGCCTCAGCTTCCGCGAGCAGGGACTGCTCAGGGAGGACAGATGAAGAGCCGCTCAGCCGGCCTCCTCCTGCTGGCCGCGGCCGCAGCGGCGTGCGGCCGAGTCGATTTCCAGCAGGCCCGGCACCTGGAGGATACCGGCCAGTTCGCCCGGGCCCTGAAGGCGTACGAAAACTTCCTCGCCAGGGGCCCAAGCGGTCCCCAGGAGATCGAGGCCGCGGTCCGCGCGGCGCGCATCTACGCGCAGGTCTTCAACCGCTGCGACCGCGCTGTCCCGCTCTTCGAGCGCGCGGCGAGGCGGTCCCCCGACGGCCAGGCCCCTGGCGCTACTGGAAGCCAGGGGCCTCGCGGTAGAGCCGTGCTCCTTAGCCGCGAGGCCCGGAGGTGGGTCGAGCTGGCCCATGAGGGGCTTCTGAACTGCCCCGACTTCTTTCCGATCAGCCCGGGCGCGCGCTGGGTCCTCGTGGACGCCGAGACCGGCGGCAAGAACATGAGGCTGGAGATCGCCGTGTCCACGGCGGCCGGCAAGGCGCGGGTTGTTGGAGCTTACTACGCCGGCACGAACCGCTTCATGAACTACAGTCGCGCCTGCGAGAAGAAGGACTGGATGACCTGGGAGAACGGGGCGCCGATCCTGCGCTACCCGTACCGGCAGGGCTCCTCTTGGTCGGCCAAGGTCCGTGGCAAGAGAACGGACTACCGCATCGAGGATGTTTCGGCGTCCCTGAATACGAAGGCGGGCGCCTTCGAGGGATGCCTCAAGGTGCGCGCCCATATCGAGGGCGAGCCGTCCTGGGTGTTCGATTACTATTGCCCCCATGTGGGCCGAGTCAAGACGACGCTCGGGGCGCCTGAGGGAGAGAACCCGAACACCGAGCTCTCGGAGTTCTCCATCCCCTTCAGTTCACCGCACGACTAAAGCCTCCAAATAATTGATAAAATCGCCGTCGATGAGCGAAGAACAGCTGCTGCCTCTCGTTGAGCCGAAAGAGCGCAAAGAGCTCCTGCCCCGCCCGCTTTCGCACTCCGCCATCCAGACCTACCTGAGGTGCCCGCAGAAGTGGAAGCTCAAATACGTCGACAAGAAGGAGGAGAAGCCCAGGTATTTCTTCTCCTTCGGGAAGACGCTCCACCTGGCGCTGGAGTTCTTCTACAAGGCGAAGGCTCTGCCTCCGCCCAGCCTTGAGGAGCTGCTGAAAGCCTACTATGCCCATTGGATCAGCGAAGGCTACGCGAGCCTGAAGCAGGAGGAGCAGTACCGGGCCGAAGGCGTGCGCATACTCGAGGAGTACTACCGAAAAAACGCCGCGGCGTTCAAGATCCCGTTCTTCGTCGAATACGAGTACCGCTTCCATCTCCGGCACGATCTCAAGATCCGCGATGCGAAAGGGGCGGAGTTCGAGCTGGAGATCGCCCGTCATCTGCGCCGGTTCCGGGTGGAGGCCGAATACCTCCAGCCCGTCCCCATCATCGGGGTCGTGGACCGCATCGACAAGACGGAGGACGACCGGCTGGACATCGTGGACTACAAGACAGGCAAAGCCTTCGATCTGGACCGTGTCCGCGAGGATCCCCAGCTCACGATGTACCAGATGGCCTGCGAGGAGAAGCTCGGCCTGCTGGTCGGCAAGCTGATCCTCTACCATCTGCCCTCGCAGACCCCCTTCAGCGTTGAAAGGAGGGGCGAAGCCGCTGTACTGGCCCTGAAGGACACGATCGTCGCCGCAGCCGCGCTCATCCGGCGCGGTATGGCCAAGCTCAAAGGCGCGGCCGAAAGCCCGGAGGCCGAGCAGTTGGGCCTGGGGCTCGGGAAAGCCGCCCCGGCCGCGGAGCGGGCCCCTGGGGCGGGCGGCTGCGAAGACGCTGTTCCGGAAGAGTTCAAGCCCTATGCCGAGGACACCAAGTGCTCCTGGTGCGACTTCAAGCCCTTCTGCCCGGAGTGGAAGCACCTCTTCGCCAAGCAGGCTCCCTGCGAGCAGGCGCCTGCTCTCGAGAGCGAACTCCAGCTCGCCAAGCTCGTGGACCAGTACGGAAGGCTCAAGGACGAGGTCCACGCCCTGGAGGCGAAGGCCGAAGACGTCAAGAAGGAGATCGTCGGCAACCTGCGGGAGAAGCGCTACGTCCGCGCCTTCGGGGAAGCCTACGAGGTCAGCCTGCATGACGAGGAAAAGTGGGACTTCCAGGACCGTGAGAAGGTCCTGGAAACCGTCCGGCGCGCAGGCTACTGGGACAAGATCGTGTCGCCGATGGTCTCGCTGGTCCAGAAGCTGATGAACGACCCGAACCTGCCCATAGACCTGCGCGAGAGGCTTTCGCGGCTCGGGCATAAGACGCGCCATGGAGCTCTGCGCGTCAAGAAGATCGAGCAGGAAGATTGAGCAAACCCATGGACAACCTCAGACTCGCCCTCTTGGACCGGCGCCGCCTCGGCGACTTCGAGCGCCTGCTTGGCGGCCGCGAATTCGGGGGCTGCTACTGCGCCCTCTGGCGCCTTCCCGCGGAAGGCTGGGAGGAGCGCTGCAAGGAGAGGCCCCGCGAGAACTTTGAGGACACGCGCCGCCGGGTCATCGAAGGCCGCCATGTCGGCTTCCTCGTCATCCGCGAGGCTGACGGGGTCGTGGTCGGCTGGACCGGCTCCGGGCCGAAGACGGCCTTCCCTCTGATGAAGGACCGCCCCGGAAGCCGGCTGGGGCCTTTCGAGGACTCAATCTGGGCGGTGGGGTGCATCGCCGTGGCGTTCTCCTGCCGCAGCCAGGGCTACGCCCGGGAGATCGTCCGGCTCCTCGTCGAGGAGGCCCGCAAGGCCGGGGCCCGGGCGATCGAGGCCTGCCCGCTTGAGTCCGCGGAGGAGGCCGGGGCGTGGCGGGGGAGCAAGGCGATGTATGAGGCCCTCGGCTTCGCCGCGGCCGGCTCGGAACAGGCAAACGAGAAGGTCGTCTTCCGCATGGAGAAGGTCCTGGCGCCCTCATGAAATCCCACACGGAGTACATCTGGTTCGAGACGAAGAGTCGCCGCGAGCTCGTCAACGTCACGGACACGGTCGAGTCTCTCGTGGCCAAGAGCGGGGTGCGCGAAGGCTTCTGCCTGGTGAGCGCCATGCACATCACGGCCGGCATCTGGGTCAACGACGAGGAGCAGGGCCTCAAGCAGGACTTCCTGAGCTGGGTCGAGAAGCTCGCCCCCAAGGGCGACTACCTGCACCATAGGACCGGCGAGGACAACGGCGACGCTCACCTCAAGCGGACCCTGATGCACCACCAGGCGGTCCTCCCGGTCACGGGCGGCAAGCTCGACCTCGGCCCCTGGGAGCAGGTCTTTTACGCGGAGTTCGACGGCCAGCGCAAGAAGCGCGTCGTCGTCAAGATCATTGGCGACTGACCGGGTCCCTTTCTACCACGGCTTCCTCCATTTCTGCGCCCGCTGGCTTTTCACGGTCTATCACGACATCCGCGTCGAAGGCGCGAAGCACGTCCCGGCCTCGGGGCCGGCGATCATCGCCGCCAACCACCCGACCTACCTCGACCCCGCCTTCCTGATGGTGGGCTTGAGCCGCCCTGTCCGCTTCATGGCCTGGGAGAAGCCTTTCCGCATCCCGCTACTCGGACTGCTCATGCGCAGCTACGGGGCGATCCCGCTCAACAAGAAGAAGCCCGGCCGGGCCTCCTTCGAGGCCGCGGTCAAGGTCCTGCGCCAGGGCGAGATCTTCGGCATATTTCCGGAAGGGGGCCGCACCAAGACCCTCGCTCCCATGAACCCGCTCAAGTCGGGAGTCGCCCGCCTGGCCATGATCACCGGAGCGCCCATCGTGCCGGCCACCGTCATCGGCGGCCTGCGCGTCTGGCGCAGGGGAGAGCTCTTCTGGAAGCCCGGGCCCATTACAATCGTCTTCCATCCGCCCATGCGGGTCCAGGCCGCAAGCCGCCTGCTATGGCGGCGGGACAAGTCCCTCGAGCGCCGGGTCATCGAGCAGCTCATCGAGACGATCCACCGGCGGCTTCTGCCTTCCCTGCGCAGGGACCGGCGCCTTGAGCGCCTGATGAAGGCGCCCCCCCAGCCGCCCTCGCTCTTCGTCGAAGGCATCCCGTTCATCTTCCTCCTGCTGAGCTTCCTCCTGGCTCCGCGCGGCCTTTGGGAAGCCCGCGCCGGGCCCGCGGTCCACTGGATCTCCGGCTACGGCCTCGCCCTGGTCGCAGAGCTGGCGCTCGAGGCGCGGGGCTTCTGGGTGAAGTGGCTGAGGCAGCTCCTGCCGTGGATCATGCTCAGCACCCTGCTGCACCGGAAATCCGGGATTCCGCTGGGGGTCTGGATCGCGGCCTGCCTGCCCGCGGCCGCGGTTCTGCTGTGGGTGCAGTACTTCCGCTTCCCCATCTACCGGAGAGTTCGGACCCCGCTCTTGGTCGCGGGCTTCGGCCTGTGGCTGCTGAAGATCCTGAGGGCGGGATGAACTCGATGAATCGAGGCGAACCTATGGAATGCGTGATCGCGCTGGATCAGGGCTCCTCCTCCACCCGGGCGCTGGCCGTGGACGCGCAGGGCCGCGTCGCGGCGATGGCCAGGCGCCCGGTCGCGACTTTCCGCCCGAAGCCCGGCTTCGTCGAGCATGACGCCGACGAGATCGCGCGCACGGCCGAGTCGGCTCTGGACGCGGTCCTCCTGCGCCTGCCCAGGAAGGCGGCCCTAGCGGGCCTCGGCTTGAGCGCCCAGCGCTCCACGGTCGTCTTCTGGGACGCGCAGACCGGCAAGCCTGCGGCGCGCTCGCCGTCCTGGCAGGACGGCCGCGCCGCCGGCCTGCTCGAGCCGATGCAAGGGCGCCAACAGGAAATCCATGAGCGCACCGGGCTCTATCTGACGCCCTACTACTCCGCTCCGAAGATCCGATTCCTGCTTGAGAGCGAGAGCGCGCTCAAGCGCCTGGCCGACTCGGGCCGCTTGCGCATCGGGCCGGTAACGACGTACGTCCTCTGGAGGCTGACGCGCGGGGAGGTCTTCGCCGTGGATCCGACCATGGCCCAGCGCATGCTCCTGCTGGACCTGCGCACGATGAGCTGGGACCCCGAGCTGCTGGCCCTCTTCGGCGTGCCGCGCGAATCCCTGCCCAGGATAGCGCCCACCACCGGCGAATGGGCGGTCCTCTCGCGCAAGGGCCGCAAGTTTCCGGTCCTCGCGGCCATCGGGGACCAGCAGGCGGCCGCGGTGGGGCAGGGGGCGGATCAGGCGGGCTGCGGCGTGCTGAATTACGGCACCGGAGCCTTCTACCTTCAGCACGCCGGGACCCGGATACTGCGCGTGCCAGGGATCCTGACGACGATCGCGCTCCAGCGCCAGAACGCGGCGCCGGAGTTCTTCCTGGAAGGCACGGTCCACGCAGCCGGGACCTCCTACGCCTGGCTCAAGGAGAATCTCGGCCTGCTCAAAGACATCCGCAGGGTGGACGCGCTCTGCCGCGAGTCCAAGGAGCGCGTCTGGGTCCTGCAGTCGATCGGGGGGATGGGCGCGCCGCGCTGGGACTACAGGACCCCGGCCGCCTGGTTCGGACTGAGCGCCCGCACCAAGCCCGCGGACATCGTGCGGGGCGCCACGGAAGCCTTGGCGTTCTTCATCGCGGACATCGCGGCGTCGATCAAGAGCGCGGGCTTGGAGCCCGCAACGCTTAAGGCCTCGGGCGGCCTCGCGCGGATCGACGCCCTCCTGCAGTTCCAGGCCGATCTCCTGCAGAAGCCCATTCATCGCCTGCGCGAGAGCGAGGCGAGCGCGTTCGGGGCGGCCTACCTGGCGGCCGAGACGGCCGGCCTTCCGTGGGCCAAGGCGCTCTTGGTCGCGGGGGTGGACAAGAAATTTTCCCCGCAGATGACGGAGGAGCAGGCTAAGAGACTGCACGCGGGGTGGCTCGCCTTCGTCTGCGCCCAGCAGAAGCTCGCCGAGGAGCTGCGCTCCCTCGGAGCCTTGTAGCTTACTTGCCCGGCAGCAGGCGCCGCAGGGCCTCGGCGTTCGCCATGATGACCATGGAGCATTGGGCTGAGAGGCGCTCCGAGTAGAGGTCCACATGGGTGAGCATCAGGATGTCCGTGCGCCCGTCGTAGTCCTCGAAGGCTGATTCCAGGAGCTGGGCCTTGCTGCCCCGCCGGGTCTCCGGCGCCGGAAGGATGAAGGACTTCTTGACTTCGTCGGCCAGGGTCGCGATCGCGCCCTGGGCCAGGATGTTGGAGACTTCGGCGATGGTGAGCGGGACGAGGTCTGGAAGCTGGCGCACCTTCTCGCTGCAGGAGCGCGTGAAAGCCTCGGTCACGGCCTGCGCGCTCGAGACAGGGAAGAAGACCAGCAGGTCGAGCGGGATGCCGGGGCGGGCTTTGAAGCGCGAAGCCAACTGCGGCTCGGACTCGCGGCTGAACCAGGAGAGAAGGCGCACCGGCGGGATCTCGTTGATGCTCGAGGACATCACCCCCCAGGGGGTGTGCGAAAGCTTGGCGAGCAGCTGGGAGCTCCGGGCCACGCTGCCTTCCAGGAGCCGAATGAGCGCCTCCTTCTGCCAGATGTTCAGTATTTCCACTTCCGCTTGGAAAGGGCGGCCGAGACCTGCTCCATGAGCGCGGCCAGCTCATTCTGGTCGAAAGGCTTGTGAAGGATGCCCAGGGCCTTCATGCTCCGCGCCTGCGCCTCGATCTTCTCCTGGTTGCTCCCCGTGATGATGACCACGGCGGCCGAGGGATCCGAATGCCGAAGCTCCTTCAGCGCGGCGAACCCGTCCTTGTCCGGCAGGGAGATGTCGAGGGTCACGAGTTGGGGCTTGGTTTCCCTGTAGGCTTTCAGCGCAGAGGCCGCGGAGTCGGCCTGCGCGACGATCTGGTGCCCTTGGGCCTCGAGCATCTCCTGAAGCATGAGCCGCATGACCGGAGAATCTTCCACGATTAGGATCCTGAAGCCCATAGCCAGGATAGTTTAGCAGGGTCTGCTTGCCCGCGCAAGCTTGGGAATGGCCTCTACGGCTTTTCGGCCAGGAACCGCCCGGCCTCCAGCGCCGCCATGCAGCCGCTCCCTGCCGCCACGACCGCCTGGCGGTAGCGGGGGTCTGAGCAGTCGCCCGCGGCGAAGACCCCCGGGACGCTGGTCCGCGTGCGGCCGTCCGTCTTGAGGTAGCCTGCGTCGTCCATCTCGACTTGCCCCTTGAAGACCGCGGTGTTGGGCTCATGGCCGACGGCGACGAAGACCCCGCCGCAGCGGAGCTCAGAGAGAGCGCCGGTCTTCACGTTCTTCAGGCGCACCCCGGAGACCTTCTCGGAGCCCAGGATGTCGTCCACCACGCTCTCGAAGATGAAGGCGATCTTGGGATTGCCGAAGGCGCGCTCCTGGAGGATCTTGGAAGCGCGCAGCTCGCTCCGGCGGTGGACCACGCTCGCCTTCGCGGCGAAATGGGTCAGGAAGCTCGCCTCCTCGAGCGCCGCGTCCCCCCCTCCGACGACCACGACCTCACCACCCTTGAAGAAAAAGCCGTCGCAGGTCGCGCAGGCGGAGACGCCCTTGCCCCGCAGGCGCTTCTCGGACTCCAGGCCGAGCCATTTGGCTTCGGACCCGGTCGCCAGGATGAGGGTTTCGGCCAGGGTGAGGCGGCCTTCCGTGGACTCAAGCCGGAAAGGCCTCTGCTTGAGATCGGCCTTGGAGACGAGCTCCTGGATGATCGGGACTCCCAGGCGCTCCGCCTGCCTGCGCATGCGGTCCATCAGATCCGGGCCCAGGATCGGCTCCGGGAAGCCCGGGAAGTTCTCGACTTCGGAGGTGATCATCAGCTGACCGCCCATGGCCGCCCCGCCGTAGAGGAGGGGCTTCAGATCCGCGCGCGCCGCGTAGATGGCCGCGGTGCATCCGGCCGGGCCTGAGCCGATGATGACGGCTTTGCGGTTCTCGATCTTCATGTTGAAGGGGCCTCTCGATAGCCTGCGCAGGAGGTCGGGTTCTCCCAGAGCTTCACCGAGGCGACCGGGACCCCGCGGCTTTTGACCGTATCGAAGATGTGCTTGGCGATGGCTTCGGCGGTGGGGTTTCCGGGGAGGGTCACGACCGGCTCTTCGAGCTTGCGGAGGACCGGCACGAGCGGGTCTTTCGCGCTGAGGATGGTCCGGTGGTCCAGCTCAGCGTCGATCCACAGCTGGACGATCGATTTGATGTCCTCGAAATCCATCGCGATGCCGCGCGAGTCAAGCCTCGGCTTGTCGATCGTGATCTCCACGGTCCCGTTGTGGCCGTGGAGGCGGCGGCACTTGCCCTGGTAGTCGAGCAGGCGGTGGCCGTAGCAGAAGTGGATCAGCTTGGTGACGGAGTACATGAAGGCCTCCTTTATCCCCGCCTGGGCGGCAGGATGTGGATCGGCCGGCCCAGCGCGGCCTCGGCCGCTTCGTGCAGGGCCTCGGAAAGGGCCGGGTGCGGGTGGACCGTGCCCGCGAGATCGTGCAGGGTGGCCTTCAGGCGCAGGGCCAAGGCGGCCTCCGAGATGAGGTCCGAGGCGTTCGGGCCTGCGATGGAGACGCCCAGAATGCGGTCATCGGCCTTGTCCGCCGTGATCTTGACGAAGCCCTCGGCCCGGCGCATCGAAAGCGCGCGGCCGTTGGCCGCGAAAGGGAACCGTCCCACGCGGACCTCCGCCCCCCGGCTCCTGGCCTGGGATTCGGTCTCGCCGACTCCGGCGATCTCGGGGTCCGTGTAGACCACCCATGGGATATGACCGAGGGGCTCGGGCGGCTTCCCGGCGACGGCCAGCGCCGCGAGGCTCCCTTCGCGCGAAGCCTTGTGGGCCAGGAACGGCGGGCCGACGACGTCGCCCGCCGCGCAGATATTCGGCGCGCTCGTGCGGAAACGCTCGTCCACCCGGATGAAGCCTTTCGCGTCCGTCCGGACCCCCGCGGCCTCGAGGCACAATCCGCCGCTGTTGGGCTTGCGGCCCACGCTCACGAGGACGCGGTCCGCTTGGACGGTCTTCTCGCCTTCCGGCGTCTCGATCGCGAGCTCCAGGGCGCCGTCCGCGGCCCGGCCCCAGCGCAGGGCCTTGGACTTGAGGTGGATCGCGGCCCCCAGCTTCTGGGCCGAGCGCGACACCGGGGCCGCGAGGTCGGGCTCGATGCCCGGCAGGAGCTGGTCCAGCTCCTCGATCACGCTCAGCTGTGCGCCGAGCTTGGCCAGAAACATCCCGATCTCCAGGCCGATGACCCCGCCGCCGATGATTGCGAGCCGCTTGGGGATCTCCGTCAGCTCGAGCGCCTCGGTGGAGCTGAGGATGCGCTCCCCGTCGAAATCGAATCCGCTGAGGGCGATCGGGCTCGATCCGGCCGCAATGACCGCGTGCTCGAAGCGCACGCTCTCGGCTCCCGCCGAGGACTGGATCGACGCTTCGCTGGGGCCTGTGAAGCGGGCCGTTCCTTGAAGCACCTCGATGCCGTTGCCCTTCATCAGGGCGCCGACGCCGCGGACTAAGCCGCGCACGACCGAGTTCTTCCACTGCACGGCCTTGACCCAATCGACGCTCAAGGCTCCGGCCGAGATGCCGAGCGCTTCGGAGCCGCGGGCCTCATGAGCCAAGCCGGAGACATGGATGAGGGCCTTCGAGGGGATGCAGCCGACGTTGAGGCAGACCCCGCCGAGGCGGCCCTGCTCCGCCAGGATCACCTTCTTGCCGAGCTGGGCGAGTTTTATCGCGCAGACATAGCCGCCGGCGCCGCCGCCGATGACGAGGGCGTCCGCGGTCTTCATCCGGCGGCGGCTCCGCAATGGACCTGGCCTTCGAGGAAGAGCTCGGCCGCCCTGTAGGAGCTGCGCACGAACGGGCCCGAGGAGACGTGCGCGAACCCCAGCTCCCGGGCGCGCCGCCCGTACCGCTCGAAGCGCTCCGGGGCGAGGAACTCGGCGACAGGAAGGTGCCTCCTTGCGGAGGTGGGCCGCAGGTACTGGCCCAGCGTGAGCGCGTCGACCCCGGCTTCCAGAAGGTCCTCCATGGACCGGAGGACCTCCTCCTGGGTCTCGCCCAGGCCGAGCAGCAGGGATGATTTCGTGCGGAGCCCCGGCTTGATCCGCTTGGCGGCGCGCAGGACCGCAAGCGACTGCCGGTAGCCTGAGCGGGGGTCCCGCACGCGGGGCGTCAGGCGCTCGACGGTTTCGAGGTTGTGGCCGAATACCTCCGGCCCGGCGCCGAGCACAATCCCGAGGAGGCTCTCGTCGCCGCGGAAGTCTTGGGAGAGGAACTCGATGCGGGTCAGCGGCGAGCGCTCCCGGACCGCGCGGATGCAGGCGGCGACGTGCCCCGCGCCCTGATCGTCCAGGTCGTCCCGGCAGACGGCGGTCAGGACGGCGTAGCGCAGGCCCAGGGCGCAGACGCTTTCGGCCAGCTTGCGCGGCTCATCGGTATCAGGCGGTTGGGGCTTCACAGAAGCCGTCACCGCGCAGAAGCGGCACGAGCGGGTGCAGACGCTCCCCAAAAGCATGAAGGCGGCGGTTCCCCCGGACCAGCATTCGCCCGCATTCGGGCACCGGGCTTCGGCGCAGACGGTGTTGAGGCCTTTGCCGCGGGAGAGTCCCTTGAGCGTGTTGTAGGCCGGGCCTGCGCCGAGCCGGGTCTTCAGCCATGGAGGAAGCCGGGTCATTGCTCGTCGGGCGGCAGGGGCTTAGTCGGGCGCTTCCTGGGCGCCGGCCGGCGCCCGGGGTTGCGCTGGTTCGAGCCGTTCGGCTCCATCTGCGGCTGCCCCTGCTGGTGCTGAAGGGTGTTCATCATCTGCATGACCTTCCGGATCATCTCCTGCGGGTCCGCGACGTTCGGCCCAGCGGGGTTGCGGGCCTGGCTGCGCACCTGGTCCACCAGGGTCATGAGCTCCTTCATCTGCTGCTGCTGCTGGGGGTTCATGCTCTTGGTCAGCGTGGAATTGTTCTGGAGCTGGCGGCTGACGTTGTCGAGCATGTTCATGCCGGCTTCCTGCATCTGCTGGGCCTGCTGGAGGGTCGGCATCTGCCCGGGCTGGAGCATGGGCAAGCCGGATCCCTGATTCGATGCCCGGACCATGTCGACGCCGGACTGCGACTGCCGCGCCAGGGCTTGATCGTCGGCGTAGCCCTGCGGCCAGGGGCTCCGGGCGTTCGGGTCCTGGGGCTGGACGGTCTGCCAGCCGTCGGCCGGCGAAACGGGCCGAGCCGAAGACGCCCGGGCTCCCTTCTCAGGGCCCGTCGAGGAGAGGTTCGCCCACATCTCGAATTGGCGCTGGAACCGGGTCGCCGTGCGATGGGCCAGGAGCTGCCCCGCGGCGAGAAGGACCCCCAGGGTCCCAACGACGACGCAGGCCTGCGTCTCCGGGGCGTTCTGCATCACGGCCACTCCGCGGATGAGAAGATATGTCCCGTAGAGGGTGGGCAGCAGCCAGAGGAACGGCACAGGGACCCAGATCGCGGCGCTGGCGAGGGGAGCCAAGGAGGACAGGAGGGAGAGGAGTTCATAGCTGCGGTCGTAGGGTCCCTCGCCCCCTGAAAGCAGGGTGAGGAGATGGATCATGCCTCCCAATACGAAGCTCCCGGCGAGCGCGGCGGCCATCGTCCCGGCAAAAGCGAACACGACAGGAAGCGTCCCGAGGTTCGCCGCGGCCGGAAGGTTGTTGTAGACCATCATGATATTGATCACCGCCGCGACCGCGGACCAGAAAAGCAGGTTGAGGGTCATTGTCCCGAAACTCGGCAGACCCCTGTCCCGGTAAGCCTCGAAAACAGGATTCGGCGTGAAGGCCGCGCGCAAGGACCCTTCCATGAATTCGAGCAGCCCGGGCGAGAACTGCTCGTCGTCGGCCGGCCTAGGCGGCTGGGAGGGCGGCGGCAGGCTCATGAGGCGCCTCCTGGCGCGGCGCGGCGGCCGGCCCAGGTCGATTGCTCGGTGCGGATGCGGGGGAGCGTGGGCTTGAGCGGGATGCGCAGGCTGACGGCTGTCCGGGCGCCTCGGCTCGAGATCTCCAGGGAGCCGCCGACATGCTCGAGCATGGAGCGGGACATTGAGAGGCCGAGCCCGATCCCGCCGGCGTCCGTTTTCGTCGTGTAGAACGGCTGGAAGATCCTGGAGAGGCGATCCGGGCTGATCCCGCCGGCGTCGTCCTCTACTAGGACCTCGGCGCAGGGCTCTCCGGGGCGGACCGTCACCGTGAGATCTCCGGGCTTGGAATCCAGGAATGCCTCGAAAGCGTTCTCCAGCACGCTCGTTAAGACACCGAAATACAGGTTCCGGTTCCCCTCGATGGAGATGCGCTCCGCGCAGACCAGCCGCGCGCGCAGGAGCGGACGGGGGTGCATGATCGAAACCGCATCGAGAGCTTGGTCCGCGAGCTCGGCGAGGTCGAATCCGGCCGGGGGCGGCAGGGTGCGGCGGGTCGTGGTCTGAACCGCCTCCACGGTCCGGCTGATCTTCGAGTTGGCCTCGGCCACGATCCGGCGCATCTTCTCCGCCATGTCCCGCGTCCCGCCGTCCGGAGCGGAAAGCGCAAGGTGCTCCGTGACGGAGGTGAGCGAGGTGAGGTATTCGCGCAGCTGGAACAGGATGACGGTGATGTATTCCGCGATCTGCTGCTGGCGAATGAGGGCGATGGTGGACCTGAGCAGGCGCACGCGCCGCCCCAGCAGATGGACGCTCATGACCGCGGCGACCGCCGGCGCCGCGGCGATGGCGCTGAGCCTCACGAGGAGCAGGGGGTCCAGCCAGGGCCGCCCCGCGGCACGCAGAAGGAGGATCACGGCCGCGACGGCCGCGGCGCAGACCCCCGCGGCCAGCCGGGCCGGCAGTGTCATCACCGCCAAGGTTAGCGGGACCAGGAAGCCGAAATGCAGGTCGGCTGCCGAAGGCTGGATGAAGGCGCAGGCCAGGGCCACGGCCGCCACGTCGGCCGCGAGAAAAGCGGCCCGCCATCCCCGCGCGAGGCTCACAAGCCAGTAAGCCGTTGCCGCCGACGCGCAGATGAGGCCGGCGAGCAGGAGCTGCGCCGGCCCGGGCTGGACCATGAGGCCGCTGGATTTGAACGCCTGCAGCCAGATGATGACGAGCAGGAGGTTGACCGCGCGGACGGCGGTCGTCAGCCGGAAGGCGCTCACCGGGCGCCCTGAGCCCGGAGTGCCCGCTTCAAAAGCGACCGGACGTTCACGAGCGGCAGGCCCACCACGTTGTCCCGGGGCCCAATGATCCGTTCGATGAACGGATCCTCGCTGTCCTGAACAGCGTAGGCGCCGGCCTTGTCCATATGCTTGCCGACGAAGCGCTCAAGCTCCTCGGGCTTGAGCCGTCTTGCCTTGACGCGGCTGACCGAGGCCTCCTTCCAGGAGCGGCCGCTCTCGGAGTCCACGAGGGCGACGCCGGTGTAGACGCGGTGCCATCGGCCGTTGAGCAGGCGGAGGATCCGGCGGGCGCCTGCGCGGTTCTTCGGCTTCGTCATGACCCGCCCGCGGCAGATGACGATGGTGTCCGCACCGAGCACCAGCGCGCGCTTGCGCCCGAGGGCCACGGACCGGGCCTTGCGAAGCGCCAGGTCGAGCACGAGCCTGCGGGGGGGCTGGTCCCCCGAGTCCTCGCTGATACGGGAAGGGATGACCTTGAACGGGATCTTCAAAGTCCTCAGCAGCTCCCGCCGCCGTGGGGAAGCCGAAGCCAGGATCAGAGGCCTTAAGGCGGGCATTCAGCGCTTGCGGTCGGGGGAGGAGATCGATTCGCCGAGCCAAGCGAGATAGTCGGGGTTCCCGCCCAGGATCGGAAGGGCCACGACTTCAGGCACGGCATAGGGATGATGGCCGCGGACGAAAGCCGTCAGCTTCTTCAACAGGCTCCGGCGCGTCTTGGCGACGAGGAGATGCTCCGGCGACTCCTCCACTTTGCCCTGCCAGCGGTACACGGACCGGATGCCTGGGATCATGTTGACGCACGCCGCCAAACCGCGGCCCACGAGGCCGCGGGCGAGGGAAAGCCCTGTCTTGCGGTCGGGGACAGTGATGAGGATCGCCTGGTAGCAAGCCGCCATGGACCAGTTTCTATTATAGCTTATCGAGCAACTCAGGATGTCAGGGATGGATTGCGACAAGGGCGCGCCGGGCGGCCAGCCGCACGGACGGCGAAGGATCACCCTCCTGCAGGAGGCGCAGATCCTCGATGAACCGCTTGCGCTCGGGCCGCAAGGGCGCCTGGACAGCGAGAAGCCCGGCTAAAGCCGTCCGCCGCACCTCTTCGTTCCGGTCTTCGAACGCGCGGCGGAGCAGCGCGAAAACACCCGGGTCCGAGGCCTGGCTTGCGCCGACCGCGGCGAGAGCCCGTGTCCTCGGCGAAGGGGAGGCCAGGGCGCGCTTGAGGACTTTCTCCGAGGCCTTGCCCATCCGGCCGAGCCCGGCCGCCGCGGTCTCCCGCAGGAGCGCCTTCGGATGCTCCAGGAACTGCGCGAGGGCTTCGGCGTATTCCGCTTCGCCGGCGGCCGAGAGCGCGGCGAGCGCGGCCTGCACCACATCAAGATCGGGATCCTCAAGGCGTTTTCGCAGGCTCGCCAAAGCGCGGCCCGAGCCCTCGCTCGTCTCCCGCAGTTCCGCCGCGATCGCGTCTTTGTATTGCGCGGGGCGCGCTCTGAGTATACGTTCGAATTCCTGGAGGGTTTCCCGGCCGACCGGCTCAAGGAGCCTCGGCGTGGCTCTCAGCAGGGAGACCCGCTCAGCGGGAGCCATCCCCTCCTCGAGCGAAAGGACGGAATAGAGGGCGCCAAGGCGCTGCTCGCCGAGGCGTTCGATCCAAGAGTTGTCTGCCGAGGTGCTTGAACAGAGCTCCAGCGCGGTCCGGAGCAGGACCAGCCGGCCCGGCTCCTGCCCTTGGCGCTGGTCCAGGAGAAACTCGAAGGCGGCTGCCGCGGCTCGCCTGACCTGCCACTCGGAGGCGTCGAGAGCCGGAAGGAGCGGGCCTTGGGCCACTGAGAACGGCATGAATCGCAGGAGCCCGAGCAGGACCGCGCGCCGCATGGAAGCGGCTGTGGAGGCCTCCTCCAGCAGGGCCTGGGCTTGGCTCCGGCCATAGGCCGGAAGAAGGATGCCGAGCCACAGAAGCTCATCGAAAGCGTCAGGGGACACGAGCCGCGAGAGAAGGGCGCTCTCCTCTTGGGGCAGGGTCGCGAGGCGCTCGGCCGCGCGCAGGGCGGTCTCGCCGTCGAAGGAGGCGGAGGCCGCGGCGTGGAGCCAGTCGCGCATCTGCGCGGAAGCCAACAGGCTCTCCAGCCGCTTTCGTTCCCGCTGGAACGCGGCGGCGCGGTCCACCTCGGGCCATTCGGCCTTCTCCGAAGCGAGGGGCTCAAGGATCAGGTCTTCTCCATCGAGTATCCCCCACGGGTCACCGGCCGCGGAGACAGAGGATCGGTTCTCCTTCCCGGAAACAACGGCGATCCCGAAGCTGGGCGCGCCGCGCTTGAGCGCGCCTGAGCCGGCCTCGGCGAGCGCGATGCGGTTGCGCGCCCCCTGCAGGAGCAGGAGGCCGTGCCCGTTGACGTCCCCCCTCCCGGCCGCCCACTCCGCCGTGAAGGCGTTGCCGTCGCCCTCCGCCGCAAGCAGGCCCACGCCGTAATCCCAGCCCAGGGCGGGTCCGGCGCCCCAGCTTACAAGATGATTCCCATTGCCGACGAGCTGGAGCGCGCCGAAGGCCGTATGCACGCCGGCGCCCTGCACGTAGCGCCGCGCCTGAAGCCGGTTGCGGTCCCCGCGCAGGAAGAGCGCGCCTAAGGAGCGCCAGTAGCCCTGCCCCTGCGCCATATAGGACGCCTCAAGCTCGCAGCCGCTGCCCTCGATGAGCGCGAGGCCCACTCCACCGGCCGCGTGGGCTCTGGGGCCGTAGCCCGCGCCCTGGCTGAGGCTGAGCGCAGCGAGCGGCTCGCGCGGGTCTGGCTCTATCCGCCCGCCGTCGAAGCGCGCCCTGTCGCCGCGGTGCAGGAGGAGCCCGAAGCCGCGGGTGAAGCCGAATCCCTGTCCGGAAAGGCAAAGCGCATAACGGGAGCCGGCCCCCCGCGTCGAAAGCACGCCCAGGCCGAAGGCTCCGGCCCCCTGCGTGAAGCGGCCGCCTTGGAGGTCGACCGGGCCTTCGCAGATGAGCCCGCCGGCTCCGAAGAGGCCGGCTCCGAGGGAGACGTCGCCCGCGGCCAGGGTCTTGAGACCTTTGGGGTTGGGAAGATAGAGCAGGCCGATGCCGAAGACGCCGGAGGCCGGGCCGCTCGCGGTTTCGACCTTCACATCTTCCGCGAAGTCTATGACGACTCGGATCTCCCCCTCCTTTGCGGCTGCGGGAGGGGCGAGGTAGCGGCTCTTTTTTCCGAAGTGGATGAGGAGAGCGACGCCTTGGAGGTCTTCTTCGATGAAAGCCTCTTCTTCGTTCCAGGAGACCAGGATGTCATGAAACTCCGACCGCGGCTGGGGAGGGCCGAGCTTAGCGGCCTGCGCGGCCAGGACCGGGAGGGCTCGATCCGTTGCTTCCGCGACAGCGGACGCGGCCGATAGCAGTGAGGGGAGGTCGAAGCGGGACATCATGTCGAAATCGGTCGGCGAAGGCCAGGGGGCCCCATTAGTCACATAGGCCAGGACGAGGTCGAGGGAGCGGCGGCGCTCCTCGGGCGTGAGGGAAGAAACGGAGTTTTCGAGCTTCAAGCGGGCTGAGCACATGCTTTCAGACAGGGAAGCGAGGGTGTCGCGCAATTCATCGGACCATTCCGGAGCGGCAATGGCGATCTTGCACGCTCCCGGGCCTTGACGGCCGACGGCTCCGCCCAGGAGTTCCGCTCCGGTTCTGAACAGACCGGCCGATGTCGAGGAAGCCGATAGGCTGTCTGAAACGGCCTTGAGCTTCTCCGATGCGCCCGTAGGATCCTCGAGGAGGCTCTCGACGAATGTCAGCTTCATGCGCGTCTCGTAGCGGTCCGCGCGGATGCTCAGGTCGGAACGGGAGGCGCGGATCTTGGCGAGGGCTTCGTCGAGAAGAGTCTGGGCGGGGTCTTGCGCGTGAAGAGGCATGGAGAGCAGCATAAATGCTGTAAAGAACGGGATCGTCACCTCGTTTGCCCCGGCCGCGGCATCTTAGCCGCCGGTCGCCTCCAGATGCCACTTCGGCGCCAGGCGCTTCTCGAATAGATGGCGCGCCTGCTCCTCGCCCCTGAGCGGATACATTCTCAAGTCCAGGTAGAGTTGGACGTCGGAAACCACGGGGAAGCCTCCGACGACGATGGAACCATAGCGGCCCGAGACGCTGTAATAAGGGCTGACGAGAACCAAGTTGCTTTCGCCGGGCGCCGCTTCCTCCAGCCGCAGTTCCCGCTTCCAGCCGTCGATGCTGGCCGGCAGCCCCTCCGAGTAGACATGGGCTTCCTGGAAACCGGCATGAGGGGCCACCAGCGAGGCGCCGGCCTGAAAGGAAAGCAGGCCCTTGTGTTCCTGGAATGCCTTGGAATTCTTCAGGGCGTTCATGACGGCCTCGATGGAATCGCCGGGACAGCGGAACCGATGCTGTTCCTGCTTGCGGAGCCTGTAGAACTCGACCCAGTCTTCCAGAACGTCCTGGGGCCGGAAGAGCTTGAGCTTGCGGCTTTCGGCGCGCACGGCGTAGCGCAGCTCCTCAAGCCTGCGGCAAATCTGGCTGACCCAGCCCGGACTGACGCTGGCCTTGTCCGCGATTTCGTTGTTGCCCCAATAGCGGTCCGGGGCATCCATCATGACCCGCAGCACCAGGGAAGACTTGTCCGAAAAGGGGGCGTTGACCTCGCGGAAGCCGAGGGCTTTCCTTTCGCGGGAGCGCTGGTCTATCAGGACGCCGGGAGCCTTGATCCAGGCATTGCCCACAAGGTCCACAAAGCAGATCCCCTGGCTGCGCAGAATTTCCTGCCGCCGAGGGCTCAAGGACGGCGCCGCCAGCAGGGGGATGGCCCGCTTTCCTTCGGCCAATGCTTTCAGCTGCCGGACTTTCTCGTTGAAATGAACGCCGGAGCGGGAGAGCAGGGCCTCCCCCAAAAGCACGCTCTCGCCGATCCGAAGCCGAAAATCCGCCCCGACCGCGCGGTCGGCGAAGCGCCACGGCAGGCCGGCCTGGCCCAGAAGCTGAGCCAAGCGGCCCTTCAGATGCCTCTCAAGAAAGACGGGCTGGTGCATATCTTAAAAACAGATAGTTTGGTATACACCAAATATATAACAGATAGAATACATTCTGTCAATGACAGTCTGCCGCGCCGATGGGATCTTCGAAGGGGCCCTCGACGCATGTCAGTTTCATGGGCGTCTCGTAGCGGTCGGCGCGGGTGCTATGACTTGGCGCCGGCTATGGAACTCGGGGCTGCCGCCGCATCAACGGCTTCGGCAAACTGAGTATTCTTCAACGCCGAGTCTTCGTTTCCGCCGGCTGTCCGCAGATAATCCTTAAGCGCTTTCACAAAAACAGCCTGCGCCTGGCCGTAGGAATCCAGGGCAATCTTGCGACCCTCTTTGACCAAGTCGCGAGCAACCTTTGCGGTTCGCGGCTTTGGCGCTCCCAACTGCACGATACCGTCGATCTTCTTTTTATTCCTTCGGTAAACAATGCGGGCCAGATAATAGGCTCCTTTACGAAGAGAGCCTCTAGCGTGCTTGTCGTCAATTTTTCCAATTTTCTCGCGACAGACCTGTTCAATCTCTCGCGCCACCAAAATCTGCAACGCGCGCACGTTGGATTCCGTGGTTGCCTCGAACCCATCCGGGAGGGGACCGGGTTCGCGGGCTCCTGTCTCACCCCGCAGATTGAACGCTCGATAGTAATCTACCCCTTGCCGGAAGAACTCACGCCGACTCAAGGAATTACGCAACTTGGAACACTTGCCCTCAAATACGGCCAAGTAGACCATGCCCGCCTGCTCCTTTGAGAAAGTCAGAACGTAATCGTGTCCCGGCAAGGATTCGCCGTCTTTGCGCTCATACCCAACGCCATATTCCCCGCTTTAAAAACCTGATGGGAAATAATCGTGCTTCAAGTTGCGGCGGAGGACCGTGTCGCCTTGGGTGGCTATGCCTGCGGAGGATATTTTATCTTCAACCAATCGCTGGCGGCGTTGGCGTACTCGACGAAGAGCATTGGGTTCGTTTGAAGGCTCTTGCGCGCGGCGATCGTAGGCAGTTGTTTTCGGAAGTCCCGGTAATGTTTCACAATGGCAGCAGACCCGAGGATCCTCGAATCGTCAGACGCCGTCCGGAGCCAGTTCCGCACGACCTGAATTGCCATTTCCGGATGATTCTTGTGGGCCTGCGGATCGCGGCCCGCGATGTCAGAAATATATTTCTGATAACGGTACCTTTCCTTGTCCATGACCAGCGTCTTCTTTTGTCGCATCTTCGTGTTGCCGCTGTTGCGAAGTCCGAGTTCAACCCCAAGCTCAAGGGGCATATTGAAACGTGGAAGGCGAGAGGACAGGTCCAATTCAACTCGAGAGATGTCATGGATCGAATACTTGCAGCCCTTGAGCATCTCTACGATCTTAGAGAAGCGCTCTTGGCCGAAATCCGCATCCTCCAAAGCGCATCGCGGCACGAATCCGCAATCAAAAACCGTGAAGGTGACGGCTTCTAGGATGGGGCGGTATTTGGTGTCGAAGGGACAGTTAATAAAAACGCCGAGGTGAAAGGGCAGGAGACGTTCCACCGGCAAGGTCAGGCGTGGGCAGTGCGCTTGCGCCGATGCGATGCCCTAGCAGTGTCGGGCTGCCGGCCAAGTTCATAGGTGAGAATACCCAATCGAACGTCGCTAGGGGTCAGTCTGCCTCGCCGCCCGAGCGAATGAATTTGTCGTTTAATTGCTTTGGCCATCGTGCCCTCCTAAAATAATTATAACCCGCTGCCTGTCAAAACACAAGGGCCAATTGGCTCAGCGCTCCCCGCCGCTTTTCCCGCGCTTGATGGGCTTCTTGTAATCGTAGCCCTCGTCCATCGCGCGCCGCATGTAGGCGGGCCGGCCGATCTCGGGCCGGCCCTCGGCGGCCGGAAGCTTGAAGGAAGCGCGGCCCTCCTTGACGGCCTTGAGGTGCTGATTGCAGGCTCCGATCCTGAGCAGGAGCCCGGGATGGGTGCGGAAATAGGCGCCTTTCCCTTTGGTCGCACGCCCAAGGGCCTTGAGCGCGGAGGGCAATGTCCCGGGGTCCATGCCGGTCTTATCGAGCATTCCCATGGCGAGCTGGTCCGCTTCCTTCTCCTGGACCTGAGAATACCGCAGGTCCAGGATGATCTCCTTGAGGCGGGAGATCTGCCCGCTCTTCTCCCCGTGAACAGGAGCCGCCTCATTGTCGGGGCCTCTCGCCCAGGAGCTGCGTGATGTCTCGCGCCATGTCCGTCCTCCAGAAGGCCGCCATCTCGACGCGTCCGGTGTCCATGCGGATGGCGTCCACCGGGCAGGCCTCCACGCAAAAGCCGCAGAAGACGCACCTGCCGAGGTCGATCTCGAAGCTCTTGGCCCGCTTCTCGATCATCACGTCCGGGCTTTCCTCGGCGACGATGCGGATGCACTTGGCCGGGCAGATGGTCTCGCAGAGCATGCAGGCCGCGCAGCGCGGCGCGCCGTCCTCGCGCCTGAGCAGGCGGTGGTGCGTGCGGGAGCGCCGGGCCACCACCGCGGGGTCCTCGGGGTATTGGATCGTCACGGCGCCGGGCTCGGTCTCTCGTCCGAGGGCTTTCTTCATATGCCGCCAGAGGTTGATGAAGAAATGGCGCGAGGTGACGAGCAGGCCCTTGAGCACCTCCACGAGATAGATCCGCTCGAGAAAGCCCATCTCGGGCGCTTTCACAATCCTAACCTTTGCTATTCCGTCGGGTTCAGCAATCATGTCTCACTTCACCTTCTGATTCACAAATATGCGCCGGATTTCATCCGGCGCGACTCCACCAGACGATCCACGCCGTGGCCGCGAAGTTGGCCAAAGAGAGCGGCAGGAGGTTCTTCCAGCCCAGAGCGAGGAGCTGGTCGTAGCGCAGGCGCGGCAGGGTCCAGCGGACCTGCATCAGGAGCCAGAGTACGGCGATCATCTTGGCGGCGAAGACCCCGACCCCGGCCAGGGCGAAGACCGGCTGGCTCAGGCCCAGGCGGCCGAGCCCGGGGAGGTGCCAGCCTCCGAGAAAAAGGGCCGTCGAGAGCCCCGCGAGCACGATGGTCTCGATGAAGTCGTTGGTCATGAACATGGCGAACTTCATGCCCGAGTACTCGACGAAGTAGCCGACGATCTCGGCCTCGCCTTCCGGGATGTCGAAGGGCGCGCGCTTGGTCTCGGCCGCGCCGGCGATCAGAAACAGGATGAACGCCGCGGGCTGAAGGAAGATCCCCCAGGCCGGGAAGAAGCTCCAGAATGTACGCGCCTGAGCCTGCACGGCCTCGGAGAGGTCTAAGGTGCCGTAGAGGAACAGCGGGCCGGCCAGGATCGAGAGCATCGCGACCTCGTAGGAGATCATCTGGGCGGCCCCCCGCAGGCCTCCGAGCAGCGAGTAGGCGCTCGCGGAAGACCAGCCGGCCATTACCACGCCGTGGACCCCGACCGAGAGCATCGCCAGGACGAAAACGACGCCCGCGCCCATGGGCAGGGGCTGAAGGCTCCAGGTCTTGCCCCCCAAGACCACGGCGTCGCCGAAAGGCAGGGCGGCCAGGCAGAGGGCCGAGCACCCGAGGCTCAAGGCCGGAGCGAGGTCGTGCCAGAGGCGCTGGCCTTGGGGCGGGACGAAATCCTCCTTGAAGAGCAGCTTGATGGGGTCCGCGAGGATGTGGAACAGGCCCAAGGCGCGAGCGCCCAGGATGTCCGCGCGGTTGGCCCCGATGCGGTCCTGGAGCAGGGCGCTCTGCTTGCGCTCGACCCAGCTCAGGAACGCGGCCAAGCCCATGCCGAAGTTGAGCGCGGCGAAGATCTTGACGAAAGACCACGAGATCCCGATCATGGCCGGAGTCATCGCGGCTCTCCGTCCGGAGCGAGCTCGAAATCCAGCCCAACCAAGTCGGAGCGCTCTCCAGCCAGAGCCTCGAAGACGGAGCGCGCGGAGCCGTAGGGGAACTCTGCGCCGAGCGCGGCCAGGAGCCCGCCGAAGATCCGCCAATCGGGCCGGGCTTCCCCGAGAGGGGCGACGGCCTTCCGGGCCCTCTGCGTGCGGCCCTGGAAGTTCGTGAAGGTCGCGTCCTCCTCGGCGTAGGAGGTCGACGGCAGGACCCAGCGCGCGGCCCGGGTGAAGCGGTTCGCGTTGGCGGCCTGGTGAAGCGTGAAGGGAAGCCCCAACAGGGCTTCCCCTGCTTCTGCGCCCCAAACTGCGAGAGGGTCTCGATCGACTACGTAGAGTCCCCAAATTTCGCCGGATGTCAATCCGGCGAGTATTTTTTCCCAAGAGCTCTCCCGGATGGCGGTCCCGAATCCCAGGGCCTGCGCGCCCCGCAGGTTGGGGACCTTCTCCTTGCGCCGCAGGAGGCCGTCCTCCTCCCCGAGCTGGTCCGGGCCGGGCCTAAGGAGCACGTGCCCCGCCTTGAGCCGCTCGATGAAGAGCCGCTTGGCCGCGAAGAGGTCCTCGTTGGAGAGGGTCCCGCTCAGGATTACGGCGAGGCCCTGGGGCCCCTTCGCGCGGCAGAGCTCCGCCAGCTCGGCTGAAACGAGCTTCGTCGCGTCCTCCCAAGAGATCGCGCCGACTTTCCCGTCCTTCAGGAGCGAAGGCGCCTTGAGCCGGCTGGGCGAGTCGATGCTCTTGCAGCCGTAGCGCCCCTCGTCGCAGATCCAGTATCCGTTGACCTCCGGATTGAAGCGGGGCTTCAGGCGGACGACCCGGCGGCCGCCGGCATGCCAGGGCCGCTGGACGTTCGAGTGCACGAAGATCGAACAGCCTCTCGCGCAGCCCGGGCAGACGGAGGCCGTGCCGGCAAGGTACCAGACCCGGACCTGGAACCGGAAGTCCGCGTCCGTGAGCGCCCCGACCGGGCAAATGTCCACGATGTTGCCGGAGTAGGGGTTGTCCACGCGGCGGCCAGGGCACAGCTCGACCTCCTCCCGGTCGCCCCGGCCGAAGACGCCGAGCTCGCGAGTCTTCGTCACCTCGTCGAGGAAGCGCACGCAGCGGGTGCAGAGGATGCAGCGCTCGGAGTCGAACACGATCCGCTCGCCGATCTTCACGCGCTTGGGCTTGTGGCGCTTGTCTTCGCGGACCGTGCTGGAGTAGAGGCCGCAGCGCTGGTAGGTGTCCTGAAGCAGGCACTCGCCGGCTTGGTCGCAGACCGGGCAGTCGAGCGGGTGATTGACGAGATGGAACTCGAGCGAGGAGGACTGCGCGCGCCGGGCCGCGGAGGAGTTCGTCCGCACGACCATGCCCTCCTTCGCCTTGAGCCGGCAGGAGACTTGGAGCTTGGGCAGCCCCTCCACCTCCACCATGCACAGCCGGCAGACCCCGGGGTTGCCGAGGGCGGGGTGGTAGCAGTAGTGCGGGATGTCGATCCCGGCTGAGCGCGCCGCGTCGATGACGAGCGCGCCCTCGGAGACTGTGACCGAGACGCCGTCGATGCTCAGGGTGATCTCAGGCATGGATGCGCCTTCTGAAGTCCTCGGGAAATTTCTCGATCATGGCCTTGGCGGCCATCCCCACGCTGTCGCCGAGCGCGCAGATGACCCGGCCCGCGACGTTCCCGGAGATGCGGCTGAGGTTCCCCAGGTCCTCCGGGATCCCGTTGCCCTCGAGGATCCGGGAGAGGATGCGCGCGACCCAGCCCGAGCCCTCCCGGCACGGCGCGCACTGCCCGCAGGACTCGTGCCGGAGGAATCGCTCGATGATGTGGAGGGTCTCGACCATGTCCGCGGTCTCATCTAAGACCACGAGGCCGCCCGCTCCGAGGGAGGAGCCGGCCGAGCGCAGGCCGTCGAAATCCATGCGCGCCTTCGCCGCCTCCTCCGCGGTGAGCACGGGGGTCGAGGCGCCGCCGGGGAGGATTGCCTTGAGCCTGCGCCCGCCCCGGACCCCGCCGGCCGCCGCGAGGATGCCGGAGAGAGGAGCCCCCATGGGGAACTCGTAGATGCCGGGCCGCTCCACGTCGCCGCTGACCGAGTAGACGCGGGTGCCGCCGCTCCCCTGCGGCCCGATCTTCGCGAACGCTTCGCCTCCGTCGCGCAGGATCGCGGGGAGCATCATGAGGGTCTCGACGTTGTTGACCACCGTCGGGCGGCCGAAGACCCCGCTGACGGTCGGGAAGGGAGGCGGCTGGCGCGGCCAGGCCTTGCGGCCCTCCATGGTCTCAAGGAGCGCCGTGTCGCAGCCGGAGATGTAGGCGCCGGCTCCCCGCATGACGAAAATATCCTGCGCGATCGCTCCCGCCTTGCGCGCCTCTTCGATCGCCTCCTCCAGGATGCGCTTCTGCCGCGCGTACTCGCCGCGGATGAAGATGAAGAGCGCGTCCGCTTCCACCGCCCGCGCGGCGATGGCCAGGCCCTCGATGAGCGCGTGCGGGTTGCGCTCCATGAGGGCGCGGTCCTTGTAGCAGCCGGGCTCGCTCTCGTCCGCGTTCGCCACGAGGTAGTGCGGCTCGTCGCGCTGCGATTTGGGCGGGACCGTCTCCCACTTCATCCCGGTCGGGAAGCCCGCCCCCCCCAGACCCCGGAGATTCGAGCGCTTGACCTCAGAGGTGATGTCCGCGGGCCGCATGCGGGAGGCCTTCTCGAGGGCCGAATAGCCGCCGAAGCGGCGGTAGACTTCCAGCCGGTGCAGCTCCGGCTCCCCGAAATGCTTGGTCAGCAGCTTCCTGCCGGATTCAGGACCGGTTGCGCCGATCACGATTGGCGCCTGCTGGACGGGCTTGCCGGCTTTGAGATCCTCGATGACCTTGTCGATGAGCTCTTCGCTGGCCGCGCCCACGAGCTCGTCGCCGACGGAGAAGGCCGGGGCGTGGTCGCAGGCCCCGAGGCATTCGACGGCCTCATAGGAAAAGAGCCCGTCGGGCGTCGCCTCTCCCTCGGGGACCCCGAGCCTCTTGCGCAGATGCTCGAGCATCCTGTCCCCTCCGCGGCGATGGCAGCTCAGGTTCCGGCACACGCAGACGCGGTGCTTGCCCGCGGGCGTCAATGTGAAATACGGATAGAACGCGGCGACGGCGTGGACGCGGTCGAGCGGGACATCGAAGAGCTCCGCGATGAAGGCTTCGTCCTCCGGGCGGACCCAGCCGTGAGAGCGCTGGACATCGCGCAGGGCCTCGACTAAGCCCATCTGGGGCTTGGGATAGCGGAGGGTCCAGGCCTTGAGAGCCTTCGCCTGTTCGGGGGTGAAGGGGCTCACCGATCCAGCTCCCCTGCGATCATGTTGATCGAGCCGAAGGTCGCGACGATGTCCGCCACCGTATAGCCGACGAGCATCTTGTGCAGGACCGCCATGTTGAAGAAGCAAGGGGGGCGGACCCGCACGCGGTAGGGCATGTCCTTCCCGTCCGAAACCACGTGGAAGCCGAGCTCGCCGTTGCCTCCCTCCACCGCGAAGTAGGCTTCTCCCGGCGGAGGGGTGATGCCCCTGCCCCACATGACGAGCTCGAAGTGGCGCATGAGGCCCTCGATTGAGCCGTAGGTCTCCTCCTTGGAGGGAAGGACAACCTCGGGCCGGTCCGCCGCGATGTCGGGCTTCGATGTCCGCCCGGAGCCTTCGATCACGGGATCCGTGTCCGCCCTCGCGTCCCAGATATGGCCCGTCTTGCCGCGCTTGCCCAGGTCCGCCAGGAGACCGGCTTCGATGAGCTGTCCTTTGTTCAGCTCGACGGAGCCCTGCGGCATCTGCTCGAAACACTGCTCCACGATCCGCATGCTCTGCTCGATCTCGGCCAGGCGGACGAGGTAGCGGTCGTAGTTGTCGCCCGCGGTCCCGACCGGGACCTCGAAATCGAGCCGGTCGTAGACGAGGTAGGGCTGTGACCGGCGGACGTCGTAGGGGACGCCAGCGGACCTCAGCACCGGCCCGGTGACGCCGTAGGCGAGCGCCGTCTCCTTGTCCAATATCCCGATCCCTTGGACCCTGTCGACGAAGATGCGGTTCTTCGTCAAGAGGGCCTCGGAGTCGCGCACGCACTCCCGGACCGTGCGGAAGGCTTCCCGGAGCTGCTCCTGGAAGCCTGCGGGGAGGTCCGCCTTGACCCCGCCCACGCGGGCGTAGCTCGCGGTCACGCGCGCGCCCGTCAGCTTGTCGACGCAGAAGTAGAGGCCCTCGCGGGCCTTCATCAGGTACAGGAAAACCGTGAAAGCCCCGAGCTCCATGGCGTTTGCGCCGACGCAGGTCAGATGGTCCGTGATGCGGGATATCTCGCAGGCGATGACGCGCAGGTACTGGCAGCGCATGGGCGTCTCGATCCCGCAGAGCTTCTCGACCGCCAGGCAGTAGCCCACGTTGTTGATGAGCGGCGAGACGTAGTTCAAGCGGTCCGTGTAGGGGATGACGTTGTTCCAGACGCCGCTCTCAGCCTGCTTCTCGAAGGCCCGGTGGAGGTAGCCGATTTCCGCGTCGGCGCCAACGACCCGCTCCCCGTCAAGCTCCAGGATGAGGCGGATGACCCCGTGCATGGCCGGGTGCGCCGGGCCCATGTTGAGCAGGTAGGTCTTCTTCATGAGGGATCAGGCCTCAGCGGTTCATCGGAGACCACAGTCCGCGCAGCGCCTTCCTTGGGCCCGATCAGGGGCTGCCTCTTGTCGATCGGGTAGTCTTTCCTCAACGGATGGCCTACAAACTCCTCATAGAGCAGGATGCGCTTGATGTCCGGGCGGCCGCTGAAGCGGATGCCGAACATGTCCCAAACCTCGCGCTCGAGCCAGTCCGCGTTGGGCCAGAGGTCCATGACCGAAGGAGGCCCCGCCTCCTTGCCCGTGGCCCAGACGTGGACCGCCAGGCGCCCGCGCGCGAGGCCCTCGGCCGGGTCCAGCTCGAGAAGGCGGTAGACGAGCTTGAAGCGGCGGGGCGGCTTCGGCGGCGAGGGCCAGCGCCGGAGGCGGTGCGGGTGGGAGGGCGGGAGAGGGCGCTCGTCGAAGCCGTAGCGCAAATAGTCTACGCAGGTCAGGTCAGCCAGGACGTTGAAGCCCTTCCTGTGGAGGAACTCCAGGGCTTTGCGGGCCGAATTCTGCTCCACCGTGATGAAGGCGTCGAAGCCGGAGCCTGAGAGGGCGCTCACGCCCAGGCCGACCACGTCGTAGAGCTCCGCGAGGAGCGCCTTGGTGTCCATCAGCGGCCCTGCTCCTGGATCTTCTTCTGCAGCATCATCAGCCCCTGCAGGACCGCCTCGGGCCTGGGCGGGCAGCCGGGGATGTAGAGATCCACCGGGAGGATGGTGTCGATGCCCTGCACCGTCGCGTAGTTGTCGTAGAACCCGCCGGTGCTGGCGCAGGCCCCGAAAGCCACCACCCATTTTGGGGAGGCCATCTGGTCGTAGATCCTGCGCAGGACCGGGGCGATCTTGTGGCTGATGGTCCCCACGACCATCAGCACGTCCGCCTGCCGCGGAGAGAAGCGCGGGAAGCCCGCGCCGAAGCGGTCCATGTCGTAGTGCGCGCAGGCGGTGGACATGTACTCCATCCCGCAGCAGGCGGTGACGAAGGGGTATTGGAAGATGGAGTACTTCCGCGCCCAGCCGACCGCCGAATCGAGGCGGGTTGAGATCACGCCGTCCAAATCTTCCGAACGTCGTAGATTTGGACGTATCGAACCTACGTCGTTTGGAAAGTTCGATACGGGGAGCATGTCAATCACACTCCAAGGCCCCCTTTCGCCAGAGATAGGCGAGCGTGAGCGCGATGAGCCCCAGGAACACGGTCATGGAGAGCATCGCTTCCAAAGAGAGAGAGCGCCGGAGCAGGACCCACGGCAGGAGGAACGCGAGGTCCACGTCGAAGACCACGAAGAGGACCGCGAACCGGTAGTACGACACGGTCATGCGGCCGTAGGGCGCCCCGTAGGGCGGCATGCCGGTCTCGTAGGGGACCCCCTTCTCGCCGGAGAGCTTGCGCTTCGGGCCGAACAGGGGCGAGGCGAAGGTCATGCCCGCGACCAGGGCCAGGACCAGGAGGAAGTTGATGATCAGTGCCGCAGCCATGTCATAGGGTCATCAGAGTGAACAGCCATTCCCGCGCCTCCGGGAGGAACCCCACGGTCGCCGCGGCCGCGCAGCAGAGCAGCACCAGGGCCGTCCCGGCGTCGGGGCGCGGCGGCTCGGCGGGGGTCCTTTGGCCGGGCTCCTCCAGCGCCATGACCCGGATGAGGTTCAGATAGTAGCCCAGGCCCAGCAGGCTGTTGAAAGCCACCGCAGCGGCCAGGCCGATCCCCCCGCCTTTGAGCAAATCCCAGACCACGTAGAATTTCGCGAGGAAGCCGGAGGTGGGCGGGATGCCCCCGAGCGAGAGGAGCATCAGCGCGAAGAAGGCCGCGGCCCAGGGAGCCCTGGACCCGTAGCCGCGCAGCTCCGAAACCTGCGAGATGCCGGCGAGCTTGAGGAACAGGAACGCGCCGGTGTTCATGAATAGGGTGGCGCCGAGATAGAACCAGATCGTGGCGAGCTCCTCGCCGTGTCCCCCGGCCTGCCAGACCCAGACGGCCGAAAGCAGGGTGCCGACGTGCGCGATGGAGGAGTAGCCGAGCAGGCGGCGCAAGTTCGTTTGGCGCAGGGCCAGCAGGTTGCCCACGGTCATGGTCGCGACGGAGACGACCGGAAGCCACGCGCCGAGGTTCGGGAAGAGGGCGCCGGAGTTCCCGATCGGGTCGAAGCTCGAATGGCCGATCGAAAGGAGCATCAGCATCAGGAATCCGGCGGCCTTGACCGCGGTGGACATGAAGGCGCCCAGCTCAGGCTCGCTCGCCTCGTACACGTCCGGCAGCCAGAAGTGGAAGGGGAAGGCCCCGACCTTGAAGAGGGCCGCGGAGCCCATCAGGACGAATGCCAGGCTCGCGGCCGAGGAGGGCCCGCGGTCCAGCATCCCTCCGGGGGCCAGGGCCGTGGTGCCGGTCCCCGCGTACCAGATCGAGAGTCCGAACAGGAACATGCCCGAGGCGGCGCCGCCTGCGAAGAAATACTTCACCGCCGCTTCGAGAGACCGCTTCTGCGGCTTCAGCCCGTATACCAGCAGATAGGTCGGCAGGCTCATCAGCTCCAGGCCGAGGTAGAGCGCGAGGAGGTCGTTGGCCGCGGCGATGAGATCCATGCCGAGCAGGGCGGCCAGCAGGAGGGCCACGGGCTGCTCGCCTTGAGCGCGGTGGGAGGCCAGGAAGGCCAGGGCCGCGAGGTGGAAGAAGAGCTGCCAGGCCCTCGCGATACCGCCGGCGCGCACCAGCCAGGTGTCCGCGTAGGGCGGGCCCCAGAAGAGCAGGGCGGACCCCGCCAGGACCCCGGCCGCGCCGATGATCCGGGCGAGTGTCCCGCTCCGATGTTTGGAAAACATTCCGGCGAGGAGGGCCCCGGCCAGCGCGCCTGCGATCGGAAGCTGCGGCGCGAACAAAGACAGGGGGATGCTCTCCGGGGTCATCTTTGCGCCAGGGCCGAGACAGCTGGCTCCATCAGCTCGAGCAGGGGGCGCGGATAGAGGCCGATCCACAAGATTAGGACGAGCAGGACCCAGAGGATGGCCCGCTCGCGGAGGTCTAAGTCCGCGATCTTGTCCGAGACCGAGTCTGTCCCCGGCGGCGCCCAGAACACCGCCTGAAAAGCGGGCAGGCCCCAGGCCGCGGCCAGGACCGCTCCCAGCAGGCCGAGGGCCGCCAGCAGGCGCGAGACCTGGGCCATGCCGGCCAGGGACAGCATCTCGCCGACGAAGCCGTTTAAGCCGGGCAGGCCGATGGAGGAAAGAAGGATGAAGCAGAAGAAGAAGGCGAATACCGGGGTCCTGGAGGCGAGGGCGCCGAAATCCGAAAGCCCCCTGCGGTGCGCCCGCTCATAGAGCATCCCGACGAGCAGGAACAGGCCGCCGGTGGAGAGGCCGTGGTTGAGCATCTGCAGGCTTCCGCCCGCGATCCCGGCAGCTGTCAGCGAGAAGATGCCGACAAGGCAGAAGCCGAGGTGGCTGACGCTCGTGAAGGCCACCAGGCGCTTTAAGTCCGACTGAGCCATGGCGCAGAAGGCGCCGTAGAGGATGTTGACGACTCCGAGGCCGCCGAGGAATGGAAGCGCCGCGGCGCTCAACTCCGGGAACACCGGCAGGAGGATGCGCAGGAATCCGAAAAGCCCCATCTTCAGCATGGAGCCCGCCAGCATGACCGAGCCCGCGGCCGGGGCCTCGGTGTGCGCGTCCGGCAGCCAGTTGTGCAGAGGGAAGACCGGGATCTTCACCGCGAAGCCGAGAGCCAGGGCCGCGTAGATCCAGATCGCGGCGCGGCCCATGACGGGCGTGCGGGTCAGCTCGCCCATGTCCCAGGTCCATACCCCGGTGGCGCCGTGGTGGAAGGTGGCCAGGGCCGCGAGCCCGATGAGCAGGGACAGGCTGCCGAGGAAGGTGTAGAGGGCGAACTTCAGCGCGGCCTTCCGGCGTCCCTCCGAGCCCCAGAGGCCGATGATGAAGAACATCGGAACGAGGGCCATGTCCCAGAAGATGAAGAAGTAGAAGAGGTCGCGGGAGAGGAAGACCCCCATCAGCGCGGACTCGAGCCCTAGGAACGAAGCCCAGAAGGCGTTCGGGACATCGGCCTTCCAGGAGGCCGCGATGGAGAGGGCGCTCAGGAGCGCGGTCAGCCAGCATAGAGGCAGGGCGATGCCGTCCACGGCGAGGTGATAGCGGATGCCGAGCGGGCCCGCGCGGCCCGATTCCTCCAGCCGCAGGAGGCCCTCTCCGGCCGCGTAGGGCGCGAGGAGCCAAAGGGAGTAGGCGAGCACTCCGGCCGAAACCGCGAGGGCGGCCGCGCGGGAGAGCCGGCGCGAGGGCAGGGCCCAGACCACGAGCATCGCGGCCGCCGGCGCGAGCCAGAGCCAGGTCAGAAGCACAGGACCACCGTCGATGCCAGCGCCGCGGCGCCCAGGATCATCCACCAGAGGTAATCGTTCAAGGCGCCGCGCGAGAAGAAGGAGAGCCCTTCGCCGAGGCCGACGAAGGTGTCGGCGAGCGCCTCGGTGAAGGCGTCCCAGGTCTTGCGCTCCCAGGGGCCGGCCAGGAGCTTCGCGAAGCCGAGGACCCCGCGCGCGAGGGCGGCCGTGAAGCTCTGCCAGCCAAAGTCGTCGTCGAGGATGCGCTCCAGCTCGGGCTGAGCGCGCCTCCACGCCCAATCGAAGCCCGGCCTGAGCATCGTGGCCCAATAGGCGGCGAGGATGCCGAGCCCGGCGAAGGCGAAGCCCGCGGCCGAGACAACGAGCGAGAGGTGCGGGGCCTCCTTGCCGAGCACCTTCGCGATGGGCTCTCCCAGGCTTCCGGCAGCTGCGCTGAAAACGGCGAGCGCGAGGACCGGGACCTTCATCCTGAACCCGGGCTCGTGCGCGTGAGCCCTCGGGCCCCGCTGCTCCGGGCGGTCTCCGAGGAACGTCAAGAAGAGCAGGCGGAATATGTAGAAGCTCGATCCGGCCGCGGCCAGCAGGGCGAGCACGCTCAGCGCCTTCGAGCCGGTCGCGAACACGCCCTCCAGGATCGCGTCCTTGCTGAAGAAGCCGGCGAGCGGCGGGATGCCCGAGAGGGCCAGGGCCGCGATGAGGAAGGCGCCGGAGGTCACCGGGAGCTGCTTGGAGAGCCCGCCGGCGTCGTCCACCGTGACGGTGGTGGCGCCGCTTAGACTGTCGTGCATGGAGTAAATGACGCTGCCCGCGCAGAGGAAGAGCAGGGCCTTGAAGAAGCCGTGCGTGATGAGCTGGAATACCGCTCCGAAGAGATTCCCCGTGCCGATGGCCAGCACCATCAGGCCGAGCTGACTGATCGTCGAGTAGGCCAGGACCCTCTTGAGGTCCCGCTTCATCGCCCCGATCGCCGCGGCGCCGAGCGACGTCAGAAGCCCGATCAAAGCCGCCGCGGCGAGCACGCCGGGGACCTCCTCGAGGATGGGCATGGAGCGCGCGAGCAGGAAGACGCCGGCCGTCACCATGGTCGCGGCGTGCATGAGGGCGGAGACCGGCGTGGGGCCTTCCATGGCGTCGGGCAGCCAGACATGGAGCGGGAACTGGGCCGACTTGGCAGCTGCGCCGCAGAAGAGGAGGAAAGCGGCGGCGGTGAGAGTGGAGGACGAGAGCTCCGGAAGGCGCTGGAAGACCTCGCTGAAGCGGGCCGTGCCCAGGCCCCTGAGGAGCAGGAAGACCGCCAGCATGAAGGCCACGTCGCCGATGCGGTTGGTCAAGAACGCCTTCCAGGCAGCGGCCCTGGCCGCCTCCTTCTCGTACCAGAAGCCGATGAGCAGGTAGGAGGCCAGGCCCACCCCCTCCCAGAAGACGTACATCTGGAGGTAGTTGTTGGAGACGAGCAGGCCGACCATGGAGAGGAAGAAGAAGTGGAAGTAGAGGAAGAAGCGGCAGAAGGAGGGGTCCTCCGCCATGTAGCCGGCCGCGTAGACGTGGATGAGGGTGGAGACGAGGCTCACCATGCCCAGCACCGAGATGGAGAGTCCGTCCACCAGGACGCCGAAGTCCACGCGCCATGAGCCGGCACAGGCCCAACGGTAGGCCGTGAGCTCCCACGAGCCGCCCGCGATCCGGCCATCGTGGATCTGCACGGCCAGATGGATGCTGGCAACCGTCACTGCGGCGCAGGAGGCGAGCATCGGCCAATGGGTCTTCCTCGGCCAGTAGGGACGGAAGACGAAGAATCCGAGGAGCAGGGCGGAGACGGGGGCGAAGAAAAGGGTCCCGACCGCGCAGGCGTTCATCATCCCGAAAGCTCCCGGATGCGGTCGGATTCCGCCGCGCCTTCTTCGCGCAGGAGGTTGAGGATGAGCGAGAGCCCGACCACCGCCTCGGCGGCCGCGGCGGCGATGACCAGCATGGCCGCGGCCAAGCCCGCGGCGTCTCCCCGGCGCGCGGCGTAAGCGACGATGTTCAGGTTCGCGGCGTTGATCATCAACTCGAGGCCGATGATCATGGCGATGAGCTGCCGGCGCAGGACCAGGAAAGCCGCGCCGAGGATGAAGAGCGAGCCGGAGGCCCCCCAGACGAGGAGGGAGCTATTCATGGCTCTCCCGGAGGATCGAGAGCGCGGCCACCAGGACGAGCAGGCCGGCGATCTCGGTGAGAGGAGCGTAAGGTCCGAACAAGAGGAAAGCCATCTGCCGCTCGAGCGCGGCCGGCGCCCGCTGCAGCGCGGCCGGCGCTCCCGAAGCCGCGCGCAGGAGGCTCAGCAGCTCGGCCGCCGGCGCCAGGACCGCGAGCCAAGCCAGCCATTTCGCCGTCCCTCCGGCCCAGGGCTCGTTCAACTGCGGCGGGGAGGACATCACGGCGACGACGAGAAGGACCATCACGGCGCCCGCATACACGAGGACCTGGATGAGGCCCAGAAGAGGGGCTCCTATAAGGAAATAGGCGGCCCCCACCTGGAGCAGGACCGCGAGCAGGCAGAGCGCGCTGCCGTAAAGGGTCCTTTGAAAGAGAGCGAAGGCCGCGAAGAGAACGGCGCATCCCCCGCAGATCGCGAGCGCGGTTGCGGCCATTGCCGGCGATTATCCGATAATTGCGGGCCGGCGCGCAAGGCAATGCTGTCCGCTTATAGAATATGATAAAATCCGATAAAAGATGAGAACAAGAGCCCTTCTCCCGGCCCTGGCCTTGCTTTGCGGGGCCTTTTGCGCCTGCCTGGGCCGCTCCGACACGGTCCGCATCGCGGTGGCGGTCCCGCTGACCGGGGACCTCAGCACCGAGGGGCAGGGCATCCAGAGGGCCGTGGAGCTGGCGGTGGCGCAGGCCCAGGCTGAGAAAGGGCTCGCGTTCCCGGTCGAGGTGCTCGCCTTCGATGATCGCGCGGTCCCGGAGTCGGCAGTCAAGGCGGCGAACCTGATCTCCGCCGACCCCCGCATCGCCGCGGTGATCGGCCACTTCACATCGGGCTGCTCCATCGCCGCCGCGCCGGTCTACGCCGCGGCCGGCCTCGCCATGATCTCCCCCATCGCGACGAACCCGAAGCTCACGCGCCGGCAGCTCGAGCCCGGCTGGCCGGGACCCAGGAACGTCTTCCGCGTCACCGTGACCGACGACGTCCAAGGGAACCTCGCGGCCGAGTTCGCCGTAAGGAGGCTGCGCCTGAAGCGGTTCTTCGTGGTCCATGACGGCACGCCCTACGGCCAAGGCCTGGCGGAAGAGTTCCGCGCCCGCTTCAAGCGCCTCGGCGGCAGGGAAGCGGGCTTGGAAGCTATCGAGATCGGAGAGAGGGATTTCAAGCTCCTCTTGGCCCGCATCCTGGAAGAGAAGCCTGACGGCGTCTATTTCGGCGGCGTTTATCCGGAGTACGGCCTGCTGCTCAAGCAGGCGCGCAAGCTCGGCCTCAAGACGGTCTTCTTCTCAGGGGACGGGTGCATGATCGACGCGCTCTTCGATGTGGCCGGCGACGCGGCCGAAGGCTCCTACTTCACCATGCCGGGCCGGCCCCTAGAACAGCTCCCAGGCTCGGAGCGGTTCATCCAGAGCTATCGGGAGAGCTATCCCGGCGTCGAGATCGGGCAATACGACCACTTCGGCTACGACGCGGCGAACATCGTCCTGGAGGCCCTGCGGCAGACCGGCCCGGTGTCCGGGGCCGGCCGCACGCAGCTCATCGAGGCCCTGCGCGGGATCCGCCACAAGGGGGTCCTCGGCGTCACGACCTTCGACCGGAAAGGCGATACGACGCTCAAGACGGTCACCATCACCCGCGCCAAGGGGAGGCAGTTCGTCCCGGTCCGTTGACACGATAGGCCCGCCTTGATATAGTTCGGCGACCCCCCGGATGGACCCCATCAAGAAGCCTTCCAGGCGAGTGAGCGACGTCGTCGTGCTGACGACGGCGATGCTGACCTTCATCTCCTTCTGGCGCGCGGGCGCCATCGTGCTCTGCGACCTGGCTTCCACGGCTTGGTACGTCGGAGGCATAACGGAGCAGGCCATCGGGAAGGCGGCCCCGTGGTTCATCCTGGCGGTCATGTCCTTCTCGGCGTGCATGATCGCCGTCTACGTGGAATCCTCCGCCATGTTCGTGCGCGGGGGCGTCTACAAGGTGGTCCGGCGCGCGATGGGCTCGACGCTCGCCAAGATCGCCGTCTCCGCGCTCATGTTCGACTACGTCCTGACTGGGCCCATCTCCTCGGTTTCAGCGGGGCAGTACCTGGCCGGCCTGCTCAATGAGGTGTTCCCTCTCCTGCGCATCGGCTGGCATGTGAGCCCGAACCTCTTCTCGGTCGCCTTCGCGCTGTCCGTCACGCTCTACTTCTGGCGGCAGAACATCCTGGGCATCGAGGAGTCTTCCGAGAAATCCCTGTTCATCGTCAAGCTGACGGCCGTCATGGGCGTGCTCCTGCTCGGCTGGAGCGCCTATACGATCCATGCGCGTGGGTTCTCGTGGCCTCCCCTCAACGTGACTTTCGGGAAGAACGCCCTCGGCTGGCTGGAGGGCGCCGATTGGGTGCGGACCATCGGCGCGGTCGGGCTGCTGGTGGGCTTGGGCCATGCGTTCCTCGGCATGAGCGGGCTGGAGACCCTGGCCCAGGTGTACCGGGAGATGGAAGCGCCGAAGCTCAAGAACCTGAAAAAGGCCGCTGTCTTCATCTTCTTGTTCGCGTTCATCCTTACGACCGCTTCGAGCTTCTTGGCAACGTCGATCATCCCGGACGCGGACCGCGTCCGCTATCTCGACAACCTCCTGGGAGGCTTAGCCATGTTCCAGGAGGGGCCCCGCTACGCTCGTCTCCTCCTCCAGACGTTCGTCGTGGTCGTCGGGGCCATGATCCTCTCCGGGGCGGTGAACACCTCCATAGTGGGGGCGAACTCGGTGCTCGGCCGCGTGGCCGAGGACGGCATCCTGGCGGACTGGTTCCGCTGGCTGCATCCCAAGTACGGCACGACCCACCGCACGATCAACCTGGTGGCCGGCCTGCAGGTCGCCGCCATCCTCATCAGCCGGGGCGACGTCTATTTCCTCGGGGAAGCCTACGCTTTCGGGCTGCTCTGGAGCTTCGTCTTCCTGACCGCGTCCGGCGTGATCCTGCGGTTCAAGGACCGCGCGCCGCGAGAATGGATGGTGCCGCTGAACATCCCGGTCGGGCCCCTGCGTTTCCCCGCGGGTATGATCCTGATCCTCCTCGTGCTCCTGGCCGCGGCGACGACCAATCTCTTCACCAAGAACGTCGCCACGGTCTGGGGAGGGATGTTCACGCTCTTCTTCTACGGCATCTTCAAATTCTCCGAGAAGCTCAACGAGCGCCGCCAGCGGGAGGCCGAAGAGCACCGGGAGAAGGTGAACTTCCTGCCCCATGAGAGCCTGCAGGGGGTGCTCGACGACGTGGAGCGGCCCCGGAAGATGCTCGTGGCCCTGCGCGACCCCATCCACATGTTCGCGCTGCGCAAGGCCCTGGAAACGGTGGACGCCGACACCACGGAGATCGTGGTCCTGCACGCCCGGCGCGCGGCAGGGCTGCGCCTCGGCGGGGAGATGGGCCGCATGAGCCCGGAGGAGGAGCGGCTTTTCACGCAGGTCATCGACCTGGCCGAGAAGCACGGCAAGAAGGTCCTGCCGGTGCTGGTGGCTTCCACGGACCCGATGCTGGCCGTCGCGCAGACCGCGCAGGCCATGGGGGCTGAGGAGGTGATCCTCGGCGCCTCCAACGTCATGACCGCGGAGACGCAGATCGAGCGGCTCGCGATGGCGTGGGGCGCCGTGGCGCAGAGGAGCGACCACCCCGTGAAGGTCGTCATCTGGCGGCCGGACGGCGGCCGCGCCGAGTTCCCGCTGGCTTGACTCCCAAAATCTTGGCAGGCTACGGCGCATACTCTGATGAAAGAAAGGCCCCTGCAACCTACCTTTCGGGGCTCTTATCACTACGTAGAAAACGTGTTGCTCCGACGAGCTTCAGGATTTTCTCCTGCTCAGGAGTGCGCCGCGTCGCCCATTCCCGAATCTGTTTTCCGGACTCAAACCGCACGAGGTGGATATCCTCGACGAGCTCCAAAGCCTTGGTGACCGTCAGGGAGGGGTATTTTTCGGCTAACCGCTCCTGTATATGGCTCCATAGCAGATACGCCAAGTAGACCACCGTCGTATAGGCGTCGATCCGCTCGCGGAGCTGGTAGCGAATAGGACCCAGGGACAGCTGCCCCTTGAGGGTTTGGAACGCCTTCTCGATCTCGTCTCTCTGAAAGTATATCCGAAACATCTCTTCGGCCCCCAACGCCTGATCCGTCGAGAACATCAAGAATCTGCCATCACCGAGCCGCTCGCGGGCGGCGCCGGCATTATCCACAGCGAAGCCCCTGCGTCCCGGCGCGGGAATGGCCAGTCCTCCGAGATCCTCTCGCAGCTCGCGCAGCCTCTTGGGATTAGTCGTTGTCTCCACGGCGTGAATGAGGCCGTCTCGCTCCACTTTCTCGTGTGTCGCACGCCTCGGGTCCACCACCAAGGCAACGCGCATGCGCTTGCGGCCAAATAGCGACGCGTACCATGCCCGCACATAGACCTTCGCCCCCGACGGCCTCTCCACCACGTATGCTGGACGCTCCAGTTCTGAGCTTGACCAATGCGTGATGTAATCCCACACCTCCTTGTTGTTCTCAGGAACCAGACCGACAAGCTCGAATCCGGACTTCACGATGAATGCCACGTTCTCCTTGGAAATCATCCCGCGGTCCATGATCAGGGTGAGGTGGTTG
Organism: Elusimicrobiota bacterium; assembly: GCA_016212885.1. Classification (GTDB taxonomy): domain Bacteria; phylum Elusimicrobiota; class Elusimicrobia; order UBA1565; family UBA1565; genus UBA9639. The sequence continues at coordinate 71 of JACRDO010000046.1, read as the reverse complement.
AACTCCCAAGCCTTCAGGTGGTTCACCATATCCGCAACGGTCAGCGTATCGTTGCGAGATCCTCGCAGGGC